>JAPUDW010000250.1:6265-11323 GCA_027492915.1 Bacteroidota bacterium | reverse complement strand
GTAGCAAATCTATAGCCTGTAGTAGATACATTGCTTTGAGCTAAATAGAGAACAAGTTGAGCATTTTTGTATTTATCTGAAAATACGTAGCCAATTGATTGTACGTTTTCCCACTTAAAACGCACTGTTTTTCCTAATCCTACTAATGTTCCATCTTGTGTTGTTAATTTAAGTTGAAAAGAATAATTCATGTGGATAAGTTCTATGCAAAATGCGATTCCTAAAATCGCCACAATGAATACAATAACTGGCTCAACAAATGTTTTAGCGTCTAGAGTTATTGCGAACATCGCGAAGGTGCTTACGATAAGAATAAAGCATAAAATAAAGACAGATTGTCTTTTAACAGCGGAGCGCAGTGTATAGATATTTACCCCGTCTTTGGTGATAGGTGAGTTATACATCGTTCTACTCTATTATTTCGGTTGCAACCCTATTCTATAACGACAATTCAAACAATATAAAAGGGCTTACCGTTGGCAAGCCTCTACAAAATCATTTACAACGATCTGTGATTACAAATCGCGTGTTATTCGTCAGCCGGTTTGTTCTTCGGCTTCATCGGCAAGGGGTTGCCAAAGCGGTCGGTCAACACGGGCTGCTCACGCTGGTCGGGCGGCGGCAGTGGACGCTTGCGGCGGACTGGCACAGCGGGGATGGCCGATGCATCCGGCGCTGGCTCATTGTTACGCTGCGGACGTGCGCTGTTGTACTCCGGTCGCGGCTCGCTGCGGCGTTCACCATTCCCATTCGGGCGGCTGCCCTGCGAACGGCTGTCGCCACCTTGCCCCTGTGGGCGCTGCCCATATGGGCGGGTGCTGCCCTGTGGACGACCGCTGGAGGTGCGCCCCATATCGCTTTTGCGCGGTTCGCCAGAAGGGCGGCTCATCTGCGAGTCATCCCGTGCGCCCTGACCTTGCGGCCTGTAACTGCCGTTCCCAAACGCCGGCCGTTCGGATTGGGGGCGATTGTTATCACGCGGCGGCTGGTCGTTGTTGTAGCGGCGTTCGCCTTGCGGACGGTTGTCGCTGCGGCGTTCACCATTACCTGCCGGACGTTCACCCTGTGGGCGATTGTCATTGCGGCGTTCACCCTGCGCGGCCTGTGGACGGCTGCCCCCATTTTGAGGACGCTCACCCTGCGGACGCGGGTTGTTGTTCTGCGGGCGGTCACCCTGCTCACCTTGTGGGCGTGCGTTACCACGACTATTGCGGTTGCGCTGACCTTGCGGACGCGGATTGTTGTTCTGTGGGCGGTCGCCCTGTGGACGCGGCTGCGAACGTTGACCACCGCGACGGTTGAAGTCGGTAGGTTCCGGTACACCCAACGGCGATTGATAAGGATGTTCAGCCACCACCGGCACATGCAGCTTAATCAAGCGCTCGATGTCACGCAGGTAAGCGCGTTCTTCGGTATCACAAAAGGAAAACGCGATACCCGATGCACCCGCGCGGGCAGTACGACCGATGCGGTGTACATACGTTTCCGGCTCGTTCGGTAGTTCATAATTGATAATGTGGGTGATTTCATCCACATCCAACCCTCGCGCCGCGATGTCGGTGGCAACCAATACACGGGTGCGACCAGATTTGAAGTTCTTCAAAGCGGCTTCACGCGCGGTCTGTGATTTGTTGCCGTGGATGGCTTCAGCATGAATACGTGCTGCCTCTAGCCGCTGCACGACTTTGTTCGCGCCGTGCTTGGTGCGGGTAAATACCAGCACACGGCTGATGTTCTTATCTTGCAGCAGGCTTTCCAGCAGCGCCGGTTTGTCTTTCTTTTCGACAAAGAACACCGACTGTTCAATCTTATCAACGGTAGAGGCAACCGGAGTCACTTCCACTTTGACAGGGTTGATCAAAATATTCTGCGCCAAGTCCTGAATTTCTTCAGGCATGGTTGCCGAAAACAGCAGGGTTTGCCGCTGCTTGGGCAAGGCGGCGATCACACGGCGCACATCATGGATGAAACCCATGTCGAGCATCCGGTCAGCTTCGTCCAGCACAAACACTTCAATGTTGTTGAGCTTGATAAAGCCCTGATTCATCAGGTCAAGCAAACGCCCCGGTGCAGCCACCAGCACGTTCGGCCCCTGACGCAGTTTATCGACCTGCGGCTGCTGACCGACGCCGCCGAAAATGGTGAGCTGCTTCACACCCGTATTACGCCCGTAAGCACGGAAGCTGTCGCCAATTTGGCTGGCGAGTTCACGGGTAGGCGCCAGCACCAACACACGGATATGATTACCCTGCCGAGGGTTTTCCGCCAGATGTTGGAGGATAGGCAGCGCGAAGGCTGCGGTTTTACCTGTGCCAGTTTGGGCACAGCCAAGGAGATCACGGCCTTCCAACACATGGGGAATGGCTTGCTCCTGAATAGGAGTCGGAGTCGAATATCCCTCGGCGCGGATAGCCCGCAGCAGGGGTTCGATCAAGTTTAAATCATCAAATTGCATTGTCTTCTACATTTCTTACTGTGGTTGATCTAGATGTGGGAAAGATGAAAAACGCCAAAGAAAGCGGGGACATTTGCACCATTTCACAAATAGTAGGATAGCAGAATAAACCCCTCAAGTCAATCACACCGCGCCTGTGAAAAATTTACGAAATTTGAAATCCTCAACCATCCTCAATGGATTGTTAAGGTTACAATTCCTTTAGGTCTTTATGTAGAGTGGGGAAGTTATATGCAAGAGAAAACAGCGCCTCTCTCCATTGACGTAAGTGAAGACTTACGTGAAGAACGTGCGGATACACTCAACTTTATTATCATCGCCTGCGCCCTACTTTCAGTGATCCTGTACGTTATTTTTAATCATTTCAATCAATTCGATCAAAATGCTCAAAATGCTCAAACGAAAATTGACTCCAACGGCTTTATCATTTTATTCGGCACATCCCTGCTAAGTTACCTCATACTCAAATGGAAACATTGTGAGACAGCAGGCTATATTTTTGTGATGGGGATGTCGGTTTCTTTAGCCATACAACTCGCTTCTAGTGGCCCGAACATGATGATTTACGCGCTGTTGATTTTACCCATCGGCGTCGCGAGCATGGTGCTTGACCACAAACAGATGACAACGGTTACGGCGTTTGTATCCGTGAGTGTTATCATCGCCGCCAGCTTAAAGGTAGGAATCGGGCCGGCCATCCTCGCTGCCTTTATTCCGGTTATTCTTTATGTCATCATCGCGACCATCTTGTACCTGAATAACTACCAAGCCTACGAGCGTATTCACTGGACGCTGGATAACCAGAGCAAAGACAACCGCCGCGCCGAAATGTTTTATGACCAAAGCGAACAACTGCAAAAAGCGTATCTGGAAGTGCAGCACTACACATCCAAGTTGGAAATGGTCAACAAGGAACTCGAAGCCGCGCAGCAGCAGGCCGAACGCGCCAGCAAAGCTAAATCGACTTTTCTATCAAACATGAGCCACGAACTTCGTACACCCTTGAACGTCATCATCGGTTATTCCAATTCGATGCTGCATATGCCGCAGATGTTCAAAAATACACCAATTAGCGAAGCCCACAAACCTTATCTGCAATTGATCGAGGAAAACGGTCATTACCTCGTCGGCCTGATTAGTGACGTGCTCGACCTCGGCAAGATCGAGGCAGGACGGCTGGAACTGCATCCGGCAGCGACCGAACTCCCATCGTTGTTCCGTGGGGTGATGGCAACCTCGGTAGGTTTGCTCAAGGGCAAGCCCGTGCAACTGCGCTCGGATTTCCCCGAAAACCTGCCCGTCATCTGGGCTGACCCGATGCGTGTACGCCAGATCATCCTAAACCTGATCTCGAACGCGCTTAAGTTTACGGACACTGGCAGCGTTACCCTGCAAGCACGGCAAGATGGCGATTTCGTTAAGATCTCGATTATCGATACCGGCATCGGCATTCCCGAATCCGCACTGGAAGTCATCTTTGACCGCTTCCAACAGGCTGAGCGCGATACCGATAAAAAGTACGGCGGCACAGGTCTCGGTTTGGACATCAGCAAGCAGCTCAGCATCATGCACGGCGGTAACATGACTGTCACCAGCGAGGTTGGGCGTGGCAGTGTGTTCACCGTCCGGCTGCCGATTGTGGCGGAACAAGTAGCAACCGATGACGGCTCGACACCACGCCTCGACTCTGAATTACAAGTGTTCGAAACAACACAGGATGCAACACAGGAGATGATCCTGCTGGTCGAGGACGACATGAACACCCGCCAACTGCTGCGGTCGATATTGGAACAGGCTGGTTATGTGGTGGTCGACACCAACACCGGTGAAGAAGCGTTGGATCTCGCAAGCGGTTTGTTACCCGCCGCGATTATCCTCGATGTCTATTTGCCCGATGTAAACGGCTGGGATGTCCTGCAAATGCTCAAGCAAAACCCTGAAACCGCCATTATTCCGGTCGTGATCTGCACCGCAGACGAAAATAAACTGCCGGAAGACGATCTCTACCCTAGTTATTACTTGCGTAAGCCGGCAACAGCAGATGCTTTACTCAAACAGGTTGAACAGGCTCTATACGCCTTAAAACAAGTAAAAGTTGATTCTTAAGGAGGTTATGATGTCGTACATTCTTTTAGTCGAGGACAACCAACAAAATGCCGATATGGTCATTCATATATTGACCACATCCGGTTATAACGTCACCCATTTTATACGCGGTTTGGATGGTGCAAAACACGCTCGTCAGAACCGCCCTGAACTGATCCTGATGGATTTCGACCTGCCGGATGTGGACGGACGCAATCTAATTTTGGCGCTGAAGAAGCAGCTTGGCGGCGTGAATGCCCCACCGATTGTGGCAGTTACCGCACGCACAGGCAGCATAGAAATGAAGCTGGCACAAAGTTTCGGTTGTTCAGCGTTCATCGCCAAGCCATTCACACCGGAACGTCTGCTGGATGTCGTCAGCCAACTGATGCCGAAAGCGGCCTGAGATACCGTCAATAGTATCCGATTTATAGATCTATTCTTCGCTGTACTTTGACAAACCTATTGAATACTTTACCGGACGCATTAGGCTTGTCGTATCAATAATAAAACTCTAC
>JAPUDW010000250.1:0-6255 GCA_027492915.1 Bacteroidota bacterium | reverse complement strand
AGGATATGGGGATGAGGTTCGCCTTGTCCCCGACTCACCAGTTGACGTTCACATCCCGCTTCCAGTAACGCCGCACCCATGCACCACCGGGCAATGCCGCAGCCAACCGGTAAAGCAAATCCCAATCCCCAGCCGCCAGCACACGCAAACCGAGCACGCCTGCTACATACACCATCACGCCCGCCGCCAGCGCCAGCAGCCAACTTGCCTCACGCAGTAGCAGCATGACCGCGCCAGCCGCAGCACCCACCAAAAGCAACCGCAGCACACGGGGCGCGAGGCTGCCGATATTCCAGCCCACCGCCTTGAAGCTCAACAGCAGCAGCGTGAATACACAGGCTTCGGCAATCACTGACGACAGCGGCGCCCCCTGCACCCCTAAACGCGGCAGCAGCAGGACGAGCAGCAGCAGATTGACACCTAAGCCACATAGTTTGATAACGAGCAAACGCCGCTGTTTATTCTGTACCAGCATGGCTTGTGACAAATTATTGCCGACCATCATGATCAGCGCGTACCAGATGAGGATACTCAGCACATCCGCCGCCGGACGCAAGTTCTCGCGCCAGATGGGCAGGGTCAGCCAGTGCGAAAACAACGACACCACCAGCGTAATCGGCAAGCAGATGAGCAGCGTGAAGAAGGCCAGCTTCTCGACAATAAAGCCGAACTGGTCATTCTTGCCATCACCATACGAACGCGCCATCAGCGGGTAAAAGGCTGTGAGGATAGTCGTGTTTAACAGTTCGACTACACCGAAAAAAATGACGAAGGCGGCGACTAAATAACCCGTTTCCGCGTCACCGATCAGGCGGTTGGTCACCAGCTTGTCGATTTGCTGGTAAGCCAGTGTGATAAACGCCGTGAAGGCCAGTGGGGCGCTGTTCACCAGCAGCGGCTTCGCAAGCTGCCAATCGAACGGCCACGCCGGACGGATGCCGGAACGCCATGCCAGCGCCCACAACGCCGCCGAGCGCAATACACCTGCTACCGTGACACCCGCATAAATGCCGAACAAGCTGTAACCGCCGAGCAAGCCCAACCCTGCCAGCACAATCAAAATCACCACATGGGCGATGCTGACTATTGAGGTCATCACCATTTTTTCCCGCGCCAACAGCAGGTCGAAGCACATATTACCCAGCATATCAATCATCAGATTGACCGCCGACAGCGCCAGAAACACACGCACAGTATCACTATAGCCGCCTGCCGCCGCCGCGAGGTTCAGCACAACATAGGCCACCAGTGCCAGCAGCGTTTGTGTGAATAGTGTGGTCGTCAGGTATTTACCGGCGCGTTCGGGGTGCTGGGCGACATCGCGGATGACGATGGGCGACATGCCGAAGGCCGAAATCGAGGTACCGATCTGGGTGAAACCGCTGACCGTGCCATAAATACCGAGGATGGCTGGCCCCAGCGCAGCGCTAAAGAACAACTGCCACGCGAACTGCATCCCACGGCTGAGGAGTGTCGCCGCCGCAATCGCCCCCGCATTACGGGCGGCACGGCGGGCTTCGCTGCTGGAAATTTGGCCGGACGACACAGTGGATTCGGATGAGGTCATGAACTCATGGTCTTTGTACAGGTCATTGATCGCACCATTATAGACGAAGTAGGCTAGTTATTCTCCAGCCACGACAGCCGGTCAACCAGCTTGTCGCGCATCACGGCGGCTTCATCGGCGTCGCAGGCATCCACCACACAATCGAGATACCAGAGCATCTCGTACAACGACACACGGATTTCATGATCGGCTTCGAGGGCGTGTATGCCGGTCGAGCCGTTATACACCCACGCCATGCTGCCGGGGCATTCTTCCTCCCACTGACTGCGGCGGTTGAAGTCGTGGGCAGGGTCGCCGCCCAACCCCCATTCGAAATCCAACAGAGCGGTAATCTTACCGTCCTGTTGAAGCAAATTGCCGAAGTGGTAATCCCAATGAACCAAGTGCGGTTTGGTCACACTGTCGAAGGTCGGCTGGTAATCCCCTAATGTATGCTGCATTCGGTCATAAAGCGCCTGTGGGATCAAGCCATCATTGACGCTGGACTGCCCATCCCGCACGAATTTATCCATGATATAACCGTACCATGTGTCAAATACCCGCTCGGTGCCGTACAAGCGCCCGAACTTCGGCAGCGTGACCGTATGCATCATCGCCAGCAAAAGGCCGGCCTCTTTAGCAACCTGCTGGCGCTGTTCGTTGGTGAGCGTCGGCCAACTATCCAACAGCGGCGTACCGGCGACCCGCGTCATAATCATATAGTCGTAGGGAACCAGCGTCTTGCTATCGTCCAGTACGACCATATCGGGGCAAGGAACCCCGGCTGACTTGAGGTAGTTGTATGCCGTTTTTTCGCCATGAAAGCGCGATATGCCTTCATTGATGATGCCATCAAAACGCACGACATGGCTCTCATTAATCGTCAGTGCGGGGTTGTTGATGCCCTTGCCTGCCCAATCGACTGATTGGATGCCGCCCAAACCGTGTGCTGCCCAGATGCGACCCAACGCCGCATCATCGACCTGAAACCCTTTTCGTTGATATGCCATAGTTTGATAACCGCTTATTCATCCCAATTATTTAGGCCGTAATCGTGTCGGTCAGAAACGCCTGAGACTCCTTCATATAATCCAAATCATTTATATAGAGGGGAATATGCTCTAGATTAGAAGCATTTGCCTGCATATAAGCAATCAGCGCCTGTAAACGCTCTTGAACCGTATCCATCAGCTTGTGTCGGTCGGAGGCATCCAGCCCATAAGCATCGCAAAAAAGTTTGAGCCGCGCCGCCCGATCCGGTATCGGCGACCAGCCACAATCCCGCGAGTGCTGGTCGTTGGTGAGCGGCACAAAGCGGTAAACGGCGTAAGCGATGTCCCACACACGGCTGGCGGGTGCAGCGGTGTCGAAGTCGATAATGCCGACAAGATGCCCATCTTTATAGACACAGTTGTAAGGGGCAAAATCGTTGTGACCAATCACCTCATAAGGCGAAGAAGGGATAGACTCAGGCGGTGGCACAAAATCGCGGGTAAGGTCGTGAAAACGCCGGAGCAGCTTCGCGACTTCGATCAAGCTGGCATCGCTTTGCATATAGGGCTGTAACGGGTAATGCCCAACCTCCCCGTCCAGATAACTTAGGCGTTCTTGATCGCCAAAGGTTTCGATTAGCACCGGCGATTCGCGGAATCCAGCATCAGTTAAGTATCTGAACAGCGCGTGGACGAAAGGTGAAGCCGCACTCATTTTGCGAACCACCGTGTTCGCCTGTTTGATTACACGGTTACTGTTCCCACCTTTTAAGATTTCCTGTTGGCTCATCGGGCTGCTCGTTTCTATCAGGTGCGTAACCCCATAACCTGAATAAATAAGATTTCACTCCATGATAAACCATTCAGGAGGTGAAACCCAACTTCTCATGGTTAACCAATCAGGAGATGGGTTTGTCCGAGTTATAATCAGACGTGGTTGGCGAGTTATCCTAAGATTGGATGCTGTTACGATGACAACGGACAAGAACTTTAAAATGGTCGTGCTGGGTGACAGTGTCCTGTGGGGTCAAGGACTCTATGAGCATCAAAAAACGCACACACTGGTGGTAGCGGAACTCAAGCGCTTGGGATTAGAGGTCGAGTGTAACTTTCTCGCCCATTCCGGCGCGATTATCGGTGAGCCGGATACCCCGAGTGAACTCCCCCCGCTTGATGGCCCGTTTGCCAACGAAGTGCCAGTCGGTGAACCCACCTTATTTGAGCAGATGGAAACCGCGTTGGGTGGGTCGGAAACCGATGAAAACGTCAAGCTGGTGTTGATGGGTGGCGGGGTGAATGATGTCGATACAACACGCATTATCAACCCGCTGAATAACCAATTGAACGAGCAGATTGAGGATGCATTCTCGCGCAAGATGAAGCTCTTGATCGAAAAAGCCTATCACGACTTCCCGAACGCCATCATCATGGTGACCGGTTATTACCAGATGTTCAGCGGTGTATCCGAGCAGGTGCTGGTGCAAAACGCGGTTAAAGGTATGGGCATCAGTATACCGCTGGTGCCGGAAGTCGTGGGTGAAATCATGGTAAACGTACTTGGCTCGGTGCTCACCGACCCGTTGATCGAACGCTGCACCCGCTTCCGTGACCGCAGCCATGAATGCATCCGTAACACGATTGTGGAACTCACGGGGATCATGCCTGAAGTGCAGGGGCGTGTATTCTTTGTCGATCCCCATTTTAAAGAAGAAAACGCGGTTGGCGCACCGGAAAGTTTCCTGTTCGGGGTGAACCCTGACCTGTCACCGCAAGACCCGACCGACATTGCCGAAGGCCGCCGCGAAGCCTGCGAACGACACGCTGACCGGCTTTCACCGATCCGGCAGTTTGCCGCGCCACGGGCGACCGTCGGGCATCCGAATCCGGTAGGGGCGCAGCAGTATGCGGATGTAATTCTGGCGAACCTGCGCTACGCTGTGCCGGTACTGTTTGAAGGGTAATAAATTGGCGTTTAGCTTAATATCGTTGACGAATATAAATGCCAAAAGCGTGTCAGTGCTTTTGGCATTTTTCTTTGACGAACAAGGATCAAAGCACAGTGCTTAATTGCCTGTGGATGTTACCGTCCGGTTTGCAGTGGACTCCGATAGATCAGCCGTTTTCGCTTGTGGGACACCACCCGGCCACCAAGCCCACTTGCCCAGCAGCAGGGTCAATGCGGGAACCAGCATCGTGCGAACGACGAGTGTATCGATCAAGACACCTACTGCCACCGAAAAACCCAGTTCAGCCAAAGCGGTAATCGCACCAAACATCATTGCGCCGAAAGTACCAGCGAGGATAATGCCTGCTGAGGTGATGATCGGGCCGGTTGCCACAATCGCCTCATGAATGCCGTCGCGAATACCCCGATGACCGATTTCTTCCTTCACCCGCCCGATCAAGAAGATGCTGTAATCAACGCCGAGGGCGACCAAGAACACAAAGGAGAACACCGGAATGATAAAAGCAAGGCCATCTTCAACGCCAAAAAAGACACGAAAAACGAGTGCCGTTAACCCCATCGTAAAACTGTAACTCAGGCCAACCGTCAGAATCAGGTACAGCGGCGCGATAACACTCCGCAGCATAAACAAGAGGACAATAAAGATCCCCAGACTGACCATGCCAATCGTTAAAATCATGTCAGAGTTAAGCGTATCGCGTAGGTCAGCCGTCATCGCGGATAAACCATCAACAACCGCCTCACCGCCATTGCGATAACCTTCCACCAGTGTGCGGATACGCAGGACACTGTCTAATGCCGTCGCGCTGCTAGGGTCATCATTCAGGACAACCGTCATACGGTAGCTGGTTCCATCCGGTGAGATATATTGATCCATAAGCTGTGTGAGCGCGGCAGCCTCCGTGTTACCCGAATCGGCAGGCATCAAAGCAGTTAATTCACTAAGACTGATGTAGGGATTTTCAATCGTCGCGAAACGTGCTGCCAGCCCCTCAAATGCAAGCTGGGCTTCGTCACGCCGTTGAGCAAAAAGCAGAATATTGCCGAACAATTCCTGTAGTGTTTTCAGGTTCGGGTCATCAGCGACAGCGGGAAACATCGTGGCTAACTTTTCAAAGTAGCTGCTCATACCGGAAAAAGCCGTCATCGCCGCCTGCATATCAAGCGACTGGAGATCCATGTTTTGAGCATTTAACATCTGCCCGATCAAGCGCAACTGGGTGTCCACCCGCAGCATTTGAGTCATATCGCCATTTTGACCCAACGGATCGTTCAGGCTTCGCACATCGGCAATACCATCCAGCGCTAGGAGTTCGGACTCCAACTGCACCATCTCGGCAGTCATGGTAGCAGGGTCACGATTCGTTAGAACCACGTTCAGCGGTGCTAAGTTCCCCGGCCCTAACGTCTTTTTTAAGACTTCAAAGCCCTGCTTGGCTTCAATGGTAGCGGGCAGATCAGCAAGCGAGTTGTAATTTAAAGGGGCACTTGCGCCATAAACAGCCAGCGGCATCATCACCAAGACGATCACCAAAATAACTTGCAGAGGATACCGTGCGACCAATTGAGATGTCTTGACATAGAACGCGCTGGCTGAGCGATGCATTGCCTTACCCGGCCAAAATGCTCTATCGCCCAATATGGATAGGATAGCTGGCACAAACGTTAACCCCGCAACCAGCGAGATCACAACGCCGACAGCTAAGGCTGGCCCGGAGGTGTTGAACACACCGAATTTGGCAAAAATCATT
>JAPUDW010000249.1 GCA_027492915.1 Bacteroidota bacterium | reverse complement strand
GGAACCGGTTTGCCACCGAGCATACTCACGGCTTTTTCGGCGGCTTCCTCACCAATAGCCCTCGCGTCCAGATCACCGAAGTAATTAGACGCGCCCATGCCGAACGCATTGGTCATCTCACCGTCGTCGCCCCGCGCAATCGCCATCAACATCGAATATGCTGTAGTGCGACCGTATTGTCCGGCAAACCCATTCGAGTTAGCGAGGTAAAAATGGCTAACACTGTCGCCGTAAGAACAGAACTCCGCCATCACCACACGCGGGTCGTAATCCAACGCGCCTTGCTCAACCGCTTTCAAAAAGGCAATCTTGTCAGCAGGTGCTACGCTTGCCAGCTTGTCGTCCCAAATTTCCAAATCCTCGTCAGAAATCGCCCGTCCATCCGGCAGCTTGCGGTACTCGTCCGCAGTCGCCACTTCCGCCAGTTCAAGCGCCGTCCGCCACGTTTGCTCAATCCCCTCATCAGAAAAGTCGGACGTATAGGCATAACCTGTGCGACCGCCATCAATCACCCGCACACCGAGGCCGCGTGCGCTGGACTGCGACAACTGCTCGACCTCGCCTTTGCTCACCTTAATTTGCGTTTCGGTATCGTGCGTAATCACGGCTTCAACTTCCACATTATTCGTCGAGGCGCGTTTAACGACTTCCTTTGCCAGTTCCAGATAATCCACCATGTCGGTTACTCCTTAAAAATCAACCCTTATGCCTAACCCACCCTCATAGCGAGGTGAAATAGGAGGTCAGGGTCACAAGTAAAAGGCTAAAAAGTCGTTAATTCGCGCCAGCCGCATCGTCAGTGCCGCCAACGGTTGCAATCGGGATGCGGATGGTCGGCTGCCCGACGCTCACCCGCGCGTTCTGCCCCTTACCGCACATGCCCATGCCGGGGTCGAGCGCCAGATCGTTACCAACCATATCAATTTCCATCAGGGTCTTTGGCCCGTTGCCGAACACAGTTGCCCCGCGAATGGGTGCGGTCAACTTGCCGTCCTCAATCAAGTAGGCTTCGGTCGCGTTGAACACATAATCGCCGCGCGAAATATCGGCCTGCCCACCCGCCATACCCTTGATGTAAATCCCCTTCTTGACCGACTCGATAATCTCCAACGGGTCGTGTTCACCTTGGTCAATGAAGGTGTTCGTCATGCGCGGCATGGGCATATGGCGGTAGCTTTCACGCCGACCATTGCCGGTAGATGTGGCACGACCGACGCGGCGGCATTCCACCTTGTCCCACATATATTCGGTGAGGATACCCTTGTCGATCAACACCGTGCGCTGCGCAGGTGTACCGTCATCGTCGAACTTCAACGAGCCGCGCCGCCCCGGTATCGTGCCGTCGTCAATTGCCGTAATAATCGGGTTAGCGACCTGCTGCCCGATCTTGCCAGTATAAGCCGAACTGCCTTTGGTGATGAAGTCAGCTTCCATCTGGTGACCACAGGCTTCGTGGAACAGCACCCCGCCCCAGCCGTTGCACATTACGACCGTCATATCGCCAGCGGGGCATGGACGCGCATCCAACATGCGAACCGCACCTTCCGCCATACCGCGAATTTTAGCGAGTGCGTCGTTGCGGTCGAGCAGTTCAAGGCCGATGCGCCCACCGAAGCCCTCACCCACGCGCTGCAAACGTCCGTCTTTAGCGGCAATCACCCCACCGCGTATCTCGGTAAAGGTGCGGTCATCTTCGACCTGCACACCCTCCGAGTTATACAGCCACATCCGCCGCTTCAACTCAAGGTAGCCGGCCTGCACCTGTACAACGTGCGGGCTGTAAGCGCGAGCCGCCACATCCATGCTGCTCAGTAATGCGGCCTTATCAGCTACGCTCATGGTATCGAAGGTTTTTTCAATCGGGTATTCCAGCGAGCTTTTGCGAGCCGTCAGGTCGATGATCTGTGTCTTGCTGCTGCCGCTGCCTGCCGAGGCCGCCGCCCGTGCTGCGTTCATCAGGCTGGCTTCGTCGAGTTCATCGGTATAGGCGTAGGTCACAAGGTTGCCGAAAAAGACACGCACCCCCGCGCCGCGATCCGCACCCCGCACAGCTTGGTCGAGCCGCGAGTCATCCAACCGCAGTTGCAGCGATACCACATCCTCGACATAAATTTCGGCTAAATCCGCGCCGGTTTTCAGCGCCTCGGCCAACACTTTTTGTGCCAGTTCTTTAGCAATCATCGCTGTTGATCTCTCCTTTGATAAAACACAAGC
Organism: Bacteroidota bacterium; assembly: GCA_027492915.1. Classification (GTDB taxonomy): domain Bacteria; phylum Chloroflexota; class Anaerolineae; order Aggregatilineales; family Phototrophicaceae; genus CFX2. Next base: position 9,120 of record JAPUDW010000249.1, on the reverse strand, counting down.
ACCTCTACCTGAATACGTTCATGCCCTGCAAAAAGTTCGTTTCCCAGTGTAGATGATGTGAGTGACGATGACAGAGAATTACACCATCATTGTGACCGAACTCGCTTACCCAAAGCTAGAGACTAAAGACTGAGATCCGACTAATAACCACGCTTGCGATTGAAGCGGTTGAGCAAGGGTTTATTCTCAAGGTAGCGCTGCAAATTCTCGGCGAATAATCCGGCGGCCTTCTCGTGCAGCCGTGCGCTGCTGCCGGAAATATGCGGCGTGATGATGACGTTATCGAGGTTCCACAGCGGGCTGGTGGATGGCAGCGGTTCTTCCTTGAACACATCCAACGCCGCCCCTGCGATCTTCTTGGTCGAAAGCGCCGTAATCATCGCCGCCTCGTCAATCACCGCACCACGCGCCACATTGACGATCACAGCCGTTTTCTTCATTGCCTTGAGGACATTTTCATCCACAATCGGCGGTGCGCCTTCCACCAACGGCGTAGTTACCACTAGCCAGTCGCACAGTGGCACCATCGAGGCCAGTGCTTCCGGCGGGTAAAGACGCGCGGGGATTGCACCGTCAGCGTCACCCGTTCCCGGCTCGGTGTAACCTTCATGGTCAGTTGTATCTTTGAGGTTGCGCTTGGTCGCCAGCACCGTCATGCCCAGCGCTGCCGCCATCCGCGCCAGTTCGCGTGCGATGCTGCCATATCCGGCGATGCCCAATGTTTGCCCGCGCAGTTGGTATGGCATAAATGTTTCATTTGGGCTTTTCGGCCACTCAGCTTTCGCTTGCAGCTTGAGCAGATCGGGAATGCGATAAGCAAACGCCAGCATCATCGACAGGCAGTATTCCGCCATTTGTACGGCGTGGATACCACTACCCGTGGTAATTTCCACATCTTCGGCTTTCACAATTGGCAGCTTGATAATGCTATCCACCCCCGCGAAGTGGGTTTGTACCCAGCGCAAACGTGGCGCTTGGGCAGGTTCGGGGAAAGGCCGCACGGTATACAGCACTTCTGCCTCCGACCATACCGAATCCGGCACATTCGGGAAGTGCCGCTCGATCTGCAAACGCGGCGAAATCGCTCGCAGTTTAGCAATAATTTCGTCCGAAAAATCCATCGCAACAACGACATGAATAGGCTGCTGGCTCATCTGTAGACCTCCTGATAATATGAGCTGATGATAGGCTTTTGTACCGCAGTGCGCAACTCACCAATTGGCATTAAGCCCGTGTCGACATGCTGCACCAATTCCGTTAAACTAAATGTGCTCCTTGCGAGTATTTATAAATGCAAAATAGTTTTACCCAACTATTTTGCGGCTTATGCAGGATGTAGCTACGCTCTTTACAGTATCTTTTAGTGCAGAGAGGAATGAGACGTTGAAAAAAATCGTATTCATTTTGAGTTTACTACTGGTCGTCGGGGTCGTCGGGGTTAGCGCCCAGGACGAAGGTGCCTACACCTGCCCCGCAACTGGCGGCACCCTCATCACCGCGATTGCCGATAATCCCGTAAGCCTCAACGGCATTTATGCCAACGACGGCATCTCTGGTGCAGTTCTGTCTTACCTGTTTAACCCGCTGACCCTTGGCGGCGAAAACTGGGGTAAGGAAATCACCGGCGACCTCGCCGAAAGCTGGTCGGTCAGTGACGACGGCCTGACATGGACATTCAACCTGCATCAAGGTGTGAAGTTCAGCAACGGCCAAGAACTAACCGCCGCTGACGTGGTTTACACCTTCAATACCATCGAAACCTCGGAAGCCGACATTGCGCCCTTCCGCCCACGTTTCTATCAGGGTGAAACCCCGATCAAGTTCGAGGCTGCTGATGACTACACCGTAGTCGCCACGCTCACCGAGCCGAACGCCTCATTCTTCACCGACATCAGTGTGCCGATCATCCCCAACAACTCGCTCGAAGGCCAGGACCTGCGCACCGGCGAATTCAACCGCGATCCGGTTGGCACTGGCCCCTTCAAGGTTGCCGAATGGGTTACCGGCGAGAGCATTACGCTGGAAGCCAATGAAAATTACTTCAAGGGTCGTCCGTGCGTTGACCGCATCATCTTCCGCATCATCCCTGACCTCGATGCACAGGTGAACGCCCTGCTGACGGGTGAACTGGATTTCATGCTGAACGTCCCCGGCGCGTCGGTCGAGCAGTTCAAGACCAACCCTGACTTCACCGTCACCATCGCCGACTACGACAGCCTGTTCCAGATTTTCTTCAACAATGACCGCGACCAATTCAAAGACAAGCGCATCCGTCAGGCGCTCATGATCGCCATCGACCGTCAGGCGTTGGTGGACAGCGTGCGTCAGGGTTACGGTGCGGTGCATAACTCGCACTTCGACTCCAGCGTGCCCTTCTACGCCGACGACAAGCAGGGTGGTTATGATTACGACCCCGTTCGCGCGGGCGAAATCTTGGATGAAGTCGGCATCAAGGATGTCGATGGTGATGGCATCCGCGACCTCGACAATAAGCCGTGGGTCGTCAATCTGCTGTCGTTCCAGGAAGGCTTCCGCGATTACTTCACCTATGCCACCGTCGTCCAAGCTTACTGGCAGGACATTGGTGTGCAGGTTGAACTGGAAACCCGCGACACATCGACCCTGATTACGCAGTTGTACCAAGAACGCAAACTGGATAAACCCTTCGACTTGATGGTATCCGGTTGGTCAGCCATCGGCCCGGAGCCGAACAGCTACGCCAACTTCTACATCACCACACCGGAACTTGGGCCGAACCTCGAAAACTACGATAACGCGGAAGTCAACGAACTGTTCGCCAGCGCTCGTACCTCAACCGACAGCGCCGAACGGATGAAGATTTACGAACAAATCGAAGCGATTTTGTGGGAAGAACTGCCCACACTGCCGCTGTACCGCAACCAGAATCCGGTCGTCATCAGCAACCGCTTCAGCGCGGAAGATGCGATCCTCGATCTGAGCATTGGTTCCGGCTTCCAACATCCTGAACGTCTGTATCAGGTCGGTTCGTAACGAACGCAAATTGTAGGGACGGGGCGTGCCTCGTCCGCTAACGCAACATTTCGGGAGGGTCTGTGACCCTCCCAAACGTTTAGAAACGCCACTAACCCCTCACAGGAAATGCATGTCTCGCTATCTGATCCGCCGTTTGCTGCAAATGATCCCGCTGCTGTTGGGGATTTCGATTCTCTCGTTCCTCATCATCAAGGCCGCTCCCGGCGATCCGCTGGTGGTCTATATCGACCCCAACAAACCACCGCCCTCGGCAGAGGATATGAACCGCCTACGCGCCCAACTCGGTTTAGACCAACCGGTTCCGGTACAGTATGTGCGCTGGTTGGGGAACGCCCTGCAAGGGGATCTCGGCTTCTCGATTACCGGTCGCCGCGCCGTGCTGCTGGAAATTACCGACCGCCTCCCCGCGACCATGCTGCTCGGTTTTAGCTCGCTCATCTTCGCGCTGCTGCTCTCCGTTCCAATCGCTCTTTTCACGGCGATCAAACGCTATACGTGGGGTGATTACCTCATTACAACCTTGTCATTTATCGGCCTGAGTATGCCGGGGTTTTTCATCGCACTCCTGCTCATGCAAATTTTTAGTGTCCAACTCCGCTGGCTTCCCACCACCGGAATGCGCGATGTCCGCGAAAATTACAAAGGGATTGAAGCCGTTGTTGATGTCGGCTTGCACCTGCTGCTGCCCACTCTCGCCCTCGCGGCTGCGTCCTTAGCCCGTTGGGTACGTTACCAGCGCTCCAGCATCCTTGATGTGCTGGCGCAGGATTACATTCGCACAGCCCGTTCTAAAGGCATGACCGAAGGCCGCATCCTGCGTGTCCACGCCCTGCGCAACGCACTTACGCCGCTGGTGACACTGATTGGCCTCTCCATCCCACAGTTGGTTTCCGGTTCGTTTATCATTGAATTTGTGTTTGGTTGGCCGGGCTTAGGTTTGCTAGCGGTCAACGCCGCCCTCAAACGTGACTTCCCGATTATCATGGGCGTGACCATGCTCTCGGCGCTGTTTATCGTGCTGGGCAACTTTTTTGCCGACCTCGCCTACCGTTTTATTGACCCTCGGATTCGCTATGAATGACACTATCTCGCTAAACAGCGGCATCGTCCAACAAAGCTTGTGGCGCTCGACACTGCGCCAATTCCGCCGTCACCGTTTGGCAAGCGGCAGCCTGATCTTACTGGTGGTATTTATTCTGCTGTCGGTTTTTGCCAACGTCATCTCGCCCTATAACCCGAACGATATTGACCCGCGTGCCGCCAATGTAACACGCGGCTTCCCGCAACCGCCCACGCTGGAGCATCCTTTCGGCACCGACGACCTCAACCGCGACATCTTTGCGCGGCTCTTGTACGGGATGCGCGTATCGCTAACGGTTGGCTTCCTCGCCATGTTCATCAGCATCGGCGTTGGTGTCACCGTGGGTGCGCTTGCCGGTTACAGGGGCGGCTTGCTCGATAATATCCTCATGCGGCTGGTCGACATCTTCCTATCCGTCCCCAGCTTCATCCTGTTTCTCGCGCTCAATGCCATCCTCGCGCCCAGCATTTGGACGGTCGTGCTGATCCTCAGCGCCTTTAGCTGGATGGATGTCGCCCGCCTCGTCCGTGCCGAGTTTCTCGCGCTCAAAGAGCGCGAATTTGTGGTAGCCGCCCATGCCATCGGCGCGACACCGCTGCGCATCATCCTCGCGCACCTGCTGCCGAACGCCCTCGCGCCGGTGCTGGTCGCCGCTACACTGGCGATCCCTGCCGCCATCCTCAGCGAATCGGCCTTGAGCTTTATCGGCCTCGGTGTGCCGCCGCCCAACGCCAGCCTCGGCAACCTTCTGCAAAACGCCAAGGCGTGGCTAACCAGCGCGTGGTGGTTGTGGGTAACCCCCGGCCTCGTCATCAGCCTCACCGTGCTTGCCTTCAACTTCGTCGGTGATGGCCTGCGCGATGCCTTCGACCCCACCCAGCGGCGGTAAAACCTTATAAAATTTTCATTCAGTCGGTTGAGAACACAGCCACGGTGACCACGTCGGCTTAAAATATGACCCCGATAAAATAACCTTAGGCTGCGTACCATCATCATTCATGACGGTAATTCCACCCGAACCTGCATAGATTATTTGTTTGCCATCTGGAGACCAAGATGGAGCGCTACCCCAACTCGATGTCAATCGCTTTACATCAGTTCCATCTTTGCGCATCAGGTAAATATCGGCTGGCCCGTCAGACTTGTCATGTTGGTCACGCTTTGAAACAAACACGATCCATTCTCCGTCAGGCGACCAACTCGCTTGAGTATCGCCACCTTCACTATTTGTCAGGCGTTTCACGTTTGAACCATCCACATCCATGACATAAATTTCTGAATTCCACGGCTCATCTTCTACAATTCCCGTGTACACAATTTGTTTGCCATCTGGAGACCAGTTTGGCAACAAACCTCTAATATTCAAGCTTGGCTGTTGCTCACCGTCTGCGCTGATGATTTGAATTTCGCGCACTTGTGCAACTGCTTCGGCCACATACAAAATCCACTTTCCATCTGGAGACCAAACCGGCTGGTAGGCATCTATTCCCTTAGCGGATTGTGTTAATCGCTGAATATTAGTGCCATCTGAATTCATGATATACAAATCATAACGACCTAATCCGGTTTCGCCGTTGCTGTCCCGATCCGATGCAAAAAGAATATATTTCCCATCTGGAGACCATGAAGGATTGGAGTCAGAAGCCTCGGTTTCAGTCAGTTGCCGAAGCTGCGAACCTTCGGCATCCATCACAAAAATAGCCGATTTAAGTGGCAGGTCTGAGGCAACATTCGGTGAAAGACCAACGAACACAATCTGGCTGCATTCTTTAGTAGATTGCTCCTGTGCAGATATCCATCCATGCGTTGGAGCATAGCAAGTCACAATAATCAGCAGCACCAATGTCACAAGCCAACGCCGTCGAAACTGGTTCATCTGCATCAGGTTTACCTCCATGTGCTCCAAATGGTTTTCTTCACTGTAATAATATTCACCCGTATATACTCAACGCCTTTCCTACGCTCAACGCCGCGCCTGTTCGCAACTCTAGCGTAGCGTCTACACCTCCGCCGTGTTAAATTAAGCATATGAACAGATTGGCCTTGCCCGTATCGGATGCATAAGTACAAAAATTGACGGGCAGCACCTAAAGGAGACTTATTATGGGATTAATGGATGGCAAAATAGCCCTCGTTTTTGGCCTCGCCAATAAAAACTCAATCGCGTGGGGCATCATCCAAAAACTGCACGAGGAAGGCGCGACCATCCTCCTGAGCTACGCGGGTGAAGTGATGGAAAAGCGCGTGTTCCCGCTGGCGCAAGAAATCGGCTGCGACTTTGTTGAACCGGCTGACGTAAGCAGCGACGAAGACCTCGACAACATTTTCAACAAAGTCAAAGAACGCTATGGTCGTTTGGATGTGCTGGTTCACTCGGTCGCCTTCGCCCGACGCGAGGACCTTGATGGCCGCTTTATCGACATCAGCCGCGATGGTTTCAAGCTCGCGCTCGACATCAGCGCTTACAGCTTGATCGCGATGGCGAAACGCGCCGAACCCCTGATGACCGAAGGCGGCAGCATCATCAGCCTCACCTACTACGCCGCTGAAAAAGTCATGCCCAAGTACCATGTCATGGCGATTGCCAAAGCATCGTTGGAAATGATTACCCGTTATCTCGCCAACGACATGGGGCCGAAGGGTATCCGCGTCAATGCCATCAGCGCTGGCCCGATCAAAACCCTCGCCGCTGCCGGTGTCCCCGGTATCCGCACCATGCTCAAATACTCCGAGAAAACCGCGCCCCTTCGCCGCTTGGTATCGCAAATCGAAGTGGGCAAGACCGCGCTGTGGTTAGCCTCCGACCTCAGCAGCGCTGTGACGGGCGAGGTCGTGCATGTAGACGCGGGCTTCAACATCCTCGGCCTAACCGCCACCGCCGAAGATCTCGCCGAGATGGGTTAATAACCGCCCGAAAGTAACTAAAAAGGACGCTGTTGAGCGTCCTTTTGCTTTCCCCATATTCATCGTGGCAATAAATCTCAGTCCAAACGCCGCCGACGCCAGAATCCGCCGAACAGTGCAATCACGATAATCGCGCCAATAAATGCCACGATAATGTCGATGTAGCGCAGTGTAAAGCCCTGATTGAGCGCCTCCGGCGTTTGGATGCCCAGCACCGTGAACAAGAACCCGCCGACGATTGCACCCAGCAGGCCGATGATAATGTTCGAGGTCGCGCTGCGTCCACCGCCGCGCAAGATAATATTCGCGAGGAACCCCGCAATAAGACCGATGATGAGCCACGTAATGACATACTGTGGCACAAAAGTAACGGTGACGCTGTTGTTCATAATACACTCCCCTTAATTCAGTTAATCGCCTCGTAATGCTCAACCGTCGGAAATGGATCATAAAAATGGTGCAGCAGTTTGCGCCATTCCTGATATTCCGCCGACCCACGAAAACCAAGCGTGTGGGCTTCTAGCGTGTCCCATTCCACCAGCAGCAGATATTGATTCTCGGCTTCGAGGCATCGCCGCAGCTCATGACGCCGATAGCCGTTCATACTGGCGATAATTGCTGATGCAACCCGAAAAGCCGCCTCAAATTCCGCCGCTTGTTGAGCCTTCACATGTAGTATGGCAACTTCCAAGATCATTTCACAGTCCGTCTGGGCGTAATCTATTGGCCTAGTTTCCTATTCCCCACGCGAAAAACCAGCTTATGCCGGGTTCTGCATCACCAGATCATAATGGTTCATCTGCGACGGCCCATCATAGAACGGTGACACAATCGCGCGGAAATCCGTAAAGTTCTGCGACCCGCGAAAACCCACCATATGATCGTCAACCGAATTCCAGTGAATCATGATGAGGTACTTACCCTGCACCTCGACACACCGCCGCAGTTCATGCTTGATATAACCATCCGCCGCCGCGATGAACCGCGAAGCTTCGGTAAACGCCTGCTCGAATGCGGTTTCCTGCCCTGCCTTAATCTGAGCTGTCACAATTTCTAAAACCACGCTTGCCCTCTCCCTATCAGTAATCGCCGTCCGCCTTCGGTTAACCCCGCCGCGATCAGCGCCTTCACCATATCCGGCACAATAAATGGCGCGACACCGGTTTCCCACGCCTTCAGCCAATCCATGCCCGTGACGGCCTTCAGCACCACCACGCCGCACAGGTAAATCACCACGATACCCGCCACGCCCGCCAGCCACCGCTGCCACACGCGCTTGCCACCGTGTTCCACCAGCCAGCCAGCCGCACCCGCCGCCGCAATAAAGCCAATCAGGAAGCCCGCCGTCGGGCCAACCAGCGCCGCGCTGCCCACGCCCCGTGCATCCAGCGGCATCCCCAGCGCAATCAGTCCCACATAAATCGCTTGGGTCAGCAAACCATCACGCCAGCCCAACACCATCCCGCTCAGCAGCACAGCCAGCGGTTGCAGCGTAAACGGCACCGGTTCCAGCGGAATGCTCACCCGCGCCGCGATAATCGTCAACACCGTAAATACCGCGATCCCCACCAACCGGTAAAGCTGGCTCTGTTCGCGTGTCTGCTCCATCGTCCGTAACATATCGTTCCTTTGCACTCTCGTTTAAATAGACCACATACCCGCAAAGAGCCTTAACCCTCTGCATATGTGTTCATTAGTCTTGTATCTATAGACTAACTAATGACTATTCAATACAACACCGTAGCCCCACCAAATGTGCGCTACTGCTCCCTTTAACATCCTGATGAAACGGTCTTTCGTCTTTTCTATCGACTAAAGACTAGCAACTATCGACTATCTAACTATTATTCCCCGGCAGCGCCTCGGCAATAATTTCCGCCAGATCATACTCGGACTTAATCTTCCCGTTCTTGTCGGTGTCCTTATGTGACTCCACCAATGTCACCCGCGTCCCCAACGTCGGCAGGTCGAAGCGCGTCAGCCAGCGCCCCACACCCTGCGAGTTGCGGTAATACACCAAACGGCTGTCGGCATCCATCCCGCGAACCTTACCCTTTGCCTTGTTAAAAGGCAGCCCCTTCAAATCATTCACCAGCTTTTCACGCTGTTCCGCATTTAAA
>JAPUDW010000248.1:8648-63485 GCA_027492915.1 Bacteroidota bacterium | reverse complement strand
AGACCCGTTATCGAGTTACCGTCATTGCGTAAGATGCCGCCCACCATAATTACCGTGTTTGACGACGACTCCGCCAATCGCTTCCCCACTTCTAAACCGTTGGTAACCACCGTCAAATTGCGTCGGCTGTGCAGAAATTCCGCCATATGCAAAACTGTGGTGCTCGCGTCTAGGATAATCGCGTCGCCATTCTCCACGATACCCGCCGCCCACTGTGCAATCCGATGTTTGGCATCATAATTCACGCGCGAACGTGCTGCGATAAGTTGGTTTGAATGCGCCGGCTTTGTCCTCGCAACCGCGCCACCCCGAACACGCATAATCTGATTTTCATCGTCCAAAGCTGCCAAATCATTGCGTATCGTGCCTTCGGATACATCCAGTTGCAGCGCCAAATCAGTCACCTTGATGCCCGATTGCTCCTCTAAAATCCTTAAAATGAACTGACGGCGCTCGAAGGTAGTCAGTGTTTTAGTGCTCAAACCGGGCCTCTTTCAAAATGATGAAGCGAACATTTGATACCCGATAGGTTAGTGGTCAATTGGAACATGACACAAGTCCACTTTCAGTAGGGATGAGGTGTGCAGCATCCGCGCCACCAATCCTCACATCATTACTTTGCAACTATTTCCCCTATAGGACTTGTCCGGCCGCAGGTAGCATGATGGCTTTTAGCCTCATGCGACGCAAAGTAAAAAGCTTATTAGTATCCGACAAGCCCTATACAGTGATCTGTGTACCCCAACTTCCAGCCTGATTGACAACCCGAAACCCACATGCTACATTATCAACTGTTTTCAACAAAAATCAACAAAAATCAACAAATTGCGAAAATGATAAAAATAAATTATTGATGGAGCTTTTTATGTTTGAATTGTCCGATGACGATATTTTTTCGCTGGATTTTAATTTCCATCAGGTTCCTTCGGCGCTTGCTGTCAACATCCCGGTTGAAGCTGCTGCGCTCATGCTGAACATCACCGCCGCGCAGTTTACCGCCTACACCGATTATGCCTTTGCACAAAATGTCGCTGTGGGTCAAAGTTTGTTGGAACACTCCGGTACGGTCGAAGCTATTCGTAAGCTAATTGCACCTCGTGACGGTCATCCCAGCACCATCATGACCGTCGGCGACTCAATCACCACCTACCGCTACGGCTATGCCGAAATTCTACGCGCCTTAATTGGGTTGGTCGAGCCGCAGCAAGCTGTTCACTTCTACAATCATGGTCGCTCTGGCTATACCTCTACCCACGGCCTCGAACACACGTTTACCCAATATCTCGCCCAAAAGCCCGATTGGGTGTTCTTGAAATACGGCGCTAATGACACTAAACGCTTTAACGGCGCACAGGGCAAACTGCTGGTGTCCATCGAAGAATACACGGCCAACTTCACCGCGATGGTCGATGCTTTCTTGAATGTCGGCGCGCGTATCGTCCTCATAACGCCCAGCCCCGTAGTCGAATCGATTGTGAATAATGACCCCAACATGGCCGCTATGAGCATCACATGGGATAACACCGATATTCAGGCCTGTGCCCATGCGCTCAAAAACATCGCCCGTGAACGCAATCTACCTCTGGTTGATCTGGTCAGCGTGTTCACCACCAATCCCGATCCCGCGCTCTATTGTCCCGACGGCTTACATCCCGGCCCTGCCGGTCACAAAATAATGATCGAACATGTTCTAGACAGCATCAATACTTATACCTAAAAAGGAATTTTTATGGCGAATAAACAGGCAAAAATTGGCGTTTTTGGCATTGGTCTTGCAGCTTATTGGCCGCAGTTCGAAGGACTGAAAGAACGCTTGGAAGGCTATCAGCGGGAAGTCGAGCGCAAGATAACCGCAATGGGTGGTGAGGTCGTGTCGGCTGGCTTGGTTGATAATGCCCCCGACGCGCAGAAGGCAGGCGGCCTTTTTGCCAGCCATTCAGTTGATCTTATCATCTGCTATGTCGGCACCTATTCCACCTCATCGCAGGTGCTGCCTGCCGTCCAGCGTCGCAAAGCGCCTGTCTTAATCCTGAACCTGCAACCATCTCCTGCGATGGATTATCCGAACACCGACACCGCCGAATGGCTGGCAAACTGCTGTGCTTGCTGCGTGCCGGAAATCTCGAACGCTTTCGCCCGCAGTCGCATCCAGTTCAACGTAGTCTCTGGACTTCTGCAAGAAGCTGAAGGTCACGCCAACCAGTACTACGTCCGCGCGTGGTCGCAAATCGAGGAATGGATTAAAGCTGCCCAAATCTTGCGCGAACTCAGCTACAGCCGCATTGGCTTCCTCGGTCACACTTACCCCGGCATGTTGGATATGTACTCCGACTTCACCATGCATCACGCACAGCTTGGTGCGCATATCGAAGTGCTAGAGATGGACGACTTGCATAAGCGTGTCAAAAGCGCAACCGATACCGCTATCAAGAACAAGATCGAAGAAATTCAGAATCACTTTCAGTTGGTCGGCAAAGGCAACGATAAAATCTCGCAGGATGTCACGCCCGAAGCGCTCAACTGGTCTGCACGCGTCGCTTGTGGTCTTGACCAACTCGTCGCGGACTTTGACCTCAACGGCTTAACCTATTACTATCGTGGCTTGGATGGTAACGAGAACGAAGAACTCGGCGCGGGTGTCATCGTCGGCAACTCCTTGCTAACTGCACGCGGCATTCCCGCATCGGGGGAGGGTGATCTCAAAACCTGTGTTGCCATGCTGATTATGGATCGCCTTGGCGCGGGTGGCTCGTATACCGAATTTTACGGCATGGATTTCAACGAGGACTTTATCTTGATGGGGCACGACGGCCCCGGTCACATCGCCATTTCGGATGGCAAACCGATGTTGCGCGGTTTGGGCTTATTTCATGGCAAGCGTGGCTATGGTCTCTCTGTCGAAATGCACGTTAAACGTGGCCCAATTACCATCCTTGGTATGACACAAACCGCCGAAGGTAACTTGCGGATGTTGGCTGCCGAAGGCGAGTCCATTGAAGGTAGCACCATGCAAATTGGTAACACCAACTCCCGCTTAAAGTTCAAGCTTGATCCTGCCAAGTTTATGGATGAATGGTGCTCATTTGGCCCCACACATCATGTGGCTTTAGGAGTGGGCAATCAACTGGATAAAATCAAGAAACTCGCCCGCCTGCTGCAAATCGATCTGATGGTTATTGAATAGCCAAAACATTGGCTTATCGCATGTCACAAATGTTGAATTTCAATTCCGCAGTGGCGAGGTAATGCGTTTTAACTATGAAATGTGGAATACGAATGTGAAGTAGGGTTCCCTTCGCCCTGCGGGAGAAGGGTTAGGGTTATGCACCTACTACAAACATCTTTGTATCACTAATTTTTAAATAACGTGAGTTATGGATAAGATAATTAAAATTGCCCTCGTTGGCAAAAAACTTTGTCCCCAGCGGGTTTGAGTGCCCTTTAGGGTACTTCCCGCTGAAAATGGAGCCGGATGGCTTTAAGGCTTGTCCGATAATTATTGGTAGGTTGAATTGAGAGCAACTAATCGCTATAACGTGCGAGTTTCTCTCTCAGTTTTTGAAGCGCCTTTAGTGCGCTTGTCTGGTGATCAGCATGACGGCTTTAGCCTCATGCGACACGACCGAGAAAAATTTAGAATTATCGGACAAGACTTTTAGCCTCTGGCGGGAAAATTCTCAAATACCGTTCTGTTAACAATTTTGAATAGACTATTTCAAGGAAGAAACGAATGAAACGAGTAGGTTTTTTACTGCAAGTCAAGCGTGACAGAATTCCCGAATATAAGAAGCATCACGAGGCTGTCTGGCCGGACATGCTCGACGCTCTGCGCCGTAACGGCTGGCATAACTACAGCCTCTTTCTGCGCGATGATGGCCTCATGTTCGGCTATTTCGAAGCGGCAGAAAGCTTTGAAGCGTCAAACGCGGGTATGGCGAAGGAAGAGATCAACCTCAAGTGGCAGGAGTTTATGGGGCCATATTTCGAGGCGCTCTCCGGTCGCCCTGACCAGAATATGATGGAAATTGAAGAGGTATTCCACCTCGATTAGTCTAAAGCTTCGCCATTTCATACCTTATACATGACTAAAGGCGACCATCCATGTCGCCTTTTGACCATTCTATTCTTCAATCGCAGTTTATTATCATCTAGGTTTAAATCAGGTTTGTGCCACAAACCATTTTCTAACCGCATATCAACGTGCTTAACAATCCCACTCCCTCAAAATGGTTAGCGCCGCCACCGCTTAAAAGCTGCCAAATGGTCGCCCAAATGGTCACCCTTTCACCCGCAACCTCTGCTATCCTGTTTCTAGGGTAACCACATTTTTCTCCATCTTATTGTATTAAGCCTCTCGCTTGCGACCGAAGGGAGTCCTTTAAGTCTAGTGCGGTACTCGTTTTGTCAGAATTCGTGTGAGAAAAGACGGTAACCAGCCTGTTTTACAGTGTCAAAATCTGCCTTTTGAAGTCGCTTTAGCAGACTTGTCTGGCCGTAGGTAGCATGATGGCTGCTTAGGGGGTCGGTGTACCCACCGACTGAAGTCAGCGAAGCTGACCCCGCGCTAAGCCTCATGCGAGGGAACCTAAGAAGCCTATTAGTACCGGACAAGCCTCCTTTAGGGCTGGGTAGATATCGCGTCAGCAACGGAGGGGGCGCTGCATCTTAGCAACTTATTTCGCGCCGCCGCTTGTCGTGCTGCATTTGTCGCTTGTTCCGCTTATTTGTACAAGACGATTTTGCCATTGCCGAAATTGCTGCCATCGCTCCCTCAAACCCTCGGCAAAATCGGCAAATCTGGCAAATTTGACTGCTGCTCAACTGCAACATTTCGAATATTTTCAACTTTTATGTCGGAAAACGAACTTATAGCGACGCCGACTTCGCCGCCATAAACTAACTTTTCCTTAAGCTCGCATCTGATAGCTGATGGACTTATTGGTATCCTGCTGCCGCCGCCGCCGCCACAGGTCATTCTTTCGAAATGGTCGGTGCGGTAACGGCGTTGAGTAGCTTTTCAAGATTTCCACCGAGAATTTTTGCATGGTCATGCTCAGGAATAAATGTACAATGTCGCCGGAAAGCCTCCAATGATTGGCGGTAAGTCATAAAGAACCGCACCACTGGGTAATCCGAACCCCAGCACAAACGGTCAGCACCAAAGTGTTCATACTCGGCACGGAAAAGCTCATGGGTGTCTGTATAGGGGTAATCCCAATTGGTTCTTGTAGCATAGGCAAAGCCCGAAAACTTCAGGTAGATGTTCGGTAGCTTGGCCGAAGCCAGCACCTGTTGCAGTCCTTCACGGGGTGCAGGTTCATCAACTTTCACCCATCCCATATGATGAATGAGGATCGGCACTGTTGGGAACATTTCAGCAGCGCGGCGTATCGCTGGTTGGTGATGCGTTAAAGTACTGATGCTGACGATCAGGTTATATTGCTCGGCGATCTTGAATACCGCTTGACCCTCATCCGAATAAAGCCATGCGCCGTCATCATTGGGCGAAAGATAGTGCGTGAAGCCCTTAATCGGCCATTGGTCGATCATTGCCTGCAAGCGTGCCGCTGACCCCGGTTGATTGTAGGTAGACGACCACTCGCTATCGTGGTCAACAATCTGGTGTAAACGGGTAGGGTAACGCGCTACTTGTTGGGCGATGTAAGCATTGTTGCGTGGATTACGCTCGATCTGTGCGCAAACCAGCATCGCCTGATCGACACCATTCAGATCCATCTCATTGAGCAGTTGCTCGATCTTCCCGCGATGCGCGTCATCTGGTACCGGTGGTTGGTAAGGCCACAGCGGCCATGCGTGTGAATGGCTGTCAATAATCATAATGGCTGTCCTTTAACAGAGTATGGATAGGATGGTTTGCCGGTCGTTCCTCGAATAATCAAGTGACCGGGAACAAAAGTCTCTTGCGGAGGCAGGTCAGGCTCATTGATCCGTCTAAAGATCAGCCGCGTCGCTGCACGGCCAAGTTCTTCGGCGTCAATATGAACCGTCGTTAGTGGCGGATTGAGGTAAGCCGCCATTTCAATGTCGTCAAAGCTCGCAATCGAAATGTCATCGGGTATTCGTAGTTCTCGCTCATTCACTGCCCGCATCACGCCCATCGCCAGCATATCGTTGATGACAATGATCGCCGTCGGTGGAGCAGGGTGGTCAAGTAAGCTTAAACCCGCTTTGTACCCCTCATCAATAGTAGTTCCACAGTAGCGAATCAGGGAATCGTCGGTTGCAAGCCCAACACTTTGCAAACCCTGCCGGTAGGCAACCAGTCGGTCAGTGCCCTGTTCGGGGTAAACCGCACCCACGCCGTATACCAACCCGATGCGCCGGTGCCCCAGTTCAAGCAGGTGCTTCATCACGGCTACAGCGCCTTCTTTGTGGCTTGTTCGGGCAATATCGACGCTGCTAGCACTTGTTCCGATCAGTGCCAGCGGTTTGCGCTGCTGTACCAGTGTGTCAAGCTCACCCCGTAGTTGGTCGTAGTAGGTAAGAAGCAGAATCAAGCCATCTATGCGCCGTCTTGTAAGAGTTTTGACACTGTGGAGTTCACGTTCTGGGTCAAGTGCCGCGCTCATTAGCAGAACATCAAATCCCTTGGTTTGCAGTTCGCTTTCCACCCCTGCCGCGATCTGCCAGTAATGCGGATTATGCATATCAGGAATGAGTAAACCAACCGTGTTGGTTGTACCTGAACGCAGCGATTGTGCGGTAGCGTCTGGTTGGTAACCGAGTTCAACAATAGCCTGCATAACCCGTTCGCGTGTTTCGTCCGTGATCGTTACATAGCTATCGGTGAGGCCGTTAATCACGTATGAAACCGTAGCGCGGGAAACTCCGGCCAGCTTGGCGACATCCTGTTGCGTAGGTCGTTTCATAATAGATAAATTTACCAGTTAAAAAGTGTAATAAGTTTAAAAAGGGCGCTGCATTTAGGCAACTGCTCACCAATTTGTTGACAAGCCCCTCGCAGCGTGTTAATTATAGAAAAAGCACCCATTACTCGTGTAAGTGCATGTAAATAGTAACATATATTGCTTATTTGGTCACATTTAAGGTTGGAAAATTGTCTAATCCCAGTCCCCATCGAAGCTGTTTTGCTTTCCACATAAAGCCTGAAGCGATTGAAGAGTATAAACATTGGCACGCGAATGTGTGGCCGGAGATGTTACAGGCATTAAGCGCCTGCGGCTTTCGCAACTATTCATTGTTCATGCGGGATGACGGCATGGTATTTGGCTACTTGGAGTCAAATGACTTCGCGGCAGCGAATGCCTGCATGGCTGAACAGGATGTAAACACGCGCTGGCAAGCCGCCATGCAGCCCTTTTTCGCATCGATACCCGGCGACAAATGGCCGGAAGTTTTTCATCTCGATTAATTTAGAGCAATTCTTAATCGCTAACATTGCAAAGGTGAAATAGTGACTATTCGAGTTGGGTTGATTGGCTGTGGGTTAATGGCAAGGGCGCATTTGCCGGGGTACGAAGCATCGCGTAACGAGGCTGAAATTGTCATGTGCTGTGACAACAATTTACAGCTTGCGCGGGATACATCTGCGAAATTAGGCGGTACGGCAGTCGTCACGACCGACTGGCAATCAGTCATCGATAACCCTCAGGTAGATGTGGTTGATGTATGTGCGCCGCACTTTTTGCACGCGCCGATTATTCTAGCTGCCGCTAAAGCGGGTAAGCATGTGCTGCTCGAAAAGCCGATGGCGATGAACCTCGCTGAAGCGCGTGAAATGGTCACCGCGATGGATAAGGTTGGTAAGGTGTTTATGGTGGCACAGAATCAGCGATACCTGCCAGAACACGCGCCGATCAAAAAATGGCTGGATGAGGGTGCAATCGGTCGGGTAATTGCCGCCCGTATCGATGGCAACCAATTCCTGAGTAAAAGCTACCCCGAAGGCCACTGGTTATTTTCAAAGAAACTGGCCGGTGGCGGTGTAATCCGTACGACCGCTATTCATAAGATTGACCTCATGCGCTCATTTTTGGGTGATGTACGGCGTGTCACAGCGCTGTACTCCACCTCTGGTCTGAACCCCGGTATGGATACTGAAGATATTGCCGCCTTCGCGATGGAATTTGAAAGTGGCGCGATTGGTGAGGCGTTTTTTACCTTCGCCGCTTATCAAAATCCCATCCCGACCGCCAGTCATGAGTTAGTTATCCTCTACGGCACAAAGGGTATGATCAACAACATCAATGGCTGGCACATGCATAGTACCGAAGTCGAAGGCTACAAAAACGGCCTGACATCGATGGGCTTGCCTAATGCCGATTATGGGCAGTCGTTTGTACATGAGGTTAAGCACTTCTTGGACTGCGTTGCAAATGGAAAAACGCCAGCAACATCGGGACACGATAATTTGAAAACGATGGCGATTATTGAAGCACTTTATCAGTCAGTTGAAACCGGAAAAACCACTTTAGTCGAACACACATAAAGGATAAATTTTAAATGCCAAATTTACGTTTTGCCGCTCCAAAAGAACGACGCGTTGCACTCGTTACAGGTGGAGCGAGGGGTATCGGTGGGGCGAGTGCTTTACGCATCGCCGAGGAAGGGCGTGATGTCGTCGTAGCGGACATCATAGATGGCAGCGAAGTTGTTCAGCAGATTGAAGCGCTAGGTCAGAAGGCGATTTACATCAAAGTTGACACATCCGACGAGAAATCCGTGCAGGATATGGTCGCGCAGACGGTGGATACATTTGGTCGGTTGGATATTTTGGTCTGCTGCGCCGGTATCCTCGGCAAAGAGAAACCGTTCTTGGAACAATCGGCTGTCGAATTTCAACGGGTTCTGCAAATTAATGTGGCAGGTGTTTACTATTCGCATCAGGCCGCCATTCCCCACATGCTTGAACGCGGTTGGGGGCGCTGCGTAACCATCACCTCTGGCGCACGGCATGGAGCCACCAATTTGGTTCCATACGGTGTTTCGAAGGGTGCCGTATTTTCATTCGTGAATGCGCTAGGTAACGCTTATCCCAAGCAGGGTGTGTTCGTCAACGGTGTGGAACCGGGACGTGCATTGACGGAAATGGTTGTGCCGCGCTTTTCCGCCGAGCATCTTGCGAACCCCGGAACGCCGGTCGGGCGCTACTCGGATGCAGAAGAAGTGGCGGAAGTGGTTGAGTTCCTCTGTTCTGAACGCAATACCTACACCACCGGCTCGGTGTGGAGTGTCAAGGGTGGTACAGGCTAACCGCCTTATTGGTCGTGGTACTCACCCCGGTGCGATTCATCACCCTTAAGCTGGTCATGCAGTGCGTGCTGGGTAAGGGTGATGTGATCAATCGCACGCTGTTTAGCCAGTTCTGCATCGCGGTTACGGCAGGCTTCAAGGATGTCATCATGTTCTTGGTGAATGCGTTCGTGGTCATGGGTTACAAACATGTAGCGGAAGCGGTAAAGCTCGCTGCGTTCCCACAGCATTTGAATAACTTGCAGCAAATGTTGGTTATCGAGCGCTGTATAAATCATGGTGTGGAATTGGCGGTTCAGGGAGATATAGGTATTGATGTCGTTGGCATCCGTCGCCCGCCGCATGGCCGTCGTCATGTTTTGCAGCGCGGTGAAATGGGTATCGGTCAGACGAGGGACAGCATGGAATATAGCCTCACCCTCGATCAACCCACGTGTGAAGTACAGATTATCCATATCAGTGATCGAAACTTCGACCACAAACGCACCGCGCCGGGGTTGAATCGTCACCAAGCCTTCAGCCTCAAGGCTTTTCATAGCCTCGCGGATCGGTGCCATACTCACCTGAAGTTGCTCGGCAAGCTGATTTTGGTCAATCCGCTCCCCCGGTTTCAGCGTTTGTTTCAAAATCGCTTCACGGATGCGTTCTTGCACCAGTGCCGCGAGTGTGCGTCGGCTATCTTCAATAGGGCCGAACGATTTGGTAATCATGAACAGTCCTTAATTTTGTGCATTTGAGTTGACAGATTCGAAATTCGAATTTACAATTTCGAAAATCGCTTAATGCATTCTATAGAAAAATTTTGTTTTTGGAAAGTTTTATATGCCAACAGTTTTTGTTTATTGGTACCCCGGTCGAGATTCTGAGCAAAAACAAAAAGTTGCAGAACGTATAACCGATGCCCTCGTTGAGGACGGAAACGCTAAGCGCGAGTCTGTCCTGATTATCTTTGAGGACATTACTCCTGACAATACCGCGCGTGCTGGTCGTTTGCAGTCATTATCAGCACCGATACCTCCCGATCCAAATAAAAGTGCATCTTCGTAAACATGCATTAGCCCTTAAAGGAGGTGATTGCAATCCATTAACGATGTCAGCCAAGTTTATATAGTTTCGATATGTTTTAGTTACGGAGAAAAACTATGTTTATGAGAAAAATCGCTCTAGGCTTGATGCTTTCCGCATTTGCGGTAGGTGCAAGCGTCGCTGTCGCGCAGGATACCCCAACAGAATTCCGTTTTGCCTCACAACAAGGCACCTTTATCGATGGCGTAAATGCCATGCTCATCGAGCAGTTCGAAGCCCTTCATCCTGATATTCCGGTCAAGTTCGAAGTTCTGGATGGGGCAACCCTCGACGTAACCTTGGCTGCACAGGCCGCTGCGGGTTCACTCGCCGATGTCATCTTTACCGCTGACCTCTTCGTAGTTCCCTTCGCCAAAGGTGGTATCTCGGTCGATATGGAGCCTCTGGCTGCTGCTGATCCGAACTTTGACATCACCGATGTCTATGAAAACATGCTTGATCTGAGCAAAGTTGAAGGCAAGGGCTTGTACATGATCCCCTCGTCCTACGACGTAGTGACCATGTATTACAACAAGACTCTGTTCGAACAAGCTGGCGCACCGCTGCCCACCCCTGAATCCACATGGGATGACATTATCGCTTCTTGTAAGACGATCCTCGAAGTGACCGGCGCTTACTGCTTCCCCGCAGGAACAAATGGTGGCACTACCAAGTGGTGGGCGACCTATGTTCCGTGGATCAAGGGCTTCGGTGGTGATGTTCTGAGCGAAGATGGCACAACCGCGCTGCTCAGCTCACCGGAATCATTGGCTGGCTTGGAAGCTTACACCAACATTTGGACGGTCGATGGCGTAGGCCAACCGTTTGACTTTGATGCGGGTGGAGATTGCTTCATGGTCGGTAAGTGCGCCCTCCAGTTCACGATCCCCGGCCCGATGTCGAGCATCCGTGCGCTTGACCCGCAACCCTTCGAATGGGACGTTGAAGTGATCCCCAGCTTCGCCGATGGTACGAAGATCACCGGTATGGGTACCTATGGCTTCAGCATCTCCGCGAATGCCAAAGATCCTCAGTTGGCATGGGACTTCATCAAGGGCTTGCTTTCACCAGAAACCCAGAAGGCCATCACCCTGAACTACTCTGGTATGCCTCTGCTCAAGTCACTGCGTAACGACCCCGATATTCTGGCACTCGCTGGCCCGCCAGATAACATCGAAGCCTTCATGAACAACGGCGCGAACGGCATTACCCCCACCTACTTCCCCGGCGACTGCGGCAGCTTGTATGCTGGGCAGATCAGCACCGAAATCAACGATGCGTTTGACGCAGTTATTGTCGGTGGTTCATCGGTCGCAGATGCTTTCACCACAGCCAACGACAACATTCAATCCTGCTTAGACGGCTGAGTTTTCGGACTTAAGTTTGATCTAAACGTTTGAAATGATCCCGCCGCAGAATTTTCTGCGGCGGGACTCTAAATGCTTTGAAGTGATGAGGAGTTACCATGACCGCAGTGGCATCTAAACCCCCAAAAAGCAAGCGCAGTCCAACCTTTTGGAAAGATACACTGCGTGGCTACCTGTTCATTTTGCCAGTTGTGTTGGGGTTGCTCATTTGGACGTTTGGCCCGATGATCGCCTCCGCATATTACAGCCTGACGGATTATAAGATTATCGGCATACCCGAGTTCATCGGGTTTCAAAATTACATTGAGCTGTTCACCAAAGATAAAGCCTTTATTCAATCCCTGAGCATTACCGTCCGCTTCGGCATTATGTTTGTGATCTTTTCACAAATCGTGGGGATTGGGTTGGCAGTGCTGCTCACCCAAAAAGTGCGTGGCTTGACCGTTTTCCGTACCATTTTCTATTTGCCAATTATCGTTCCAGCGGCTGCTTCGGCAGTGCTCTGGAAGTATCTATACAACAAAGAGTTTGGCCCGATCAGCAGCGTATTCCAGACGTTAGGTTTGCCGCAAATAAATTGGCTGGGATCACCCGAATCAGCACTCTTTGCCCTCGTCATTATGAGCGTGTGGGGCAGTGCAGTAACAACGATTATTTATGTTGCAGGAATGCAGAATATTCCCGAAGATTTGACGGACGCTGCAAAAATCGATGGTGCCAATGGGGTCCAAAGGTTTACGAGTATTGTTATTCCAATGCTCTCGCCGACGATTTTTTTCAATGTGGTAACAGGCGTTATTGGGGCATTCCAGTTCTTCGTTCCCGCATTCATCATGACGAACGGCGGCCCTGCAAAATCAACCTATTTCTACAACTACAATCTTTATGAAAAAGCATTTAAGTGGCTGGAAATGGGCTATGCGTCTGCAATGGCATGGGTGTTGTTCGCCATCATTATTGTACTAACCCTATTCATATTCCGTAGTTCGCCGTTGTGGGTTTATTACGAAGGAGAGGTGCGCTCATGACCACGACCACCAATACAGGCACTGGCGCAGTTTATTCGACGCCCAATTCCGCAAAAATTAAAGCTGTCCGTCGCCGTCAGGAAATGACGAGCAAAGGCTTTGTTTACGGTTTGCTGATTATCTGTGCGCTCATATTTGTACTGCCTTTGATTGTGATGGTCAGCACATCGCTCAAATCGTATGCCGAGATCAATAGTTATCCGCCAACCTTCTTTCCAAATCAGATTGTGCCTTCCAACTTCGTCGAAGCATGGAATTACCCTAATACACAATTCCCTCGTTGGACGTTTAACACCATATTTATCATCGTTGCGACGGTGCCGGGTGTCGTGTTGAGTTCATCACTCTGTGCTTATGGTTTCGCTCGCCTACAGTTTCCCGGTCGCAACATTTGGTTTATTTTGGTTTTAGCTTCACTCATGCTTCCCGCACAGGTGACACTCATTCCTCTATACATCCTCTTTCACAAGTTGGGATGGCTGAACACATTTGCGCCGCTGATTGTCCCTGCGTGGTTTGGCGGTGGTGCGGTCAATATCTTCTTGTTGCGTCAGTTCTTTATGCAAATCCCGCGTGAGCTAGACGAAGCTGCCATTATTGACGGAGCGGGGCACCTGACGATCTGGTGGCGGATCTATCTTCCCTTAGCGCGTCCTGCGTTGATCTCCGTAACATTGTTAACCATTTTAGGTATTTGGAACGACTTCCTGAACCCCTTCATTTTCCTGTCTGATCCGAATAACTTTACCTTGTCGCTGGGCTTGAATTTGTTCCGTAACTACTTTCCCCAGCTTGCCCGTACTGACTACATCATGGCAATTTCAACGTTGATGGTTCTGCCGATGATTTTGATGTTCCTTGCTGCACAGCGGTACATCGTTCAGGGTTTCGTAACCAGCGGTATAAAAGGATAAACATGTCTCTGATAGATCATAACCAATGGATGGAACAGCCGCGGTTGCTCAATGAGCGCTGCCGTGGTCTTCCTTTAATATGGACGCCTGATGTCCAATGGTTCAACAATGACTGGCTCGGCCCCACACCCCATGTCCATGACGACGCGACTGAAATAGGTTTCATGGCGCAGGGCAGCCTCGAAATTCAGGTTGGTGGGAGCAAACGTATATATAAAAAGGGCGACTTTGTTATCATGCCGCCCAACAAGTATCACAACTATTGGTTCGCTGGCGATGAAACCACCTGTTTCTTTGTCGTCGTTGCGCCTAACCATAAGCATAACCGTTTGCGTCACAAAGACTTTACGCCCGATAACTTTGAAGGTGATGCGCCGTTCGCCAACATCTATGAAACCGACCAACTGCCTTCCAATGAGCATTTCCAGGCGGCGCGGTTGACCCTACAACCCGGCGAAAGCGAGCCTGAGCAGAAGATAGCCGTACAAGACCGCGTAATCTACATTGTCTCCGGCGCGGCGCAGGTGCGGGTAAATAAATTGTCAGGTGAACTAGTTGCCAATGAATATCTACATATTCCCGCAACCACACCGCACCAGATCAGCAATACAGGCAGCGAACCGGTTGTTGTACTCTCGCTCATTGTCACTGATCCCTTTAGTGCTCGCGCTGTACTCGAACATGAAGAATAAACACGGAAGACTAATCTGATGCGAATTGGAATGTGCGGGGCTTTTCTCCCCGATGACATGGATGATTTAACGCCGGAGATTTGTAAGCGCGTTCGTGATATGGGGTATTCGGGTATCTTCACCCGTTTCCGTGCGAATGACCCTCATACCACCCCGCGCGAAAAAGCTGACCGCGTGAAGAAATTGCTGGCGGACGAAAATCTACGTTTATATCAAGTGACGGGCTATTGGCAAAACTTGGTAACGCCCGATGAGACCGCTCGTGCCCAATCGGTAAAAACCGTACAGGCAGCACTGCGGCTTGCCAGTTGGTTAGGTGCGCGCGGCATCGACACTGGCCCTGGTTCCATGAATCCCAATGGTCCGTGGTTCCCACATCCCTATAACTGGTCAGAAGAAGCCCGTCGTCAGTTGGTGAAAAGCCTGAAAGAATGCGCCTCCGCTGCCGAGGATACGGATGTGTACCTCAGTATGGAAGGCCATCAACTCGTCACGTTGGAGTCGGCGGAAGTGACTGCTGAAGTACTTGATGAAGTGAACTCGCCGCGCGTCACCAGCGACTACGATTCTGCCAATTGGATCACACGTGAACAGGTCTTTGATACTGCGACTGCTGTCAGTCATCACATTGAAGTTCTTGGCAAGCGCATTATTAGCTGCCATGCCAAAGATATTTGGATCGAGAACCGCCTATCAGTACACCTTCAAGATGGATGTCCGGGGCAAGGTAATATGGATTTCCATAACCTGTTCCGTCAGATGGAAGCACTGTCGCCGGACTTTCCTGTAATTGTTGAGGGCGCATCCAGCGAAGAAATGCCAGCCGTTGGCGCATTGTTTACTAAAATTGCGGGTGAACTGGGCATTCGCTTGTTGAATGCTGATGAAGAACCTGCTTAATCGAATCATAAGTTGAGAGTCATTTTTACTCGGAAAGACACGGAAGCCTAACGATCATGCCCAAAGCTAAAGCCACTACCAAAAATACACATGCCTTGCGTTTTGCCTACAGCACCATCAACTGGACGACAAAACCAGATATGGTCGCCATGTTCAAGGACATCAAGAAGGCCGGTTGGCACGCGGTCGAATTATTCGACCACTCGCTTGACTGGCTCGGTTCGCCGGATTACTTGCGCTCGATCCTGCAAGGGCTAACACCCGGCATCTTCTTTGGTGGTATCGAAGTACCTTTTAATCCCGATACCATCACCACCCACAAACGCCGTATGGATTACGCAGCACTCTTCGGCACCGAACAGTATGGCTTGGTCGGTGGCGGTCGCCTTCGCACCCGTCCACCTACAGCCGAAGAATACAAGAACCTCGCCGCAGGTTGCGAAGAACTCGCTAAGTATGGTGCAGATAAGGGCATTACCTTGGCCTATCACCCACACGTCGGCTGCACCATCGAAACTGAAGGTGAAATCGATATTCTGCTGAACGAAACCAAAGTGACCAAACTCTGCCTTGATGTCTCCCACATCGGGCTGGTAAACGAAGATCCGGTTGCCCATATCCGCAAATATTATCCCCGCATCGGTTACATGCACTTGAAGGACTGGGCAGGCGGTAAGTTCGTCGAAATTGGGCAGGGCAGCATCGGCTTGGATTTCGGTGCAATTCTTGCCGAACTCGTCGCGCAGAAGTTCCCCGGTTGGGTCGTGGTAGAGCAGAGCAGCAGCACCGTGTCGCCGCTCGAAAGTTCCAAGATCAACGCCGCGCATATCAAGAGCCTGAATCATAAATTAGAACTGCCAGAGGGAAAGTAAACATGTCGTTCGCAATGGGACTGGTTGGCTGTGGGGTAATGGGTCGCCGCCACGTCATTGGTATGAAGCAGTTGAAGGCTGCTGGCAAACTAAACTTTGATCTGGTCGCCGTCTGCGACATCATGCCTGCCAACCTTGAGAAAATGGTTGACCACGCCGAAGAGTTGCTTGGCGTCCGTCCGCAGGCATTCTCTGACTTCGACACAATGATTAGCACGCTCAAGCTCGATGGCATCATCGTCACCACCTCGCCGGAAATGCATGTCGATGTCGCCGAAAAAGCCTTCGCGGCAGGCATTCATGTCATGGTCGAAAAACCGATTACGCTCACTGTCGCTGAAGGTGTGCGCTTGGTCGAGGCCGGTAAGAAAGCTAATCGCAAGCTGGCTGTCGCTGAAAACTACCGCCGTGACCCCATCAACCGCTTGGGTAAGGCATTGGTGGACAGTGGCGCGATTGGTACACCCTTCCTTGCCACGCAGGAATCCTCCGGCGCTGGTGAGTTCGTTATCATCACTCCGTGGCGGCATCGCAAAGATCGCGGTGGTATCGTCATCGACATGGGTGTCCACTACACCGACATCCTTGAATACTACCTTGGTCCAATTGATACCGTCGTCGGTATGAATTCGATTGTCGATAAAGAGCGCACGGATGCACAGGGCGTGAAGCATGAAGCTGATGCTGAAGACCTCTCGGTTGGCGTGATGCGCTTCGAAAGCGGCGCACTAGCAAATTGGCTGCTGAACGTCGCCGGACGTGGCGAGGGTTTATTCTCGCGCATGATCTATGGTACTGGCGGCTCACTTTCCATCCCCGGCGACCGCTCCGGCAAACCCCTGCGTTTGGTTCAGCGCCGTGATGGCAAAGATACGCCCGTGGAAGATTTACTCGCCCTCGTGCCGGATTTCCACTTAGATGAAGTCACCGCAGCCTTATTCAAGGGAGATCGCCTCACCAGCTACGACCTGCCGTGGGCGGACATTGACTCGAACTTGCTCGGTATCGAGCAGGCAGACTTTGTGGACGCGATCTTAAATGATCGTGAGCCGGAAGTTACCGGCGAACAGGGCTTGCGTTCACTGGCACTGGTATTCGGCCTCTTAGAGTCCGAACTCCTCAACCGTATGGTCACCCTTAACGAAGTGCTGCTCGGCGAAGAGTCTCCCTATCAAGAAGAGATAGTACGGGGTACGCAAGTATGACTTCATGGTCACACATGATGGATTTTGGGGTGATTCACCCCTTAATCTATCTCGAATGTCGCACAGGCGAAGGGCCGGTTGTCGAAACCCTGACGACCATCGTCAATGACTCGGACTTTGGCGCGGTGGAAATCGCACCCGTCAAAAATCCCGAAGTCCGACAAAAAGCCAAAGCACTCTTGGCACAGTCTCAGTTGCAGGTAGTATATTTACCGATCTTGCCTGTGCTGCTCGAAAAGCTCGAACCCGGCAGCGCCGACGCTGACTTGCGCAAGGCTGCCATGACTCGCCTTAAAGCCTTAATCGACGAAGCGATTGACCTCAACAGCGTTATGGCGATGGTGCAAGGGCCGCTGGCTGTCCCAGATAATCAGATTGAAGCCACCACCGCGCGGTTAGTAGAAGATTTGCAGGAACTCTGCGATTACGCCACGGCAAAATCGACCAAGCGGCAGTTGTTCATCACGTTCGAGAACTTTGACCGCACAATCGAAAAGAAACGTCTCATCGGGCCAACGGTGGAAACTGCCAAAATGGCCGATGCGGTTGACCGCGCTAACTTCGGTTTGACCATCGACCTGAGCCACCTCCCGCTGCTCGGCGAAACCGCTGAACACGCGCTCAAGACGGCGGGTCGGCACCTCATTCACGCCCACATTGGCAACTGCGTCATCGACCATCCCGACTCAGCGTTGTATGGCGACTTCCACCCACGTTTCGGTCATCCCTTAGGCCGCAACGATTTGCCCGAAGTGGTGGATTATTTGCGACAGCTTGATGCCGTCCAGTATTGGACGAATGCACGCGAGCGACTTGGCTCGACACCGATACTTTCAATGGAACTGCGGACGATTCCGGGCGAAGAAACGCCAGAAGCTATTCTCGCCAACGGAAAACGGACGTTTATGCGCGCATGGGCGCAGGTGAGATCATGACTACAACGATGGTTGTTTGGGAAGAATATAATTATGTGCTGCTAGGTGTGCAGTTCCGCAAGGAATATGCGCATGAAATCGACAAGCGCTTGCCACCGGACGATCCCGCGCGTGTTGAGTGGGCGAAAGATGCACCGCTTTTTGAAGAAATTTTCGCTGATTACGATACCAAACTTATTAAGGTCAGCACATTAGAAGAATTGGACGCAATCATTGAGGATGTCGATTATCTCGTTGTCCATAAGCAGCGCCTCCCTGCTGAAACCTTACGCAAAGGCAAGAAGATCAAGCTCCTTCAACATATGGGTGAAGACTCTCGCGGTATCCCGATGGAAACCGCCCGTGAAATGGGCATTCCTGTCTGTGTAACTCCGCTCATCAACTATATCGCCGTTGCCGAACACGCGTGGACGCTGCTGCTCAACTATTATAAGCAGACGCGCGAACAAGAACGCCAGATGAAAGAACGTTTGTATTTCGAACGCGGTTGGGGCGCGACCGTACCCAATGTCCGCATCGTGCAAGATTACACCCTTGGTTTGCTCGGCTTCGGTGAAATTGCACGCCCGATGGCAAAATATGCCCATGCCTTCGAGATGAAGTGTATTTACTGGGATAAAGTGCGTTTCCCGCCCGAACTCGAAGAAAAGTATCACGTTCAATACGTTGAATGGGATGAACTGTTCGAGCAGTCGGATGCGCTTAGCGTTCATATCCCCATAATGCCCGCCACCGAAAAAATCATCGGCGCTCGTGAAATCGGCTTGATGAAACAGGACGCCTACTTCATCAACACCGCCCGTGGTAAGCTGGTTGAACAGGATGCGCTGGTCGATGCCCTCAAAAACCGCCGTCTTGGTGGTGCAGGGTTGGACGTAATGTACGAAGAACCTGTACCGATGAATGATCCGCTGCATGAACTGAACGAAGATCCGAGCTACAACGTTACCCTGACTTCACACTCGGCATGGCAGGGGCACTGGACGCATATTCGCGACTCGCTCAACATCTGGTTGAATATCTATCATCACCTCCGCGGCGAACCGCTGAAGTACGAGGTCAAGTAACATGGCGCATCCCATTCAATTTGGTTACTGTGTACCGATTTTCTCATTACCCGGTGGCGGCTTGTTCCGCACCCCTAACTTCCCGTCGCTCGATGTAAGAACCGCCTTCGAAACAGCGCGGTCTGCCGATGAACTTGGTTACGACTCAATCTGGGTGGCGGATCATCTCATGCTTGGCAAAGATCAGGCCATTATGGAGGGTTGGACGACCCTTTCAGCCATTGCTGGCGTGACAACCCGTGCGAAGTTAGGCATCATCCATCAGGGGCATTACTTCCGCTATCCCTCGGTGGCCGCCAAGATGATTGCCACCCTGGACCAGCTTTCGGGAGGTCGCTTCATCTACTTCGCCGATACCGGTACGCGCATCAGCGAACATCAGGCATATGGATTGAACTACCCCGAAAATGTCGAAGAACGTTTGGCAAACTTCCTTGAAGGTTTGGAACTGACACTCAAACTCTGGGAATCCACCCCCGAAAACCCGCTGACCTTCGACGGTAAATACCACAGCGTCAAAGAGGCCGTATGTACCCCCGCGCCCGTGCAGCAGCCTCACCCGCCCATTTGGTTTGGCGAAGCCCATCCCACGACCTTTGATGCGGTTGCCCGTTGGGGGCAGGGCTGGAATAGCGTACCTGTTGGCCTGACCACCATGAATCAGCGCCTCGATTCGCTGAAGGCCGCTTGCAAGAAGGTTGACCGTTCGTTTGACGAAATTGAAATCAGCTACGAAGTGCAAATATTGATTGCGCCGACTCGTGCTGCCGTGCGCGAAAAACTGAAGGCGATATTGGCTTTAACCCCGCAAGGTGGGGAAACGCCACAGGATGCCGACTTTACCGCCTTCGTGAACGGCGAAAGTGACGAATATCCGCGTTACCTGACGGATACCGGTTTAGTCGGTACGCCGGAAGAAATTACCGCTCAGCTTCAAAATTATATCGCTATTGGCATTTCACATTTTATGTTGTGGTTCATGGATGCCCCCGATATTGAAGGAATGCAGTTGTTTGCTGAACAAGTCGCACCTACATTCAAGACAAATCGCTAAAGAGGAGGATTCATGGCTGAAGTAAAAACTGCCGATCTGCTGACCAAGCTGTTTCGCTTGGATGGCAAGGTTGCACTCGTGACAGGTGGTTATGGTGGTATTGGTGAAGCAGTTTGCCGTGGCTTGGCTGCGGTGGGCGCAACGGTTGCTGTGGCTGGTCGCAACGAACAGCGTGCCGAAAGTTTGGCAAATGTCCTCAAAGATGAAGGCTATGCTGCTCACGCCGCCCCGTTTGATGCCCAGAAAACCAAAGACATTCGCCGTATGGTAGATGAAACCGCTTCTCAGTTGGGCAGTATCGACATTCTGGTGAACTGTGTTGGCCTCAACCGCGAAGAAAAACTCTTGGATGTGACCGAAGAAAACTTCGATTATGTCTATTCTGCCAACTTAAAGTCCGCCTTCTTCCTTGCTCAGGCTGCTGCCAAGCATCAAATCGCGAAGGGCAAGGGCGGTAAGCAGGTGCATCTCGGTTCCGTTCGTACCCAGCTTGGCTTGCGTGGTCGTGGTTATGCAGCCTATGTTGCCGCCAAGGGGGGTCTCGGTATCATGTGCAAACAGCTTGCCGCCGAGTTAGCGCCGCACAATATTAATGTCAATGTGGTCGCGCCGACCTTCGTCCGTACCGAGCAGGTCGCTGCTATGCTGGCTGACCCTGAATTCTATAGTGCCCTTACCGCACGTATTCCATTAGGCCGCATCGCCGAGCCAGATGATGTGATGCAAGCTATACTCTTTTTCGTGTCGTCAGCGTCCGACTTTATCACCGGTCAGTCGCTTTATCTGGATGGCGGCATCACTGCTACCCAATAAATAATGGTGGGGGAGGGTCGTGGTTATTGAGTACGTGATAAATCGCTACAAATTGTATTCTTGTAGGGAATGGTCTCAGACCATTCCGAGTTGTCGTCACTTACTTTACAACCACTACCCGATTGAGTGTCTGTAAATTAGCATTCATACAGGAATGATATGGCTTTCTCTGAAATTGTTCTGCCCAATATGGGCTTTGGCATGGAAGAAGGGCGCATCCTCTCGTGGCTCAAGCAGCCGGGGGATACCGTCCGCAAAGGCGAACCCGTTGCCGAAATCGAAAGCGACAAAGCCAATGTCGAGCTAGAAGCATTGGCCGACGGTGTGCTGGATTCCGTGTTCGTCGCCGCCGAGCAAATGGTCGCTGTTGGCACGGTCTTAGGGCGCATCCGCACTGGCGAATCAACCCCTGCTGCCGAGCCGCCCTCGATGTCCGAGATCGACAATGTGGCTTATCAGGGTCAGTCCGCCGCGCCTTCGATGGCTGAAGTCGATGATGCCGCCGACCGTGGGCAGCGCATCTCTCCGGTCGCCCAGCGCCTCGCTCGTGAACATGGTGTCGATGTAAACACCATCCAGTCCCGCAGCGCTGATGGTCGCATTACCCGCGAGGATGTACAGGCCGTCATTGACAGCGCCCGACCCTCTGCGCAGTCCAACGGCAAAGTGCTAACCGTACCCGCCGTTCGCAAACTCGCGCGCGATAACCACGTCGATCTCACCACCATCACCGGCACGGGCAAAGAAGGTCGTATCCGCCGCGAAGACGTACAAGCGTTCCTCAGTGAGCCGCCCTTCGTCATTGCTGCGCAGCCTGCCGCACTCGCCGCCACTGCACCGCCGCCCGCTGTGACCGAACGCGCTGCCCCATCCTCTGCACCGTCGCAAGAAGGTCGCCGCGAAATCACCATCAGCAGTATGCGCCAGACTATCGCTCGTCGCCTGAGCCAGAGCGCACAGGAGTCGCCGCACTTCTACACAACCGGCGAGTTGGACTTCACTGATGCTGCCGCCCTGCTGCCCAAGGGTATCGGCCTCAACACACTCATTTTGCACCTGACGACCAAAACGCTGCTTGCCTTGCCCGAACTCAATGCGACTTACGAAAACGGGCATCTATTCCAGTACGACCATGTGCATCTCGCGCTGGCCGTGGCGCTGCCCAATGGCTTGATGACCCCTGTGCTGCATAACGCCGATGACTATTCACTCTCCGGTCTCGCCGCCCGTTCGCGTGACCTCATCGAACGCACCCGCGCCGGCAAGCTCAAGCCCGACGAACTCAGTGGCGGCACCTTCACCGTCAGTAACCTCGGCGTGGTCAAGCAGGTGGATCGCTTCACCGCCATTATCAACCCGCCGCAGGTCGCCATTCTCGCGGTCGGCACAGCCAAGCCGCGCCCGATGGTCGTCAACGGTGGCTTGCACATCCGCACCACCGCCCACTTAACGCTTTCAGCCGATCATCGCATTATCGACGGCATGTTGGCCGCCCGCTTCCTCGAAGCCTTCGACGCGCAGCTTCAGGTATTTGCTGGAAGCTAGAATATAAAGCTGTCATAACGTGGGTTGTATTAAGTTGTAATGTTGATTCCCTCCCTCGTTTACGGGGGAGGGCTAGGGTAGGGGTTAATGATTACACTTGCCTTTCTCCCCTCGTCATTTATGGCTGTTGGCGAACTGAACCTGTGAGGGTAGCCAACGTGGGGCAGGGGTGAGGTTGAATGAATTGCTGAGTAAAGGATAACATTGTGGCAAATCCTCTTTCATCGGAACTACGCCAGCACATGCTCACGCGAATGCTCGAAATTCGCTACTGTGAAGAGCGTATTCAGGAACTCTTTCTGGAAAATGTCATTCGCGGCACCACCCATCTTTGCATTGGTCAAGAAGGTGTGTCGGTTGGCATGGCTGCGGTCATTGATGCCCCGCGCGGCGATACCGTCACCTGCACCTATCGCGGTCATGGTCACGCCCTCGCGCTCGGCATGTCCCTTCGTAGCATGATGGCCGAGATGATGGGCAAAGAAGCCGGCTGCTGCAAAGGCAAAGGCGGCTCGATGCACCTCACCAACATGGACATCGGCCTCATCGGCACCTTCGCCATCGTCGGTGCTGGCTTACCCGTCACCAACGGCGCGGCGCTCACGGCTCAGATCAAAGGTACGGGCGCGGTCAGCATCTCCATCTTCGGCGATGGCACACCCAACATCGGTGCATGGCACGAAGCCGTCAATCTCGCCGCTGTCTGGAAGTTACCCGCCGTGTTCCTCTGCGAAAATAATCTTTACGGCGAGTACAGTTCCTACGCCAGCACCGCCCCCGTTCCCAACGTGGTAGATCGCGCCTCGGCTTACGGTATCCCCGGTATTATTGTCGATGGGCAAGACCCCGAAGCCGTGAATGCCACTATTCAGGAAGCCGTTGACCGTGCCCGCGCAGGGCAGGGGCCGACCTTGATCGAGGCCAAAACCTACCGCTACAAAGGGCACTCCCGCACCGACACCGCTCCTTACCGTCCGGCTGGCGAACTCGAACAGTGGCTTGCGCGTGATCCCATCAACATCCTTGCCGACCGCATGAAGGCCGATGGTCAACTGACCGATTCGAAGTTCCAGCAGATGCACACCGCCGCGCAGGATGCCGTTCAAGAGGCCACCACATGGGCGCTTGAACAACCCTATCCGCCGCTTGAAGCCGTTTATGAAGATATTTGGGTGAACTAAACATGGCTGTCATAACTTACCGCGAAGCAGTAAAACGTGCCCTCGATGAAGAAATGGCGCGTGACGAAAATGTGATCTTTTTTGGTGAAGATGTCGGCGCAGCCGGTGGCGTATTCAAAGTCACGCCGGGTTTGTGGGAAAAGTATGGCGGCGTTCGTGTGCGCGATACCCCCATCTCCGAAAACGCCATCATCGGCGCGGGTATTGGTGCCGCCGTCACGGGCTTGCGTCCCGTTGTCGAGTTGATGTTCGCCGACTTTGCCGCTGTCACCCTCGACCAGATCATCAATCAGGCCGCCAAATTCCGCTATATGTCCGGCGGTCAGCTCAAGGTGCCGCTCGTCATCCGTGCCGCGCAGGGTGGTGGTGCCGGTTTCGCCTCGCAGCATTCCCAGTGTGTCGAAACATGGTTTATGCACGCCCCCGGCCTCAAGGTCGTTGTGCCTTCCAATCCGGCTGATGTCCTCGGTTTGCTCAAAACCGCCATTCGTGACGACAATCCGGTCGTGTTCCTCGAACACAAAGTCCAGTACGCCGAAAAAGGTGAAGTACCGGATGGTGAACACATCATCCCCTTCGGTGTCGCCAACGTCATCCGCACCGGTAGTGATGTCACCATCGTCGCCACCCAGCGCATGGTTGCGGTGGCTCTCAACGCTGCCGAGGAACTCGCCAAAGAAGGCATCTCCTGCGAAGTCATCGACCCGCGCACCCTCGTTCCACTTGATCTCGAAACCATCATCGGCTCGGTGCAAAAAACTGGTCGCTTGATGACCGTCGAAGAAGCTCCGCACGCCGGTGGTTGGGGAGCCGAAGTTGCCACGCGCGTTACCGATCAGGCCATTTGGTCGCTCGAATCGCCGGTTGTTCGTGTCACCTTGGAAGGCGCACTCATACCCTTCAGCGCCCCCTTAGAAGATTACGTCATTCCCAATAAAGGCCGTGTCGTTGCCGCCGTCCATCGTATGCTCGACATTTAAAAGTTGTCTGATTGCGAGTTTTCCCCCGCTTTCAGTTCTCCTCCTTGTTACTACGGGGAGGGGCTAGGGGTGGGGTTGTTGGAAGTTTTATAAGTACCGTATCGGGTTACAAACTGCTCTGAGAACCTTTCTCTCTGTAACGGTGTGAATATTCACCCTCTCAAATGTTGAATGACTCCCCTCTCCAAGCTGTACTCAGCAAATTGGAGGGGGGTGAGGTTGAGTGAAATGTACCGCGAGGGGCGAGGGGTAGGGTAGCCTTAGAAAGTGACTTGCCGTGAACATTGTTTGTATCGCCGCCCATCAAGACGACATCGAATTTTGCTGTATGGGAACGCTGCTCAAGTATCGCCAAAAAGGTGAGGCCCACATCACCAATGTGGTCATCTCCAATGGTGACAAAGGGTCGCAGTTTAACCCCTCCACGCCTTACGAGGAAATCGCTCGTATCCGTAATGCCGAAGCCACCGCAGTCGCCGAAGCCATCGGTGGGCGCTACATCAATCTAGGTCAGTCGGATGAGTATATTCGCGATACAGACGAAGCCCGTAATCATCTTGTCGATATTCTGCGCGAAGCCAAAGCCGATATCGTCCTCACCTTGCCGCCCATCGACTACAATACCGATCACATGGTCACCAGTCAGATCGTCTTTCATGCCACTATGCTCTCGAATGTTGTCACCATCTTTACCGATCACGATCCGCTGCCAGAAACGCCAGTTGTCTATTACATGGATGCTATCGCCGGTCTCGAATGGCAGCCCTCGCATTATGTCGATATAACCGATGTCTGGGAACAAAAAGCCGATCTGCTGCGGATGCACAAAAGTCAGATGGCGAACTCGACCAAAATGAATGGCCTCGATTTGGTATCGTTTGCTCAAAAGCAGGATGCATTTCGTGGCTTACAATGTCGTGTTCAATATGCCGAAGCCTTCCGTCCTGCGCTTGCGTGGCCTCGTGTCCGCGCCGGTAATTGGCTGCCCTAATTTCACCGATCAACTTCGCCTTATTCCCTCCCCTGTTCTATGGGGGAGGGCTAGGGTGGGGGTCTAATAAAGGAATCCACAAATGAATATCGTAGCGGTAGGCGCACATCAGGACGACATCGAAATTCACTGTTTAGGGACGCTGCTGCGTTACCAGCAGCAGGGCGGTCACACCTTCACCAATGTCACCGTCTCCAATGGTGATAAAGGCTCACAGTATGAACCCAGTACGCCCTATGAAGAAATCGCCCGCGTCCGTATTGGCGAGGCCACCCGTGTTGCCGAAGCCATCGGCGGTCGCTACATCTGCATGGGGCAGTCGGATGAATATATTCGCGATACTGATGAAGCCCGTAATCAACTCGTCGACATCTTGCGCGAAGCGAAGGCCGACATCGTTTTTTGCCACCCGCCTGTGGACTACAACACCGACCACATCATCACCAGCCAGATTGTGTTCCATGCCGTCATGCTCGCCAATGTCGTCACCATCTTCACCGACCACGACCCCTTGCCGCAAACACCCGCCCTCTACTATATGGATTCTACGGCAGGTTTCGAGTGGCAGCCCACGCACTATGTCGACATTACCAGCGTGTGGGAACGCAAAGTTGAACTACTGAATTACCACGAAAGCCAGATGCAGAATATGCTCAAGTTCGGTGGCTGGGATTTGGTCAAGTTCTCGCGCATCATGGGGCAGTTTCGCGGCCTGCAATCGAAGGTTGAATACGCTGAAGCCTTCAAACCCGCCCTCGCATGGCCTCGCGTCCGCGCTGGCAACTGGCTTCCCTAATCCACCCTCACACCTTGCCTTCGTAGGGCGCACGGCCATGTGCCCATATGAACCACAAAAATGGTATTCTCGTAGGGAAGGGTCTCAGACCCTTCCGTCTTTGTTTTTGTAGACGAGAACACATATATCCTCTGTTTGCTTAAGAAAAATCCCATATAAAGTAACTAAACACGATCAACGTGCCATTCTTAGGTAATGCTTCTACTTTATGCTCGGCAGCATCGTAAATTCCAGCTAATGTCATCGGTAAGGACTGCTGATTGGTATCGAAGACTGCAATGCTCATACACTCAAATACCTCGTGATAATTACATAATTCCGCCGGTAATGACATTCTGTCACTAACAGGGGTATCATTAATCTTGCTGTTCTCCCATGCAGCAATTGACCAATGCGCATCATAAGAGTCGAAATCGGTAAATGGCTTTACTATAAAATCAGCATAGAAGCTTTTAATTTCGGGGATTTGTTTTGGCGACCAGTAGTAGAAACTTCGCTGTTGGTAACTGCCGGAAAATTGTTTTGCATTATCAAAAAGATATTGACTGGGCTCATCCACAATGATGGTGTGTTGGATATGCCATTCTTGAATAGCCGGAACTCCAATAATTAGCCCAAAAAATATGATTGGCAACCCACAGATAAACATGAAAAATGCAAACACGGCAATCTGCAACAGTCTTTTTGCAATCAATCAATATGCCTTCGAATTCCATAGACTTTTTTAGAGCATATCACAGGCCAAGATTAACTGCCCCGCTGTTTCGTCTGCGCAAAACCTACTGTATAGATTTTGATCGTATTTGTCTTTAAACTTCTAACTTGCCGCTTGCAACTTGTTACTACTTACGTTTATTTTCCGTTTGTGCCACAAACCATTTTACAACTATCTACCAACCTGCTTAACAATTTTGCTCCCTCAGAACGGTTAATGCCAACGCCCCTTAAAAGCTACCAAATGGTCTTCCAAATGGTCACCCTTAACGTTCCTATCTCTGCTACACTGTTTAAAGGAATGCCTGTTTTAACTCCCTTCCCTGTTACTACGGGGAAGGGCTGGGGATGGGGTTTCGTCGCACCTTAACAACTGCAACGTGTCTTGACGCACGCTTAAAAAATGGTCTTTTGCAGCAAATGTTGCAGCAGCAGCCTACTCTACTTACTGCTGCAAAACGTCTGCCTTTCTCTGAAAACTTGAAACTTGTGACTTGAAACTCAAAACTGCTGATTGGCAATCTTGGCGGCAGCGGCCCTTTCGCCAGAATCGCCACGTTTATAGCCGGGCGAACCGCCGAATTGCCAGCAAAAATCTTTGCTATTGCCGGAATGGTCGCCAATTTTGCCAAACATCATTTCCGACATAAAAACGGTTTATGTCGACGCCGACTTCGCCGACACAAAACTAGACTTTTGCAATTGCGTTATTTGTAGTTTTCGCAGTTGTTCCCTCAAATGTCGCCACCGATCCTGACGACATTTCTGATTTAAGCCTTGGCGTTCTCTGTATTTCTTGGCTTATGTGCGAAGCCTCCCGTGGGATGGCGATTCGCATTGTATTTAACTGGAGACTGGCGACTGTTAGCTGATGACTGCCTTAAACCAACTCGCCGCCTTCACTCACGGTTTTGAAATCAGTTTGGTCGCTCAAGGTAAAGTTCAAATGCCATTCGTAGGTCGATTGTGCCTTCACCGTCGAATACTGGTTATGCTTTCGGGCAACGTCCAAACGGTCATGGCTCGCGGTCGCTGGCTCAAGGAAAATATTATGGATGTCGCGCCAGCCGCCCTCGTTGGGCAGCACCGCCAGATAGGGCACGGTTTCAGTCGGGAACGACAGCGCCAGCGAGAACTTGCTGTCGTGATACTTCAGGGCGCACCAGCCTTCCGGCATCTTGCCCTTCACGAAGTATTTGAAGGCCTCTCCACCGTTCTTGGGTAACAGTTTTCGTAAATCCCGTTGTGTGCCGTTAACTTGTTCGAACACAGGCCACGTCACATCATCATCATACAACCCCAGTTGTGTTGGCCCACTGACGCTTGTAATCTTTTCGATCCCGTCCGGCAGCACCAACTCGACATTATCTTCAATATTGATCATCGGGTGAGCTGCCCACATAAAGTCAAAATCGAAGTCAGAAAGGTTGGTCAATGTGTAGCGAATATTCAAGATATGTGGAGCCGCGAATGACACCACTTTGTCCAACTTGTACGGGAATCGCACCCCGTATGTGCTCATATGCAGCGCATCCCCTTCGATCCGGTGCTGCCAGCCGATGCTCCACACCTCACCGTGGTCAGGTAGCTTGGTTCCCTGCCACGGGTAAGTCTCGTAGTAGCACACATCAATCGTTGGGAACATCTCGTCAAATCCCGAACATTCGCCCGATTCATAATGCCCATCAAACGGTTGTAAGAGGTACGTTTCGCTGGGATTTTGCACCATCAGTTCGCGCTGCTGTGGCTTATAAACTAACGAACTCATCTTTGACCCGATAGTGGGTAAAAACTGTGCGCTGATAACATCTGATTCCAGCGTAATCGCTGGTTGATCTTTATAAGTTGAAGTGTAAATAGGCATAAATTGAACCTTATCTGATAATTAAATAACGTGGAATGACCTCAGAATATCCTGAAATGAATTGTTGTAGGGATGAGGTGTGCCTCATCCGCGCTGCCTATCACTTTTGTTATGCTCAAAGGAGAGATTACTTTACTTGCTATCACCCAACCAATCTTCAGGCTTCATCATGACGACTTGCTCAACCACATCAACTTTCTTATCACTAACACCCAGCAGAATGCGTGTACTCGTCCCACCATCCACGGTCAGCACCTGCCCGTTAACATACCGCGCATCTGCCGACGCGAAAAATACCACCGCCCCTGCAATATCTTCTGGATTACCAATCGAACCTATAGGAATCTCGTGGTCAAAAGCGTGCGGGTCAAAGTTCGGGTCCATGATGTAATTCTTCTCCACCTGCACCGCCCCCGGCGCGACGCAGTTCACGTTGATGTTGTGCGGACCAAGCTCAATCGCGAGTTGGCGTGTCATCGCGTTAATCCCGCCTTTAGCTGCCGCGTAAGCTGTCATTCGTTTATAAGTTTGCATCCCATGAATCGAGCTAATCATAATGATTTTGCCACCACCCGTTTTGAGCATCGCCCGTGCTGCTGACTGGGCGCAAAAGAAATTTCCTTTGAGGTTGACATCAATTACGAAATCTAGTTGTTCTTCCGTCATCTCTAAAAAGGGAATGTGTGGATCGACCCCCGCATTGTTCACTTGAATATCTAACCGACCGAAGGTCTCAACTGTTTTCTCCACCATCGCCTGCACTTGCGCGGCCTTAGAAACATCCGCCTGAACGGTGATCGACTGTCGCCCCATCGCGCGAATAAGAGTCGCCACTTCCTCAGCTTTATCTTGGGTGCTTGCTACCGGATGGTTAATTACGACATGAGCGCCTTCTTTCGCCAGTCGTAGGGCAATCCCCTTGCCGATCCCTTGTCCTGCGCCGGTAACAATCGCTATTTTGTCTTGAAGTCGCATTGAAATGAATCCACTTTTCTAGGTTAAATAAACATGCTTTTGAGAGAAGTCATAATCCCTAAAATGACCCCCTTATAGAGAGCCGGATTATACCCAACCTTCGCTTATGTTGGGCAATATTTCCCCTATGGATTGTTCCCTAAAATAAAAACCACCTCTAAATATTTTCAGAGGTGGTCAAATGAATATATTTTTTCGTTAACCGAATGGCACTGTGATGTTACAACTTAAGATATATGCCAGTCGTTCGCTGATAATTTTATGTGTCCCGCCGGTCGCCTTCCATGTGGTCGAGAAGATACGCACATAACGTTCTTGATCGGTTCCCGCCGTCCCGATGCTAATCGGCCTCGAAGCAGTAACCCGTTGGAAACGTTCGTCAATCGAGATTTGACCGGGGTCAACTTGTAATGCGATGCTCGCGTCATAGTAGTTTTCAAACGGTGCTGGTTTGAACTCTATGGTTACCGTTTGCCCCGCTCGTAGTGGGCCGTTCTGCGTCTTGCAGGTTTCCATCGTAATGATGTTATATGGTTGTACCGGAACGATATCTGTAATCGGAATCTCTACACAATCACCGAGCTGCTGTACCGCCTTAGCCTTGATCCAATTGCTGTTGTTGAGCTGCCACCACGTCGCGCCGTCAGCATCCTTAATTTGGAGTACCGGATATACCCGTGCGTTAGCTGCTATCTCATTAATTGCTTCGTAAAAATCACCCGGCCCCGCCCACAGCGTCGATGTACCAAGTGTCAGGTATCGACATGCACGGTTCGGTTCCGGTGTGCTCTGGGTGATAACGACGACGGGTTGATTTTGATACTCGGTCGTCAACGTTGTGATTTGCTCAGGTGTTAATGCCTCAGCCAACTTCACACGCTTGGGTAGGTTATTAAGGGGCAGTCCTTCAAATGTCGCTGCCGAGTAAGGCTCGGCTGTCGCTGGCACATCCTTTGCTGCGCCCGCTGAATCCACCGGAATATTGAGTCGCGCTCCCGCTGGAATAAATCGCATTGTATCCTGATTCGAAATTTCGGCTTTTCCATCCAAAATATTAATCGTCAATAAGCCAGGGTCCAATGTTGTCAAGTAAGCTGTTCCCGCCAACCGTACCTCAACTGCGTTTATAATTATGCTGACCGCTTCTTCAATATTCGGCGTTTGGATGAGCAACCCACCGGCTACCTTGCCTTCGCATAACCCTGCATCCGCTGTTTTCACGTTCACCACTTGAAAAGGGTTTAAAACAGGAGTCGACACATCCACAACCGATAACACATCGATGCTCTGTTTGGTCGAAACCAATTCTGTTGCGACCCAGCCGTAGGTTTGCGAGTCTGGAATGATTACTCGCAGCCATTTTTGATCAGCCGTTCGCCCGTTCGCGATAACACCCTTGTTCACAGCCAGTTGAAAGAGAATGTCTCCGTTTATGTCTGGTGTTCGGCGTATCGTCAATGTCCCCTTAGCCGTCGCCGCGACTTCTGCTAGATAATTAACCTTGTTCTCGAGAGTAACATTGCCAAACGCGAGAAACATGACGCTGCTGGCTTCGGTGTCTTTCAAACTGGCTTGTACTGCTA
This sequence comes from Bacteroidota bacterium, assembly GCA_027492915.1. Lineage (GTDB taxonomy): Bacteria > Chloroflexota > Anaerolineae > Aggregatilineales > Phototrophicaceae > CFX2. Next base: position 31,710 of record JAPUDW010000248.1, on the reverse strand, counting down.
GGCTGACGATTGCAATCTCATCCTCACTCGGCGTCAAGCTGATGACCCGCATTTGATCTAATCGCTCAATGTCACCGGCCTTTGTAAAAGCACCAGTCGCGGCTTCATCTTGGTAGGTCGCGCTTACCGTTCCGTTCCCATAGCAGGCTTGGTTACGCTCCAATCGGAAGCAGGCTGAACTTGAACGCGCAAAATCGAGTAATACAGCAGGTGGGCAAATCGCTGTGGCCTGTGCAGCCACTTTCATCGAAACATTAAATAGTAAGAAAATAACGTACCAGATGGGACGCGGTTTCATAAGAATCTCTCTTTAATATGGTGTTGTGTCTATAAACACTATAAGAGAAGTTGTGGCCTCAAAAAATCAACGCATGTAAAGCGTAGGGAAATCATCATGTGATGGCAAGGTATTAAATTCAGATACTCATTCTATAATACGATAAATGCCCCAGCTAAAAATAGGAGTTCATTTTGAAGCGATTATTATTGCTTGTGTTTATAACGTTTCCATTGATGGGAATGGTACTGGGGCAAGTTGCGGATGACCAACCGATTTTCAACCTCGTGCAAGAAATCGGGAAACCTCGCCCGCAGGGCATTCGTTATGACATCAATTTTGACCAATTTGCATACACCGATTTGACGGGTCGCCTTGTCTTGGTGGATGCGGCTACCTTACAAACGCGCTATGTATTGTACGAGCAGGGGAACTATAGCGGTTACATTTTTAGTCATGATGGTCGCTACCTCGCCTTAGCCATCGACCGTCAGGTACAAATCTGGGACACCCAAACTGGCACGCTCGATATTTCATTAGCCCCCGATGGTGTATTGAGTATGTCAGGCATCATGCGCTTTTCTGATACCGACCAACTTTTGCTTTTTGACTCGGTTGTTCGTGCCCCGCCTGAACTGCGCCGCAGCGAAAATGACACTAGCATCCTTCCGTGGATGTGGGACTTGTCCGCCGAACGTGGCGAGCGCAATTCCACCTTGCCGGGTGGTACTGAAGCCTACCCTTTCTTTGGCTTTCGTAATGGCTTGATTATCGGCCCGAATGACACCATGATTGCCGCGTTACCAGCCCGTTTGCAGGTACTCGATGGTCATTCAAGGGATTACGGTGCGGTTAGAGATTTAGAGATGAACCGTATCGAAACCGACCCGATGGACATCTGGCGCAGCCTTCGTGATGATTTCCTCTATGTTCGTCCTAACGGTCAGAATAATCTGCTTCAAGTCGACGCTAATACATTTAATGTCGCTGACGTACCACTCGGTAATCAGCTTGGTGTGCAGCAGTTGCAGGCAGTAAAAGCAATGCGGCTAAGTAATATCGCTCGCATTATTGGCGACCCTAATAGTACGGGTGAAAACCCACTATTGCGGCTAATTCTGGGGGATGAATACCGCCAATATCAGAGCTACGAACCTATAACTGTTACTATTCTCGACATTCTTGATCCTGTCACGGTTGGGTACGAACAAATGGGCTTGCTAGTGTATACCTTCTATACCAATCGTGGTTACGGCGCGATGGAGTTTATTCGGCCTGTTGATATTGTCGATATGGAACTAAGTCCCGACAATGCACATTTGCTGGTTCGCAGTGCATCTAACCTTCAGCCACTTGAACTTTACGACTTAGATACAGGCTTGCTTGAGCATACCTATTTCCCGGCAGAACCGGACTTTGATGGTTCCCACACATTGAGCTTTAACGCCACAGGCACGGAAATCATTACCGACTTTGAGCGTATTAATGTACAAACCGGCGAAAGTAGTGTATTGGAAACCGCATACACTTCTGGCTTCCAAAACTACGCCTTTAGCGCGGACAGTCAAAATCTCATTACGATGAACGGTAGTGATTGGCGTTTATGGGATGTCACCACTGGCAAACCGCTTGATCGCCAGCAGTTGAACTTGGTTGGTAATGTCATTGCATCCTCACCGGACGCACGACGTTACTTAACTCAGTATAACAACGGGCAGGGCGAAACCTTCGAAATTAGCGAAGTTGGAATCCCCGAACGCCGCAGCATCACAATACCACCCTTTGAAGGCCGTTCGATTGAAACCATCATCCATAGTCCCGATTGGCTGAAGTATCTGGTGGTTTATGCACCCACACCCATCAGTTCACATTATCCCGGCAACGAAATCGCTGTCTATGCGATGAATCAAGGAAAGGTGCTGTTCCTTGCTGGCAGCGATTTGCCATCTCGTGACGGTCGCAGCTACCGTTGGGTCGATAATGAAACGATTTCGATTACGAGTTCCTATCCGGTTGGCAGCGGCCAACCCTCACGTATTTTCGGTCTAGACTACGACGCTTCCGGTGTACCAACCTGTTTGGTAAATGCTTATCCTAACGAGTGGCAGCAGTTTGTACCCTTATGGGAACAGTTTAATGCCCGTATGGATGTGAATTCATTCGGACGCTTAACCCAGCGTTTGTGCGCGAACTTACCTGCTTCTGCTGTTGAGGTTGCGCAAGTTCTCACGCCGACCCCCCGCGCTAACTATAGTTCCGAAGCCACGCCTTATCCATTGGGTATTGCTGGTGTTCCGACCTGCTTAACCTCGGCTTTTCCACGTCAGGCATTGGCCTATGCCGAAGCATGGCGTGAAATGTCTGCTGGCTTAGGTGACACTGCGAAAGCTGAGTTGGAGCAAGAATTATGCGAGGGTTTGATTACCTCGCTAGGCCAGCTTGCGCCCACGCCAACTGTCGATCCCAATCAATTTAACGCGGCGACTGCTACACCTTTTGATAGCGGCCCTGTCACCATTGACTCCGGCACTCAGTCGCAGATTGAAGTCATGTTGGTCGATATTCAGACTGGCGAACGACAGGTTGGCTCATACTTGCCACCCGTAGCCGAAAATTTACAACCCATTGACCGTGTGTTGGAAGCATTCCAGCGTGAAAAGCGTTTCTACCCGAACGGTAATGTTCAACTCAGCCCTGATGGAACCTTATTAGCGATTACGGATGACTTTGGGTTCATCGACATTTACCGTCTATCGCTACCATACGACGTGCTAGTTATCGACCGTACCGCTGCTGCTTCTGAACAGGCTGATGCACCTCGTAGTCTCGCGCTGCCCGCTACAGCTACCCGTCCATTTGACTATGTTGGTCAGCCACAGCCAACTTTGACCCCAACAGTAACGCCCACGCCGCCCCCTGCTGCCGAAGCCGCCACAACGCTCGCTCAAAATGGCGAGGTGGAGGACATTTGTCCCTCAACTACATTATATAATCTGAGTAACCCCCCATCTGATTTTACGGCTTTTGGTCGCTTACTCATTCCTGATTACGCACAGCAGTTCGGCTATCGTGGGATGCTCTCCTTAGATGTGGCAACTGGTACACTAACTTATGATGATACGCTGCCCGCATGTGGAGTGACCTCGAATTGCCAATTCTCATTTGACCAGAACTGGATATACCGTTTGGATGACATAATCTCGGTGTCGCACCCTGATGGTACGGACGCCACCGTCTTGTTTGAGTCCATAGAACGAACTTCATGGCCTGATACGATCAATTGGGTTAACTTGCATACGCTGCGCTATGAATATACCGGATGGGTTCCAGAGAAGTATGCTAACCCCGTTCGCCTTACACGTCAATTTGATCCAACAACGGGTGACGAAACGCCACCATCCGAACTACTGAGCATGCCTGTAATCAATGATTTGCCTACCACACCGTTGTCCTTGCAGCCGGTTGAACAGCGTTATTGGCTGATGAACATGGATTACGGTGGCGGAGTTGGAACAAAATATTATCTCTACGACTTGCAAGCCAACACGGTAGATTATTTCGCGCGGTTAATCGGTGGTGGTCTGATTTATCAATGGCATCCGTTGGGGCAGGCGCTTTACTACCAATACCCGAATGATGTCCGATGGTATCGTTTTGACCCTACCACCGCACGGCATGAAATCATGGGCAGCCTACCGGATGGTCAGTGGTCGCGGGATGGTCGTTATCGCGTCCAGTGGATGTCACTGGGTGGTGATGAATATCGCCAGTTTGTCCAGCAGCGAGAACTTCTACCGAAGATCAGTATTTGGGATAGTCAAACAGGCTTAACTCGCCGTTACTGTATCCCTGAAAGTGGTATCTCGAACGCTGGTAGTTCGCTGCTGTGGTCACCGGATAATAGCTACCTAAGCTTACGTATGACCCTGCCACCGGAGGGAGATACGTGGCCTGAACTCTATACGCCAACGCCGCAGGATCCAACCCCCACACCCCAACCGCGACCGACCGATATTCCGCTGGAAACTCAGTATCAATATCAAACCGCCCGCACATTGGTCTTGGATACACAAACCGGCACGGTAACAGTCATAACCGATCAAGCGAATGATGCTTTGGTTTGGACGGGGGAATCACAATGAAAAAGTTGATTTTACTGGTAATCACTTTGGCGCTCTATCCAAATATGGCTTTTGCTCAAGATACTGCTGCCACCGAAGAACCAACCTACGGCACAGGTATTTATGTCACTACGCAGGATTTTAGTTCGCTTCGTGCAGGGCCGGATAAGAGTTTCGCTCGTATCGAAATACTTCCACCGGTGCTGACTTTAGAGGCCGTTGGGCGTACTGCCGATACCCGTTGGATACAGGTGAACTACGATGGCACCTTGGGCTGGGTCGCATCAATCTTACTGGTATGGACTGGCGATGTGACGACTTTACCTGTTGATGGTATTAATCCGGCACCTTTTGTAAGGCGGGCAGGGGCGGTTGGGGTAACAGTTCGTGAAACGCCCATTTACCGCACGCAGGTCACGCCCGAAGATCAAATCGGTACGCTGCCTGCGGGTGTTGAAGTTGAATTAACGGGGCGGTTAGGCCAAAACGGTTTCTTTCGCTTCCAGATTAAATATCAAGGGCAGTTATATTGGGTAGGTTCGTGGAACATCCGCGTCACCGGTGGCAATTACCTGCGGTTGCTTGATTCCGCTTACTTGTTTCCATATGGCCGCTTGATCCTACAGCTTGAAGAAAATCTCGCGGTCACGGTGAGCAGCTTTACCCGCATTCGTGATGTGTGGCGGCGTTTAGGCCAAGGCGCGACCGTGAGCTGCACTCCGCCTCCGACCTATGCCCGCCTTTTATTGACTGATGCTGATGTCCAGATTGAACAGAAGTTTGTGCCTGCTGTCAATGCACTGGATGCCGGCATCACCTCCATCAATACGGCTGTCTCTGCTTTTATTGACTTATGCAACAGCACCGATCGCAGCCTGACTCAAGTCGATATTGATGCCGCCTTACTTGAACTCGCATCTGCCGAGCGCAACTTAATTCTCGCATCGTCACTGCTCGAACCGTTACGCAATCGCAACCCGCTTCTCGCAACTTTTGCCGGAAATAACTCATCTAATCCATAGGAGATAATTATGTCGAAGCGTCTATTCTTTTTCATGCTCTTTTTGCTGGTTTCCATGCTCAGTGTTTTATTATCGGTTCCGGTTGCTGCGCAGGATGCCACGCCTACACCGGTTCCAGTGCCTACGGCAACCTTGGAGCCGCCGCCTAACTGCCCGATCCTGGAAGGTGAGTCACAGGAGAGCCGTACTAGCTATTATATGGGTGAGGGTGTTGGTTATATGACTTCTGGATTGCTGAGCGATGCTATTTTTAGCTTCACCTGCATCATCCGTGTCGTGAATGAAGACTATGTTCCCGCGTATATGATGCGTGCAGCGGCCTACGTCCGTCGGCAGGAATTTGAACGTGCTATCACCGACTATACTCGCGCCACGCAGCTTGCCCCGGATATGCTTGCGGCCTATAACAATCGCGGTATTGTCTACACGTCTTTGACCGACTACGACCGCGCCCAGCGCGACTTTGACAAAGTACTGGAATTAGATACCGATTCTATCCTTGGCCTAAATAATCGTAGTGTCCTATACGCCATTCGTGGTGATTACGACACCGCTATCGAACTCCTGCAACAAGCCATCGATATTTCTGGTATCGAACGTGTTTATGCCCAACTAACCGATCCACAGCGTCCGAGCGATGCCGCGCCGATTGAGTACGATACGTTGAATGCTCGTGCTTACGCGCTGCTGGGTGTCATGTATTCTGCCCGTGCGCTTGATAACTATCAGAAGTACCTATTCCTCACACGCGGCAACGGTGATGCCCGTATTCAAAGTGCTGCCGGTGCGCTTGAGTCGCAGTTTACCTTTGAAATGCGTTTGGACAGTGGTACATGGCTGTTAGTCGCTAACTATTCACTACAAGGCTCATAGAAACGAGGTAAACCATGCGCCGAATAAGGAGTCTTGTAGTCATCTGTCTGCTGCTGGCAATGACCAATAGTCTGTTGGCTCAAACGCCCGAAGTTGAACCCTGCGATCAACCTGCTGTTGCGAATGCTGAACCGAGTTATTACTTGGGTTTAGGGGACTCTCGCTTTGCACGCAAGGATTTCGCAGGTGCTGTAAAAGCGTATACCTGCGCGGCGGATTTGCAACCGGATTATGCCCCAATTTATGTGAAGCGTGGTTTTGCTTACGCCGGTCTGCAAGATAGCGAGTCAGCGCTTGGTGACTATGACCGAGCACTCCAACTCGATGAAACTTTGATTGCTGCCTACAACAATCGAGGGACACTGTATACCCAATTAGGCAACTTCGGCTTAGCTATCAATGATTTTGAGCTGGTGCTTGCGCTTGACCCCAACAATGCTGTTGCCTACAACAACCGTGGGGTTGTCCATGCCGCTGAAGGGAATTTTGTGGAAGCAATTGCTGATTTCGAGATGGCGATAGAGCTTGACCCTGACTATGGCACACCACATGCGTCCTTAGCTGCTGCCTACTCAGCCTTGGCTGCCCAAAGTTATCAGGAGTTTTTACGGGTAGAAGGTAGTCAGGCGCGTTTGCCAGCGGGTACACCGACTGAGGTGTTAACTGCTATGGACGACAGTTTGCGCGAGGGTAGTTTCTCGGTCTGGTTGCCACTATTGACTGCCGCACAATGAAAGAGCGAATTATGCGACATCCGTTCATACGCTGCTTGGTTGCGGCGTTTGTGATGATGAATTTGCTAATCTCCCTGCCTGTCTCTGCCGGTAGCGGGATAATCGTGGAAGGGAATCCGGTTGGCACGGATAATATCGGCGCACTAAACCCGTTGCTCTGTGATAACTTGTACTGCCGTCGGATAACGGATTTCCTGTTCCCCACCTTTTATGCCGTCGATCCTGTGAACGGCTTACTTCTCTCGGCAGGTGAGGGCAACTACGGGATTGCATTGGATGTGTCTGCGCCAACCGATACCACTGGTAGGATCAGGCTTCGTGAGGATTTGCTGTGGAACGATGGTCAGACTGTCACCGCTTATGATGTGCTTTACAGCTACTTGGCGGCGACCAGCCAACGCATTAGTACGCCCTATTCAAGCTTACGAACGATGATAACTGCCGCACGCGTGATCGACGAATACACGATTGAACTTGGCTTTGAGCAGGCAAATTGTTCAATACCGGCACGCATGAACTTCCCCATCATTCCAGCGCATGTGTTTGACCCGTTGTTCCGTGAAATTGTCGATGAAATGGGGACGAGTAGGGAATTAACCCCTTGGTTTGATGAATGGTTGAAAATGTACCCCCCATCCCGTTTTGCTGTTTTAAATAACCATCCCTTCAACACCGTTCCCACGGTCAGTGCAGGTGTATTCCAGTTTGCAGAGCGCCTACCCGCTGAGGAAATTCGCCTTGCCACACCTGATGGAGAGACTGCATTTATTTATCGCGATATTCAATCCGGTATGACAGAAACCCAAAACTTTCTGTCTGGTAATAGTAATGTTTTGTTGAACCCGCCGGTTGAACAACGTGATAATTTGATAGCAGATTTGGATGTTGAAGTCACCCAACTCGCAGGCAGCACATGGAACTATATTGCGCTAAATATTGCCGACCCGAACCTGCCTCGCAGCGCATTTGATGGGGCAGGTAAGGCTCTAGAGCAAGGGCATCATCCCATATTTGGTGATGCGCGTGTGCGCCAAGCCCTACAGAAAGCCATTGATGTAAATCGTATTATTGATATTGCTTTGCTTGGTTATGGCACCCCGATTGCCTCCAGTCGTGTACCGGGAACTTGGGCTGCAAATGACACGTTGCTACCCCCTACCTATGATGTAGCAGGAGCGAAAAGGCTTTTGGATGAAGCTGGTTGGATAGATCGGAATGCTGATGGTGTACGCGAATGTCACGGTTGTTTATACGCTACCGAAGGCCGGGATCTCAGTTTTGAACTACTGGTCGCCAGTGGTGGCGGGCGTGAAGTCGCCGCGAACTTGATTGCCCGCCAGCTAGACGACGTTGGCTTTTACGTTGATACCTACGAAATTGATTCCGGTTCGATGTTTGATCAACTTCGATTTCAAGAGTTTGATGCCTATATGACTGCTGAGACACAATCCTATCCAACCGAACCCGATCAATCGGCGTTGTTCACCCGTTTAAGTGATGTGTTGTACGGTGGTAGAAATTTTGGTTCCTATACCAACCCTGATGTCGAAAAGTTGATGGATGAAGCGCTTAACCTGCCGCAGTGTGATGCTGCCGAGCGTGCTGACCTGTATCAGCAAGCCCAAGCAGTACTACAAGCTGATCAGCCGTATATCTGGCTGTACGCACCGCAAGAGATGATGGTAACACGCGATATTATTGGTATTGATCCCTTACCCAACCGTCCATTTTGGAACATCCAAGATTGGATTGTGACTTCATGATAAAACGATATTTGCTCATTCTCATTGCGCTTTTTGCGGTGATCGGTGTCGTGCGGGCACAGGAGAAATTCAAAGCGACTACGAAAGTCGATAGTCTAGTTGTACGCCAACTGCCGAGCGAATCCGCGAAAATGGTTGCGTCCCTGTTTCGCGATGACCCACTCGAAGTAGTGAGCCGCAGCCTCGATGGCTCGTGGTTTGAAGTGCGCCGCCCGGGGCGCTTAACCAACTTGGGCTGGGTGTTCAATAAGCTGGTGGAATGGGAATTCAATGTGGAACAGCTCCCGCTCGGTGATTTGACGACTGACCTCCTTGGGCCGACCCCCTTGACTGCTGCTCCCGATTTTGGTGCGTATCTCAAAGAGGGACTCGCCCTGCGCGAAGCTCCCAGTCGCAGCAGTCCACTCATCGTCAATATCCCCCCGCTCGTAACCATACCCGTCCTCGAACGTAATCAGGATGGGAGCTGGGTGCATGTCAACTATTTGGGTTATGATGGCTGGGTGATCTCGTATGCTACACGTATCGAGAACCTCATGGATCTGCCTGAAGCTCCCGGCTTGCCCGCGTTGACTACCATCGCGGTCATCGTGATACCTTTAGAAATTCAGCAGGCGCAAATTGACCGCTTGCGTGCGTTTATCACCGTTCACCGTGATTACGCGATGGTGCTCGAATCCTTTTGGTGGGATGTGTTTCGTGGAGCTATCAAACCTTGTGAACCACCTGCTGCTGTCCTAGCCTACAACATCAATGACCAGGATGTGCGCGAACTGCCGGAGCTTGGGCGCTTAGTTCCACGGGTGATGGACGGGATTAATTACCTCAACCAAGCAATTGTCCCCCTAAAAGCTTGTGGCGTATTGTCACCTGATGTAGTGAGTGATGCGCGAGATGATTCGATTAATGCTAGGGTCGTTCTCAACGCTGAATTGGAACGCCTAGCCAATATTGAAAGTATTGTGCAAGATCGTCGTTAGACTACGTACCAGTTGTAAGAGTAAAACAAAAGCGGAGGTGAGTATTACTGCTCACCTCCGCCTTTTAGTTATTATTCGGGTCGTGGTGTTGAGGTCGGAGGTGCTGTATTTTGCTTCTCGAATGTGCCGCCCGTTCGCAGTAAGCACACCTGCTGCCAATTGTAGCGCGAGTTGGAGTTCGTCCAGTCGGGCGCTACACGCCATGTATAGGTACCACCTTCCTGTGGTAAGAATCCGATGTCGATGATCGATGTACCCGTCGTGCTGTCAAACGCCCGCCGTACACCAGTCGGCGAAATGACAATCACACTGTACACATTCGATCCCGTCAATGTGGGGTATGTGACGGTGAGTTTATTCTCACCCGCCATAAAGTCACCGCTGCGGGTGAAGTCACCTTGCCACTGTGAACATACCTCAGTTGAGAGGTCAAACTCTTCGGGAACACGACCGTTGGCATCACGCGGGAGGATACGACCGGTTGGGAATATCGAATTAAATGCCACGCTGGTGCGTAGCAATCGGGCATAAATCCAAGCGGGACTGCTACCGTATTCAATTTGCAACCACTGCCGCCCATCCCAGCGTTGGAAGAAATCGCCTGCCCGCCCCAAGACAACGACTGATGCATCTCGTGGGAGTTGGCCGATTGTGGGGTAGGCGAAGTCCGGCCCGGCTCGAACGTCAGCCGTATCAACCTCTACAAGACCATACATTGCTCCGCTGGTTTCTTGAGCCGCTAATGTGAAAACGACTGACATCAGAAAAACGATAATAATTAAGCTGTACCAAAATAAGCTGCGCCTCATTTAGGACTCCTTGAGTGGTATTTATATCAATTGTAGTCTCAAATAAAGAGTTCTAACCGTGTGATAACTAAACGCTTGGACTACGCCTGTGACCTGTGGAGCATAGTGGCTTTGGAACTAGGTCACTTTGGACTTAAGTGGTTAGGGAAGGGGCGGCATAATGGAATGACTTCCAATGTTGAAAGTGACCAAAAATTTATGTCGTCATTGACCTCTCGTCGATCACTCTACCTGATTGCGGTGATCACTTTTTTTACCTTTGCAGCACGCGGTTTAGTCCTGCCCTTCATAAATATCTATTTAAAGTCAACCGGCTTTACGGCAACCCAAATCGGCTTGCTAGTGAGTGTGAGCGCGTTGATTCAGCTATTGGTAACGCCATTGCTCCATACTCTTGCTGACCGCACACATAAACACCGTCGTCTTTATTACAGCTTACTGATTTCAAACGCCTTATCCATAATAGGTGTTGTGTCGCATACCAGTCAGTTTTTTCTAGGCGGCGCGATCATTGTGCGCGACTCTTCCGATAATCCGAGTGCGTCACTATTATCCCAGCTTACGATTACGTGGCTCGATGGGCAAAAGCTAGCTATCTATGGGCGGTTGCGTGCGTGGGGGTCATTCGGTTGGGCGGTAGCAACCTTAGTGAGTGGACGTATTTTTGCGCTCGGTGGCTATCCACTGTTGTTCATATTGGCCGCCGTATTCAATCTGATATTGTTACCCTTCATCAAGGTGCTGCCGGAGCGCACGACCGAAGATATTGTAAGGCCAACCGCTGCACCATCACGTTCAAGAATATTCTATATATACCTCTTAAGTGTATTTCTATTTTATGTAGGGGCGAATGCTATTTCCGCCTTTAGCTTCATCTATTTTCAAGAAAATTTGGGCGCGAGTAATGAAGTCATTGGTATTATCTCCTCGGTATCTGCCCTTGCCGAAATTCCGTCGATGATCCTTATTGATCGTCTTCTCCGGCGCACCAATATGCGGACGACATTGGCAGTCGGTGCAATGGGGCAGGCAATCTTGTGGATTGGTTACACCATTCTCGCAGGGCCAGTTCTGCTCATTCCATTGATGATTATACGGGGAACTTTTTATACATTTTACAATGTATCAGCAACTCTTCTGGTCGCTAGAATAAGCCACCCGTCCAATGTGGCGACCAATCAAGCACTTGCACAGGTAACGGTTCCGGGTCTTGCTGTCTTACTGACTACTTGGGTAGGTGGCTGGATTTTCGACAATGCGGGGCCGCATTTCTTGTTCCAACTTGCTGCAATTGTGGGCGTACTCGCCGCTATTCTAGTGTTGGCGATACGGCGGCAGCTTGCAGAGGAGGTCTCGCGAGTGCAAAGACTTCGCGAGGAAACCTCCGCTGCTTAAGTTCTATTTCAACGCGCCGCGCGTCAAACCCTGAATGAATTGGCGCGAGAACACCGTGTAGAAAACCAATACGGGGATCATGGCGAGTACCAACGCGGCTAGTAATGCAGTCCAATCCGTTTTGTACTGCCCTGCAAATTCTGACAAACCAAGGGTGACGGTTCGTACGTTACCCCCCGGCGCAAGTGTTAGCGGGAACCATAAGTCGTTCCAAATCGGCAGCATATTAAAGACCAGTACGGTCGCGAGGGCAGGGCGCACCAGCGGCATGATGAACGAGAACAGAATGCGGTATTCGCTTGCGCCATCTACTCGTGCCGCGTCTTTCAACTCTTGAGGTATTTGCCGCATAAACTCGGTGAGGATGAATACAGCAATTGGCAAACCCGCCGCCGTATGAACGAAAATTAGCGCCCACTGGGTATTGTATATACCGATTGTGTTCATGAGTTTAATAAGGCTAACTGTACCCAACCGGATTGGGATCATAATACCAATAGCCAAATATAAGCCGATGAGCCTGTTTCCCCTGAATTCATATTCCGACAGCGCAAAGCTCGCCATTGAACCGAGTACCAATATCAATAAAAGAGCAACAACGGTCACAAAAATGCTGTTGCCAAAATAAGAGAAGATTGATGCTCGTGAAAATACTTGCTCATAACCTTTGGTCGAAAACAAATTGATGATTTCAAAACCATTTTCCAGCGAAAACCAAATCGGTGGTGTATAAGGAACGCGGAAGAGGTCTCGTCGATCCTTAAAGGAATTCATTAGGATGAGCACTGTTGGGAACAGTGCGAGGACAGAATACGCAATTAAAATGACGTGCGGAAATAACTGAGCAATGCGATAGCCCCAATCAACGGCGCGGTTTCGGGGCTTTTCCGAGGGTATCGCATGTACTGTAGAAGACATTTGTGTCACGATAAACTCCGGCTAATCTCGAACTAAGCGTCGTTGAACGCCGAATAAATAAATAATAACGCCTGTCAAAATGATCAGGAACATCATGGTGGCAATCGTTGTTCCCATTGACTGGTTCGGGAGCTGCCCGCCTGCACCGAACGTTACCCGATAGAAATAGGTGCCGAGTAGGTCGGTTCGGAAATCCGGCCCAGCTTGACTGCCCTGCATTACGTACACATTGTCAAACGCACTAAAATTGCCAACAAATGTGAGTATCGTCACGATGCCGACTGTCGGCAAAATGAGCGGGAATTTGATGTTCCAGAACACGTTCCACGGGCTGGCACCGTCAACACGCGCTGCATCAATTAACTCACCATCAATGCCTAAAAGTGCAGATAAGAATAAAATCATTGGTAGGCCAACATACTGCCAGACGCCGACCAACGCCACGACTGTTAACGCAAGATCGGGCGAACCTAGCCAGCCTTCTTTAGGAATAATGCTGCCTAAACCGACTGTTTTAAGAATATTGTTGATGACACCCCATAGCGGATTTAGCATCAACGTCCAAATCCATCCGATAATAACAACGGATAAGGTGGTAGGTGTAAACAAGATCGTCCGGTAGATCGAGGCTCCCTTTAAGTTGCGCGAGGTGAGTAATGAGGCCAACAGAAGGGCAACTGGATTTTGTACCAGCATGAATACAACAAAGAATTTTATAGTATTGCCAAGTGCATTCCAAAAACGTTCGTCATAGTTGGTTGTATTCGGGTCATTGAGCAATTTGATGAAATTGTCGAGACCGACGAAGGTTTGGGTCGTAGTGGTTACACCGTTTGCGGTTGAAACTTGTTGGTCATAAAAGCTGGCGCGTAATGAATCAAGCAGCGGCCAAGTTAAGAATAAAGAGTAGATAATGACTGCTGGTGCCAAAAAAACGACTAAATGATGCCAGCGTGCGCGTCGTGTCGACATAGTTTTCCATTATTGGTAAAAGCTTTTGAATGAAGGAATGATAGCAAGCCCCATATGAAGCTTGCTATCATGTTGCGGTTTAACCCCGCTGCATATTATCGACCGACTACCCTTATTGGGTGATCGGAGTGTACCACTCGTCCAGACCATCCTGAATTATTTGGGCGACTTCTTCTGGAGTCTTGCTGCCCTGAACCATCAAGTAGATGTTGTCGGATGAAGTGGTGTTGCCAGCCGGTTCGCCACGGGATAGGAACTGGTCGAACAGGCGAATGGTCGAGCTGCATTCACTGCGCCATGACACAAATTCGGCGGCCAGCGGGTCTTCGATTTCAATCGGGTGATCAGACAGCGAGAAGAAGCCGGGTTGGTTGTCCGAGTAAACCTGAGCAAATTCGGCGGTCGTCAACCATTCAAGGAAGATCTTGGCTTCTGCCGGGTGAGCGCTCTTGCTGTTCATACCAACGGCAATATCGACGTGGTCGCTGATTGAGCATTCTGTCGCGCCATCAGGCGTGTACGGCTTGAACGCGCCCATTTCAAAGTCAGCCTGCGATTCGAACAGCGGGATTTCCCATGAACCTGACGGGTAAATGGCGGCCTGACCCAACGGGAACAATTGTTGTGCGTCGGCATAGCCAATCGATTCGTGACCTTCTGGCAGATAATCCTTCCAGCGGGCAACAGTCGCTAAGGCGGCAACGAAACCGGGGTCAGTTACTTTCACGCTGCCATCGATAACGCCTAAACGTGCAGCTTCGCCCCCAGCGAAGTTCGGCCACATGTTGTTGAAGCCCATCGTCTGAGTCGTCCATGCATCTTTGGTGGTGATGTCCAACGGAGTGATGCCGGCGGCTTTGATCGTATCGAGGACTGCGAAGAATTCGCTTTCGGTCGTGGGAACTTCGATACCGAGTTCGGTAAAGATGTCCTTGTTATAGATAAAGCCGTGGATAACGGATGCCATCGGCACGCAGTAGGTCGCGCTCTTGTCATCGGTTGACCAAGCACTCTTTGCAACATCACTGAAATGGCTTAAGCCTTCAATATCCTTGATGTCTGCCAGACCGCCACCTTGATATAGCAATAGCGCACGGTCAAATGGACGGCAGGTAATCAGGTCAGGGCCGGTTCCGGCGGCAACAGCGTTGGTCATCACACTGTCGTATTCCGTGTTAAGGGTCGGCTCAAACTTGACATCAATATTGGGATTAGCCGCTTCAAAAACAGCGAGGATGTTGTCCCAAGCTTCCACATCTTCAGTACGCCAGCTTCCCAGCACCAGTTCCACTTTGTCCTGTGCGTTTGCTGCTACCATTGATAGCATCATCACCAGAACCGTACACATCAAAACAACTTTTTTCATTGCCGAGTCTCCTTAATGTATTTTCTGATTACCCGCTGTGTCACCAATAGTCATTTGCACAAAGATTGAACAAATAACAACAGCTTAATGTTTAACAAATTTTCGAGATCTTGTAAAGGCAACCACTTTACCAGAATCGACGGTAGAATATTGGATATTATCTCTAATCCGCCGAAAAATAGGGGAAAACTTGATGGAAAACTTTGTGGAGAATTACCTTGCGAATGTCATCAATGTATTACAGGCGATTGAGCGTGATTCTCAAGCGGCTATTCATCAGGCTGCTGAGGCAGTGGCAGCAGCTATTCAAAATGGCGGGATGTTCATTCTGTACGGCAGTGGTCACTCAGCTTTAGTTGCGAAAGATGCAGCTTATCGGGCAGGGGGCCTTGCACCGGCAATGGCGATTGATGATATTGCCGATGGTGATGCTGAACGTTTAGAAGGATTGGCGCAGTACATCCTCTCACGCTACGATCCGCATCCTGCAAGTGTGCTGGTTGTTATCTC
Source organism: Bacteroidota bacterium (assembly GCA_027492915.1). Taxonomy (GTDB): domain Bacteria; phylum Chloroflexota; class Anaerolineae; order Aggregatilineales; family Phototrophicaceae; genus CFX2. Next base: position 15,970 of record JAPUDW010000248.1, on the reverse strand, counting down.
CAATTCAGGTATTAATCCTGTGCCTATTGAAATGGCGATGATGGGAAAAGCGGGGGGGCTTAAAGTAGTGGCTATCACTTCGCTTGCACATAGTCATGCCGTAGCATCGCGCCATTCGAGTGGGAAAAAGCTCTTTGAAATTGCGGATATTGTTATTGATACGCACGGTACACCGGGGGATGCTTCAGTTCAACTTCCTAATAGCTTACACAAAACAGGCGCGACTTCAACAATTGCTGGTTCAGCCATTTTACAAGCAATTACGGTGCAGACTGCGACGTTATTAAGTGAACGTGGAGTCGAACCACCCATATGGGTTAGTGCAAATGTCGAAGGTGGTCGTGAGCATAATACGGCTCTTTTAGAGCATTATCGCCCCCAGATGGCACGCTATCAAATGGGTAAAACGCCGTCCATCCTTAAACCTTGAGACACATCATACTGAATTGATACCTAGAACTGAGATGGGAATAGTATCGCAAGTTCTGCAAAAATTGCATTACTTCCGCCGAAATGGCGGGCGGCTGGCTCGGCTAACTCCGCTGAATTGTCATTTTGTGGCGGTGGGAAGCTCCCTCAACGGTGCCGAAATGACACAAAACGGCGGATTGCTCTCGTAATGCCACCGCTGTGCAATTTGTGCATTTGCATAGCGACTGTGAGGGAAGATGCCGCCGAAAATGCAAGAACGAGATACGAATACACAGAAGCAAAACAGTTGGATAATTCACATGATTATTGTAGCACGGAAATTCTAATTTGACGGTTCGAATTTTCAAACTTTGGCACGTTATTTGAGTGAGAGGGCAGGCTTGTTGTCAAAGCCGGTGTGCGGGACTATAAAGTTACTTTACAGTCCCGCAGCAGTTACGCAGGGTTAGAAATTGATGATGCCAAACGGGAATAAAGTTTTCACATTGTCATGGGTTAGCTTGCCGCCGTATTCGCAGCGTTCAAACGCCTCGATATACTGAAACCCACTTAATGATTCTGGTGTGGCAATCATCTTTGCTTCTTTCAGAAGTGCATTTGCCTCAAAAAATGATGACCACTTAGCGGACAGCCACTTTAACCGTTCATCGGCTTGTTCAGGTACATCCGGTAGATAGCCTTCGATAAATGGAAGCCATTCATAGACTTGTGACTCGTGAAAACCCAGCGCTTGCATTTTCTTATCATTCTCATTCGTAACATCGACAATGATTTCAGGCACAAATGGATACGGCTTTTTGAAACGATCTTGATGATAAACAATGACCGGATTCGATTCTAAGCGTGGGGTAAACGGCACGACATTGGGCACGCAAATGAGGTAAGCGGCATCTTGTACGAGCAGCGAGGTTTGCCTATGGTCAGCATGATAATCGTTCGGGCGGTGGGTAATGACCAGATCAGCCTTGACCTCGCGGATAATCTGAATGACCTTACGCCGATTTTCGACGGTCGCTTGCAATTCGCCGTCGTGGTTATCCAGCACAAAGTAATTGATACCGAGGAACTCGGCAACGGCTTGGCTTTCGTTCCGCCGCCGCTGCGCGAGTGCACCCCCGCCTTGCGACTGATGTCCCGCATCGCCATTAGTCATCGATAAATAGTTGACGGTGTGACCCAATTCTAAATATTTGATCGCGGTGCCGCCGAACTGTATATCGGCATCATCGGGGTGAGCGCCAATAAATAGAACACTTAATTGATCTGCGTTATCTTTGTTGGGGATGACACCCATGGCAAGCTCCAATAGGTAAATTGAGTTGAAATGAAAACTCCTCAAGAAAACATCAAGAGGAGTAGATCGAGATACTATCTCATAGTTTTGAGTTGAGCAAATCTGCGTACTACAGATCGTATGTGCGAACTTAAAACATCGCCGGAATTTTCATTTCCTCCGGCAGAGTATCCACAAATGTTTCGTCAAAACTGGCACCGATGCTGTCTGCGGCAAGCATAACGGCTCCGGTTACTGGCAGGACTTCAAGCCGCTTAATTTTGACGGTGGTTGAGACGGCCCGAATGGTTTGCGTAATGGTATTCATGAGCAAATCACCTTTGCCATAGAACACACTTCCTCCCAATATGACATCGCAATCTGAATCCGTTAGATCGACTTTATCGAGCATCGCGTTGGCGGCGGTTCCCAATTCAACACCCTGTTCGTAGATATACTGTCGGGCGACTGCATCACCCGCTTCATTGGCCTCAAAAACTAGCGGCGCCAGGCTTTTTAGCTGGCTGTCGTCAATTTCGCCTTTGCCCCACCGGCTGGCAACTGTAGGGAAATCAGGCGCATCAAGTGCTTTGAGAATCAGTTCGGCCAAGAGCGTTGGCTCGCCGCGTCCGTCCCACGAGCGAAATGCAGCACCTAAAGCGCGTGTCGCCAATCGGCGCGCTCCCGCAATATCACCGGAAATTGGGCCAAGAGCGGGCAGCCGAAATTCCTCGCCGGTTTTACTGATGCCTGCCGCGTTAAAGCTGGTGCCACAGACAACCGCTACCCCGTAAGGGAATCGACTGCCAGCACGTAATGCACCCAGCACATCGTTGCGGATGGTGAATTTATCGTTCAGGTTAAGTTCATTGAGTTTGCTATAGAGGGTATCAAAATCATGGGGCAGATCACCACCGGCCATACAAAAGCAAGCTGCATCCGGTTGTCTGCCTTGCAGGGCTTCGTCAACTGCCTGCTTGACACTGGCAAACGCTGCTTCTATGCCCACCGAATGATAATTTGAGCCACCAGCGTGTCCTCTACCGATGATTTGTTTGTCGCTATCGATGAGCAGCGTGGTCGTTTTTGTGCCACCGCCATCAAGTCCAAGGAACAGCATTGTATCGCCTCGTGTAATTACGCAAATTGGGGTAAGTATTCTCGGTTTGCCGCTTTGATGTCGTCCCATAACGCAACAGCAACATCCCACGAAGGGACGAGCGGATGGGTCAATAGTGCCATTTTGGCTGTGTTTTCGTCACCGGTAACAGCGGCTTCGATAGTTAATTCTTCATATGCTTTGATGGTGGCGGTTAAACCACGGATTGCCGTTGGTAGTTTACCTAACACAATCGGATGAGCGCCGCTGCTGCCAATCACCGCCGGTACTTCAATAACGGCATCCTCTGGCAAGTCCGGGATGCTGCTGCCATTGCGCGTGTTGACGATATGCACTTCGCGCCGATCTTGAGCGACAGCCCGTATCAGTTGAACGGCGACCGTCGAGTAATAAGCACCGCCGCGAGTTTCAAGCAATTTGGGTTTTTCTGCCAGATTAGGATCTGCATACAGTTTTAGCAGTTCCGCTTCGACCCCCTGCAAGTATTCGGCGCGTGTTTCTTCTTTTTCGAGCTGCTCTCGCAAAACACGGTCGGGGTGGGCGAAGTAGCGAATGTAATAATTCGGCAGCATCCCCAACGCATTCAAGAAGTCAGCATCCATCTGTCCGCTGCGCCCACCCCATTCCATTTGCAAGACATCGCGGGTGACATCTTGCCCATCCACGAAAACCCTCGCCCAACTCAAATGATTCAGTCCAAAGTATTTCAGCTCGACCTGTTTTGGATCAACTTTAAGGATATTCGCAGCTTTAATCTGCATGTTGATCGGAACATTACACAGGCCAATCACTTTGGTTTGGGTATGGCGAACAATCGCCTCAACTACGAGACCTGCCGGGTTCGTGAAATTGATGAGCCATGCATTCGGCGCGTAAAGGGCAATGTCACGCGCAATATCGAGCATAACGGGAACGGTGCGCAGTGCTTTGGCAAACCCACCCGGCCCTGTAGTCTCTTGCCCAAGAATGCCATGTTTGAGCGGGATTTGTTCATCTTGCGCTCGTGCGCCAAGTCCACCAATGCGCATCTGCGTGATAACAAAATCGGCGTTCGTAATCGCTTCGATGCGGTTCGTCGTTCGAATCAATGCGACGGGAAGATCACCCAACATCCGTTTGACGAGATCGCCAACAATTTGTAGCCGATCTTCGGAAATATCCATGAGGGTGATTCGCTCAATTGGCAGTTCGTCATAGTAACGAATAAACCCCTCAATCAGTTCCGGTGTGTAGGTACTGCCACCGCCGATCACAGCAATCTTAAGCGGTTGCATCAGTTCTCACCATGTCCGGCAGCCCACAACATCCCGCGTGTAACCAGTGTCAGAATATCGGGTTGTTCAAGAATGTCGACGGAATGCCCAAGTGAACAATAGAATACACGCCCGCTGCCGTATTGCTTCGTCCACGCTACGGGCATACTGATGTCACCGGCGACACGCATGGTCGCGAGTGTCGTATTGGCTGGATCAACCAGCACGTAATACTGCTCGGTGGTTACGGTGATAGTTGGCAAACCTTCCGTAATAGGGCTGGCTGCACCGTCCATATAGATTTGGTGGGTTGTGACGGCGAACTCGAAGTGTGTTACCCACTGGCCGCCGAGCATGAGATGAAATTCAGCCTCATGGCGGAACGAGTCAATGATGCCGTGATTGCCAGCCAGACCGACCCCGCTGCGAACGGCTTCCAACAGCGGCTCAACATAACTGGGGTCTATGGTATCCAGTGTCCATACCGGCAGGATAAGGTCAAATCGTTTCAGATCTAACTCTTTAAGGCTTTCGAAGGTGTTTGAGATCGTGACTTCGACACTCTTTGCTTGTAACTGTTTTTCGAAGAGCAAAGCGACTCCTTGCGGGTCGTGTTTTTCCCAACCGCCGAAGACGATTAAAGCTTTTGTCATGGTTATCCTCTTGTTGTACTACGAGTCTGCGAACATCACATTTTTGGTGACGAGGTAATCTGAAACCGATTCGGCTGATAGATCGACACCAAAGCCTGACTGCTTAAAGCCACCATGCCCGACATCCGATGCACCAGCAACGTGGTTATTCACACCGATGATGCCAAACTCCAGCTTCTTCATTACGCGCATCGCACGCCCCACGTCACGCGTCCAGATTGAGGCGGCCAACCCGTAAATCACATCGTTGGCGAGTTCAACGGCTTGGGCTTCAGTCTTGAACGTGTTCACCGTAAGCACGGGGCCAAAGACCTCGCTCTGAATAATTTCGGACTTTTGGTTAGCGCCGACGATGACGGTGGGTTCGAAGAAGTAACCGGCTTCAAGCCCTTTAGGTGCACCGCCGCCCGTTAGAATGCTTGCGCCATCCTGCTTCGCCCGTTCAACGAATCCGTGTACATTTTGTCGCTGTGCCGCCGAAATGAGCGGCCCCATAACGGTATCATTGTCGTAAGGCGTTCCCAATTTGACCGCACGCATAGCATCCACCAGCGCTTCAGTCAGGTGGTTCGCTTTGTCCTCATGCACGTAGACGCGCGTCGCAGAAACACAAACTTGCCCACTGTTGGCGGTGGCACTGCCTGCCGCCGCTTTAGCGACTGCCTCTACATCGACATCATCAAAGACGATAAACGGAGCTTTCCCGCCGAGTTCAAGATGAACGCGCTTTAACGTATCCGCCGCCGTGCGCATAATCTTCTTGCCCGTGTTGACCGAACCCGTTAGCGAAATCATGCGTACATCAGGGTGTTCGACAAGCGCTTGCCCCGCTTCATTGCCGCCCGAAAGGATATTGATCACACCATCGGGAATACCGGCTGCTTTCGTCAGTTCAGCCAGCATCAATGTTGTGAGTGGAGTTGACGGTGCCGGTTTCAACACAATCGTGCAGCCCGCTGCTAGGGCAGGGCCGATCTTCCAAATGGCGAGCATGAGGGGGAAGTTCCACGGGGTAATTTGCCCGACCACGCCCACCGGTTCGCGTAGGGCAAGGTTGGTGTGCCCGCGGTTATATTCACCTGCTGCCAGCCCAAAGGCGTCACGCGCGGCGCCGCTGTAAAAGCGGAGGTTATCAACCGCGAAACCGATTTCGCCAAAGCTGCCATTCTGGTAGGGCTTGCCGGTGTTATCCGACTCAACGCGGGCGAATGCTGCTTGCTGCGCTTCCAGTAAATCGCCCAATTTCCATAAGCATAATGACCGTTCTGCGGGTGTCATTTCTGACCACGCACCTGTATACAACGCTTTGTGTGCCGCTTGTACTGCGCGGTCTACATCGGCGCGGGTGGCATCGACAACCTTCGTCAGCGTTTCGCCTGTAACTGGATTTTCTATGGATAGCCATTGGTCACCGGTGCTTTCCACCCATTGACCGTTGATCCAGATTTTGCCATTATTCATCGATATTGCTCCTATTCACGCGGCGGCCCTTGGAGAACACGTTCTTTCATTTTTTCTGCGGCGTCGGGTGTGACATAGTCGCTCCAATCAAGGCCATAGCGCCACGGATCGATATGCTCGACCCACCACGTTAAGCCCATTTCCACGAATGGCGCGACAATCTCGACGGCTTGTGTGCGGTTTTCACCCGGCGTTCTTCCACTTTGTATAAAGTCGATGGGAGTATCGCTCGTCCGGCTCTGGTTCACGCGATCAATAATGTCGCGCCATTCGTCCGGGCTGAGTAAATGTCGCCACTTCTGCGGGAAGAACCCATCCCATTTTGCGCCACGTCGGGCTGCTGCTGGCGTGTTCCATCCCCCGCCAATCCATACGGGAATACGCGGCGCTTGTACAGGCTTTGGCAGAAATTGAACTTCGGACATGTTGTAAAACTCGCCATGAAAGCTGAACGGCTCCCCGCTCCACAAACCGTCGAGAATTGCCAAGCCTTCGTCCATTTTGCGGGCGCGTAGTTTGTCGTCCGTCTCTTCACCGAACACACCGAAGTCAAGGTCGGCTGGTGCGCCCAACCCCACGCCCATAATTAAACGCCCATGTGAAAGGAGATCAAGCGAGACTGTTTCGCGTGCAACTTTCCACGGCCTCCGGCGAGCGAGTGACGTAATCATGGGGCCAAGTTTGACGCGGGATGTTTTGACCGCAATCGCTGCTAAGGCTATCCACGGGTCAACGAAAGGATGCATGGGAACTTTCGGCTCGTGAGGGCTGAAATAGATGTTGTGATCCCAAATGAAAAAGCCATCCCACCCTGCTTTTTCGGCATCAACCGCAAGGTCGGAGAGGGTGTTCGGGTCACTAAATGGGCCGATTGGTGGCATCGTTAATGCATATTTCATGCCTGTGTCTCCACGGTTGAGTACCGCCGCACCCGTAAATCGGCTTGTTCCTTATGCGCCATGAAGCCTTCCAGTTCGCACAGCCGTGAACAGTATTCGCCGATGATGACACTCGCTTCGGGTGTACATTCTTGGTAGGTGACAGTTTTAATGAATTTGCCAACCCAAAGCCCACCGGTATAACGGGCGGCTTTCTTGGTAGGTAACGTGTGGTTGGTGCCAATTACCTTG
>JAPUDW010000248.1:8320-8638 GCA_027492915.1 Bacteroidota bacterium | reverse complement strand
TCACCATAGGCGACGTTTGTTTCTGCGCCGAGAAATAAGGCTCCGTAATTGCTCATGTTGTCGAGGAAGTAGCGCGGGTTTGCAGTTAGAATTTCGACGTGTTCGCTGGCGATTTTGTCAGCTTCCACAACAGCTTCTTCGATGTTGTCTACAAGGATGATTTCACCGTAGTCGCGCCATGCTTGACCGGCTACATCGGCAGTCGGCAGCACTTTCAACTGGCGCTCGATTTCGACCAATGTCGCTTGTGCAAGTGCTTCACTGGTTGTAATGAGGATAGCAGGCGAGGTTGGGCCGTGTTCAGCCTGACCCAACAAG
>JAPUDW010000248.1:0-8304 GCA_027492915.1 Bacteroidota bacterium | reverse complement strand
CAGTAGGTCAATCCCAACTTCCCCGAATAGCTGACGTTTCGCCTCTGCGACATAGGCATTGCCGGGGCCGACGATCATATCCACCGCCGGAATCGACTCAATGCCCAGCGCCATCGCAGTGACGGCCTGAATACCACCAAGGATATAGATCTCATCCGCACCACCCAGCGCCATCGCTGCAACGGTCGCCGCTGGCGGTTTGCCGTTCATGGGCGGTGTACAGGCAATCACACGTTTTACACCGGCTACCTTGGCCGTAACAATGCTCATGTGTGCGGAAGCAACCATCGCATACCGGCCGCCGGGTACATAGCAACCGACACTATTCACCGGAATATTTTTGTGGCCTAGAATCACACCGGGGATTGTTTCGACCTCAATATCCTGCATCGAATCGCGCTGGGCTTGCGCAAATTTTCTAACTTGTGCTTGTGCGAATTTGATGTCATCAATCGTTTGTTGGGGCAGGCTGGCGATAATATCAGCGACTTCATTATCTGACAGCCGGAAGCTTTGAGGTGTCCAGCGATCAAATTTTGTTGAGAGTTCGCGTACAGCGGCTTCACCGCGTGTACGAATATCGCTGATAATCCCTTCAACAGTCTCTTTCACCTTATGATCGGCAGTAGCTGATTCCAGTTGGTTCACGCGCTGTTTTATAAATCTTGCCAATTCAAACCTCTTTTTACCCATTATGTGGGCGACATGTGCCTATAAATACTTCTAAATCAATTTTAGAACGTAATGACGTTGCGTACCGCTTCACCGCGATCCACAATTGCGATTGCTTCATTGATGCTTTCAAGCGGATAAGTTGCTGTAATCAGTTCATCCAGTTTGAGGCGTTTTTGCTGATAGAGTTCAACCAACTGTGGGAAGGCTGACGTTAGGCGGGTCGAGCCGAGAAAGCTGCCCAACACCCGGACTTCAGTCAGCGCTACCTGCCGAACAGGTAATGGCGCAGTACCATTGTTCGGAACTAATCCAATGATGACCGCCGTGCCGCGTTTGCGTAACATCTCGAAACTCTGGCTGATGGCGCGTTCACTGCCAACCGTCACAAAGACATAATCCGCGCCGCGATCTTGCGTAAGCGATTTGACAACTTGAACGGGGTTTTCTTTGGTTGCATTCACCAGATGTGTTGCACCGAATTCGCGTGCAGTTTCTAACTTCGAGTCGAGTAAATCGACTGCGATAATGTGTCGGGCACCGGCTAACCGCGCGGCCTGCACCGCATTGATGCCAACCCCGCCGAGGCCGAGTACGACGACACTGCTGCCGACCTCAACCTGCGCCGTGTTGATAACTGCGCCAACTCCGGTAATAACACCGCAGCCCATCAGCGCAGCGGTTTCGAGTGGCATATACTGAGGTACAGGGAACACCTGTGACTGGTCAACAATGATATATTCCGCCCAACTCGCGACGCGCATTCCTTGCCGGATCGGATTGCCTTTTAGATCATGAACGCGCGTTTCGCTATCGAGCACATGCGCGGCATCGCACAGGCTGGGCGTACCACTGGCGCAGTAATAGCAGCGTCCACATGAACGCCACAACGCCGCAGCGACACGATCACCCGCTTTGACATGGGTAACATTCTCACCGACAGCTTCCACATAGCCTGCTGCTTCGTGACCGAGGATAACCGGTAAATCTTGTTGCTCGTCGCCCTTAACGACATTAATATCAGAATGGCAAATGCCGCTTGCTGCCATTCTGATGAGCACTTCGCCGACTTGGGGTTCGCCAATGGTGACTTCTTCAATCACAAGGGGTTGGTTGTACTTATACAGAACGGCTGCCTTCATAGAGCGCGTCATTGTGGAGTATCCTTTTATTGCACCAGTCAGTTAAATGACTTTTGATTGAAATCAATCAAATGCAATCAATATTTGATTGATAAGGCGATTGTACCGTTTCTCGAGAAAATGTCAAATAGGAGGATTTGACCGAGAGCCTTTACTGTTTAAACAATAATTGACCGTATTCGATCAATAACCAATCAAATTTTGACGAATTTGTTGACATAATGATTTGTATGTGCTAAAAATTTGATTGGTTGGCGATTGAAATAGTGAAAAATGAGCTGATGAATGAATAAGCATGTGCGACGTGATCAAATTTTGGACTATATCATAGACAACCAACATGTCAGTGTGACACAAATCTGCGAAGTGTTTGATGTAAGTGAGGCAACCGCACGGCGTATCCTCACCGAACTCGCCGAAGAAACCAAAATCGAGCGTATTCGTGGTGGCGCGATTGCGGTTGCGGGCAGCGTACCTGAACGTGGCTATAGGACACGGTCGGTTGAGCAGCACGAAGAGAAGCGCCGCATTGGTAAGGCTGCCAGTGAACTCATTGAAGATGGCGACACAGTTTTCCTCGGCAGCGGTACCACCGTTTCGGAAGTTGCTTATCACCTGCGTGACCGTCGCAACCTAACCGTCATGACGAACTCAATTGTGGTTATGGAAATTCTTAAAGATGCGCTCGAAATTCGGCTGATTGGTCTTGGCGGTATTTTATGGCACACCGAACAATCGTTTATCGGTCATATCACCGAGCAAACACTCGCTGAACTCCACGCCGACAAAGTCATTACCGGTATTCGCGCGATTGATACTGTCAAAGGGCTAACAAACAGTGACCCCATGTGTACGCAAACCGAGCGCGCCATTTTAGGCGTTGCACAGCAGGTCATTATCGTTGCCGATCATACCAAGTGTGAGCGTGTGGACATGGCATTTGTTGCTCCTCTAAGTGTGGTCGATATTTTGGTTACCGATAGCAACGCCCCTGCGGATTTTGTGTCAGCTTTAACAACAGAAGGTATTCATGTCATTCAGGCTTGAATGGTTCGTGCCACCACATTGAAGGAGCAGTTAATGCAATATCGTTTTCTCGGCAAAACAGGCTTAAGGGTGAGTGAGCTTTGCCTTGGTGGGATGTATTTTGGAAAAGAGTCCAGCGAAGAGGAAAGTCGTCTCTTTATGGATACTTTCGCCGATGTTGGCGGTAATTTGATTGATACCGCTGACTTGTATGGTATGGGCAGTTCGGAGGAAGTGATCGGTCGTTGGCTCAAGGACAAGAAACGTACCGATTATATTATTGCAACTAAAGTTCGCTATCCGATGGGCAGCGGCCCCAACGATGCCGGTCTGAGTCGTAAGCATATTCTCGATGGTGTCGAAGCCAGCCTGCGCCGCCTGCAAACCGATTACATCGATCTCTATCAGGTGCATTGCTGGGATCTTTCCACTCCGCTCGAAGAAACGTTAAGCACGCTGGATACCTTAGTCAAAAGCGGCAAGGTGCGCTACATCGGTGCTAGTCAGCATACGGGCTGGCAGCTTCAAAAAGCCATTGATGTCAGCCGCCAGATGGGTTGGGAGCCGTATGTCAGCTTACAACCGCAGTATAACCTGTTGACTCGCGCAACCGAGTGGGAACTGGTTCCGGTTTGTGTTAACGAAGGCTTGGGTATCCTACCCTGGAGTCCCCTACGGGGTGGTTGGCTCAGTGGGAAGTTTCGTCGGGGTATGACTGCACCACCGGCGGGTTCGCGGGTTGAAGCCGCGACCGAAAAAGGCCGTGGCGAAGCATGGGATAACTATAACAACGAAGATACATGGCGCGTGATCGATGCCTTAATCGCCATGTCGGAAGAAGTCGGTAAGAGTCCGGCTCAAGTCTCGCTGAACTGGTTGATGCAGCGTCCCGGTGTAACCGCACCTATTCTTGGGCCGCGCAACTTTGAACAACTCCGGGATAGCCTCGGTGCGTCCGGTTGGTTACTGACTCCTGAACAGATGGCAAAACTCGATGAAGCCAGCGATACCGGGGTGCCTTCGCCCTACGGCGAAATCTTGCGTGGGCAGCGGCGGCGGTAGCGTTGTATTTGATGACCAGATGACCGAATGAAGTCTTGAAGAAAGGGGTATCCATATCGCCTAACCGTAAAGCTGTCCCGGTTCGATTTTCCCTCCTTAATTAGTTGTATAGGAGCTTTTTCCATGAAAAAACGTGTTGGTATGTATTTGCTCGCGCTCTTGGCGTTGGTCGCAATGCCCGTGAGCGCACAGGACAATTTGCTTTACCCAATCGGTGAGGGTGAATTCCACTGGGAAGATTTAGAAGCCTTTAATTCACTCGATTTTAGCGGGCAAGAAGTCTCGGTACTCACCACTTGGCCCGGTGATGAAGGTGCCAGCCTAGAAGCCGTTTTTGCTTACTTCGAAGCGGCAACTGGCGCGGATGTCATCCATGTAGGTTCCGACAGCATGGAACAACAAATTGTGATCGACTGCGCCGCTGGCAGCCCGTCCGATATTGTTGGCCTGTATCAACCCGGTTTGATGGCTGAATTGGCCGCTTCAGGCTGCCTTAAACCCCTCAGCAGCGATATTCGTGACAGTGTACTGGAAAACTACGCCGCAGGGCAGTCATGGGTTGATCTTGGCACCCATGCCGACGCCAACGGCGAAGAACAATATTACGGCTTAATCTATCGCTCTGACCTCAAGAGCCTCGTCTGGTATTCGCCGGATGAATTCGAAGCCGCCGGTTACGAAGTCCCAACCACGATGGAAGAACTGATTGCGCTCAGCGAACAGATTGTCGCCGATGGCACAACCCCGTGGTGTATTGGTATTGCGTCCGGCGATGCGACCGGCTGGCCTGCCACCGACTGGGTTGAAGACCTCGTGCTGCGCACCCAATCGCCGGAAGTCTATGATGGTTGGGTCAGCAACGAAATCCCGTTCAACGACGAGCGTATCGTTGGCGCGATTGACCTGTTCGGCACGTTTGCCAAGAATGATGCTTGGGTCAACGGTGGCGCGGCCTCTGTCGCAACGACCGATTTCCGCGATAGTCCGCTCGGCCTAATCAGCGTGCCGCCTTCTTGCTATCTGCACCGTCAGGGCAGCTTCGCCTCGAATTACTTCCCCGAAGGCACAGAAATTGGCGTTGATGTTGACTTCTTCTACTTCCCCGCCTACGAATCGAAAGACCTTGGTCAGCCGGTGATGGGTAACGGGAATTTCTTCACCAGCACCACCGATAGCGAAGCCGCCGCCGCGCTCCTGAGCTATCTGACGACCCCCTTAGCGCAGGAAATTTGGATGGCTCAGGGTGGCTTCCTCACGGCTAACCTCGGTGTAAATACCGACCTGTACGCTTCCGACCCGCTGCGCCAGCAGGGTGAGATTTTGCTCTCGGCGACTTCCTTCCGTTTCGACGGCAGCGATTTGATGCCGGGCGCCATTGGCACCAATGCTTTCTGGACGGGTATGGTCGATTTTGTCAGCGGTAGCAGCGCTCAAGAAGTGGCCGATGCCATCCAACTCAAGTGGGATGCCATCAAAGAAGAGTAGTACATCTGAATGAATTGGTCAGAAGGAGAAACATTCGCTTCTCCTTCTGATTTAGCAAGTGGTTTTGTGAGATAGGGAATAGCTCTTGAGCACTTTAAGCGCCGTTTTAGTTGCTGCCGGTACATTGGCATTCTACTTTATAGGCTCCAACTGGTTACTTGATCGCCTGTTTAAAGATCGTGTGCAGCCAGACGGTACTTCAGCCGGTAATCATGCGCAGTGGGGCGCGGCGATTCGTCCGTGGTTGTTTGTTGGGCCGGCGCTGCTCTTGATCAGCATCTTCCTCGTCTATCCAATGATTCAAACGATTATTTACAGCTTTTTTAACGCCCAAAGTAGCACCTTTGTCGGGCTGCGTAATTATATCTGGGCAGTAAGCGACCCCGGTTTTATTCAAGCCATCACCAATAACCTCTTATGGCTGCTGCTGGTGCCGATTACCAGTACGGCGCTTGGCCTCCTGATTGCCGTACTTGCTGATAATATCGCATGGGGAACCATTGCCAAATCGCTCATCTTTATGCCGATGGCGATTTCCTTTGTCGGCGCGAGTGTCATATGGAAGTTTGTTTATGACTATCGCGGCCCCGATGCCCAACAAATCGGTATTTTGAATGCGTTTGTGGTGTCTATAGGCGGTCGCCCTCAAGCATGGATCGCCACGCCCTTTTGGAACAATTTCTTCTTAATGGCAATCTTGATTTGGATTCAAACAGGTTTCGCGATGATTGTGCTCTCGGCGGCGCTGCGTGGCGTACCGGAAGACACACTCGAAGCCGCTCAAGTAGATGGTGCCAATCCGATACAAATCTTCTTTCGCATCACCATCCCTCAGATTACCGGCACTATTTTGGTTGTGCTTACGACCATCACGATTGTCGTCTTGAAGGTGTTCGACATTGTTCTAGCCATGACCAACGGCCAGTGGGGAACTGAAGTGCTGGCAAACCTCATGTACAACTGGATGTTTAGAAGTGGCGGTGATTTTGGCCGGGGGAGCACAATTGCCATCGTCATTATGCTGGCGGTGCTGCCCATTATGATCTGGAATATCAGGCGTTATCGCAGCGAAGAGGCCCTATGATGAGTCGGCGTATTCCATTACTCAGGCTAACAATAGGCGGTATTTTAGCCCGTATCGTCCTTCTGTGTATCGTCATCATTTGGACGATACCCACCGTTGGCTTACTCGTCAGTTCACTGCGTGATAAAGATCAATTGGCGATTAGCGGTTGGTGGACAGCCCTTCAAAGTGTAACCGCCAACGCGCGTACACGAACCCCCAATAGTGAAAATCAAATCGAACAAGATGGTCGTTATGTCATAACCGGCAGTATATTTGAGGCGGGGGATAATCGTTCTGTCCAAAGTTACGGCGGTGGTTTCCTCTCCGGCGAATTGACCGATCATCAGGTCGGCAACTTGCTAACGCTTGAAAATGGCGAAACCTTCCTCATGCAAGCCGATGGCAGCTACGAATGGACATCACCCCAACCGTTTGATCTTGAGAATGGTCGTCTTTTTTACTACGTTTCCTACAATCCACCGCGTTTTACGCTGGATAATTACCGCGAAGTGCTCTCTAGATCGGGTGTGCGTGAAGCATTTTTCAATACACTTACGGTAACGCTGCCCTCCGTGCTGATTGCAACCACCATCGCTGCCTTTGCCGCCTATGGTTTTTCGTGGATGCATTTCCCTCGTCGTCGATTCCTATTATTGGTTATTATCGGCTTGCAGGTTGTACCCCTGCAAATGTCGTTAATTCCCGTTCTGCGTATGTACAACGACTTGGGGATTGGTAAAACCTTCCCCGGTATTTGGATTGCCCATACTGGTTTTGGATTACCCTTAGCCATTTTTCTCATTCGCAACTATATGGCGAGCCTTCCCAAAGAGATCATTGAGTCAGCCAAAATGGATGGTGCATCCGAATCGCAGATTTTCACGAGGATCGTGATTCCACTGTCGTTACCTGCGCTCGCTTCGTATGCAACATTTGAATTTTTGTGGGTGTGGAACGACCTGTTGGTATCACTTGTGTTTCTGAATCAGCGCCCCGACCAGATTGTGTTGACATCCAAACTTCGGGAGCTGCTCGGTTCGCAAGGCGAAAATTGGCAGGTGCTAACCAGCAGCGCGTTCGTTTCGCTGATTGTCCCGCTTCTCGTGTTCTTTCTGCTTCAACGTTATTTTGTGCGCGGGCTAACGGCGGGGTCGGTAAAGGGCTAAATGACACCTAACCCTACGGACGTGACTTTGATAATACAAAAGCTCTATTATTGAGTCGATAAGCGTTGAATTTCTAATCGTATTCAACACTGGGAAAGGATTCGTAAAACCCCTTCTGAATTTGAAGAATATTCCGAATCATAACCAGTCTTTTGCAGCAATGACAGCAAATTGTACGGTAGTAGCAGCAGGTGAGCAATTCGCTGTACCCATGTCATTTCAGCGGGAATTTCCGTATAAAAATTGCAAAAGATAAATGTCGTAATCGGTAGTTCGTCAATCGTATGAATAAGGACGCGGCTCAGGAAAGAAACTTAAAGGGTTGAGCTTGCTTCTACATGAACCACGGAAGAACGTTGATACTCAAACTTATAGTTGCCAGTACCAAGTGTTAACTCCACTTGATCGCTGATTTGTTGACCTTCATCAAGCCGTCGGCCATTGATCAATATTTCACTGATGTTTGCCTCAGGAAGCACAATCTTTGCCGAGGCATTAAACGGAATAGCAATTTCGATAGTAAGGCGTCCAATCGCATCAAAGCACCAACCACTTTCGTAATTGCCAACCGCTGACCTATAACGGGCTTTAGCCCATTGAAGCGATTTATCCGGTTTAGGCGCAATCAACGCATGTCGAAAGCCAATAACATCATCCTCGATTGTTGACGGATTCAAGCCGCACA
>JAPUDW010000247.1:5024-11443 GCA_027492915.1 Bacteroidota bacterium | reverse complement strand
AGTCCGTATTTATTTGGAAAACTTCATTATGCTGTCCCTACGAAGGCGTTGTATTATTTGTGGTAAAACTGAATTTCTGAGGGTTTCTCGCGGTATAATCAGCCGCAGTTGGAAAAGGATTTGGCTATGAACAACATTAACATTCGCAACGTGCTGCTGGTGATCGGTGCAATCGTGCTGGTCGTCCTCGGTATGAACGTCTTGAGTACTTTCATCGGGGCGATTATCCCGATCTTTATTACCGGCGTGGTCGCTTTCATTCTGGGGCGGGTGACGGCGGGGCGCAGCGTGGGCGCGTTGTTCCGCACTGCGCAAACGGCTGGCAGCACGGTCATGGCTGCGGCCTCGCGAATGGTGGAAGAGAAGCCGCCGGTGGTGGTACAAGGCAAGGTGAATGCTCCCGCTGCTGCGTCCCAACCCGTCGAACAAGCTGCCCCACCGCCCCCCACAAAAGAAGAACCACAGGTTAAGAACCGCGAACTGCTGGATGAGGATTTTGAGGTGAAAACACCCGAACAAATCGCAGCAGAATCCAAACGGTTAGAAGCGGAAGCCAGCCAAAAAGCAGCAGCGCTCGACCCCAAAGCGCTGATCGAAGAACGCAAGAAGCGGTTGTTGGGTAATCAAGGTGGGGAGAGTTAAGATTACAGGCTAAAAGGGTTGTCGATAATTCCAAGTGTTTGTTGTTAGCATCGCATGAGGCTAAAGCCATCATGCTACGAGAGGGACAAGTCCACTAAAGGGACTTCAAAGAAGCTGCTGACCAGCGAGTTCAATCTGTAAAATCGACTAGCGTTTCTAAGTTTTCCACATCACTTATTTTTGTGACACATCGACAAAGGCGGTTTTCTTCATGACCCTTACATCGTTACTTGAAGGCACGCGCGTCCGGCTCGTGCCGCTGAATGCCGCCGATACCTCGACCGTCGCTCGCTGGCAGCAGGATGCCAGCTACCTACGCTTGCTGGACGCAAACGCCGCCTACCCCAAAAGTGAGTCGCAGGTGGGCGAATGGATACGCGAAGGCCAGCGTGGGCGTGAACATTTCCTATTTGGTATCCGTGTTCTGCTCAGTGATGACCTGATCGGCTTTGTCGAGTTGGGTGACGTGTTGTGGACGCACCGCAACAGTTGGCTGAGTATCGCAATCGGCGAGGCGCAATACCGCAGCCGTGGTTATGGTTCCGAGGCGATGGATCTGGTGCTGGACTTTGCCTTCCGCGAACTGAATTTACACCGCATCCAACTCACCGTATTCAGCTACAACGAAGCGGCAATCCATATGTATGAAAAGCTCGGCTTCCAGCGCGAAGGCGTTTACCGCGAGTTCCTTGAGCGTGATGGACAGCGCTATGATATGTATCTGTACGCGATGCTCAAGCGCGAATGGGAAGCAGGCGCGTAACCGTAAACCCTAGCCGATTGAAATGTGGCATAAATTGCACAATTTGCACATTTTCTGCCGAAATGGCGGGCGGGGCGCTCCCGTATATCCGCTGAATTGACATTTTGTGTCGGCGGAAGTGAGGGAGCGCGGCGCCGAAATGACAAAAATCGGCGGATTGTTCCCGTAATTCCACCGCTGTGCAATTTGTGCATTTGCATGGCGGATGTGAGGGAGCATTTCGCCGTGCTTGCGAATTACCCCGCAATGTTCGCATCATCTGGCCCATTCTTTATATCCCCTGAGACGTAGATCGAGTGACCAAAGAATAAATTGCCGTCATGATGCCAGAACTCAAAACGGCCTTCGTTGTAAACACAGATCGTTTCTAATGACATCCGCGCATTGAATTCATCTGGCGATAGTGGTTGTTCATCGTTGTCCAGCCATGAATCATTTTTCAAAGGCAGCAGTTCTCGAACCGCAAAGTCTGAAATGCGCTGATTCCAGAGGGGTTGGTTATCCCACAATTCAACCGCAGTCTGAAACAGTTCCGCTTGCGGCGCAGCATTTTCATCACCCGGAATGTTAAAGCGTATCCGGTGCCCAGACCATTCTAACGTGGCCCTCCACCATTTTAATCTTCGATCAAATGTAAACGTTCCAAATCGACTATGTTCGTAAGTCAGCGGCTCGGATAATTCCACTGCAAGCTGGTTCAATTCGTGATCAGCCTCTACCTTTGCGTCGATTAACTCTACAAATTCTGCTATGGCATGATCGAGGTTTCGGATGCGAACTTTAACAATACTGAGGCCGTGTATTTGCTCCATAAGGCTGTTTAATTGATCATGGGTTACATCACCTTTGACGAGCAAATCCGTTCGGTGTAAGACACCGTTCGAGTCTCGCCAAGCGGAAAAGGTGAAGTCGAGGGTCCATGTTGGTGTGCGGATTGAAAAACCACCACTGCCCTTCGGGTGAACTAAGCCCACTACAATCATTTCATCTGTGGGTGAACTTGACTGCTGATTTATACCCATCAATGCTGCTCCAGTGTGATGTGTGTTGGGCTAACTCTATCAATTCTAAATGGTGACTGTGAATTTGGGATGCGGACGTAGCACGCTACGTCCCTACAATGTGAACTTAAAATTTACAGACCTTGAAATTCATCACTTACCAAATGACCTCTACCAATGACATTTTAGCACAAAATTTCTGATTTGATGGTTCGAGTTTTCAAACTTTGGGCTACAGATATTGCAGGACGCTTTGCGGGTGTTTGCGCTTTACGAAGCGGTAGACCACACATAAAACAACTGTCACAGGCAGAACCGCCAGTACAATCAACAACGAGCGCTCCAAGGCGGGGAGTTGCAGCGGGGCAATGAACGGGCTGATGATTTCGATCAAACGCACATGGATGATATAGAAAAACAGTGACGACTGCCCGAGTATGCTAACCACCTTCATCGGTTTGGTCAGGCTGACGCGCTGCAAACGGTTATGCAGGGCGATCAGTAAAAAGGCTAGGCCGGTGTACAACGAGAGATAGGCGAAGTCCGGCGGGTGCTTACCGAAAATAAAGGGATTATCAGGGTACAAACTCCACATATCCCCGATGAGCATATTGGCGGCAAACAAGGCTAAGCAGCTTAACCCTAACCCCAGCGCCAGCTTGCCTAGCGACATCTTTTTGCGGAGAACCAGCGTAGCGGTGATGAAGCCGAGCAGCACAATCGGCAGCCACGGCAGCGCGGGAAACTGGGTTTTCCACGTCATATCTTCCACGCTGGGCGCGAGTAAAACCGCCCGTAAAACGGATTCTTCGCGCGGCCATTCTCCGGCGGCGGTCAGGCTATGGTAGTAGAACTGCGTTCCGAGCAGCACGACCAGCGCTAAGACAACCATACCGCGCCAATCCAACCGACGCAACCACGCCATTAAACACACACAAATACCCATGCCCGTTAGCACCGACATGTGTTCGGTGTAATAAGGTGGATTCATTTGAAGGTTCATCACGACGAGATCAATGCCGATGAGCAGGAAACCGCGTGTGAGCAAGAAGCGGGTGATGCGCCATTCACTCCATCCCCGACGCCGACGCGAGTGGGCAAAGAGCGCGATGCTGAAACCACCGAGTAAGAAAAAGGCGGGTGTCGCCAGTTGGAGGATGAAGCCGAGGATACTTTCCGGCGCACGGAGGTTCGGGGCGATCATGTTATCCCAGCCATAGGCTACCCCGTAATCGAGGTCATCCAGCCACCAACTGCTGTGGCTGACGAGCATTAGCAGCATAGCGTAACCGCGCACAATATCGAGTGCCAGCATCCGGTTTGATTTGTCAGGGATTCGGGTTACTTCAACAGTCATGCGGCAGGGTTGTTCCTCAAAGTTAGTACGTGGGCAAATCGGTGGTGGTTGCAAAGTAAGTGGTGGCTGTAAATTTAGGATGCGGACGTAGCACGCTACGTCCCTACAATGTGAACCTAAAATTTACAGACCTTGAAATTCATCTCTTACCAAATGACCACTATCAGCAAATCTATAGAGCAACCAAACCTGTAATCCATACACGGTTAAAAACAGCGTTTGGTTGTCGATTTACAATGGGATTAGGCAACCGACTCTAGCGCAGCGATGGGCGTGGGTCAACCGCCGATTCGTCTACGGGGGTGTCTCTGGTACCAAAAGGTGATGTGGTTATGCCGCCAGAGGCTAAAGCCGTCCGGCTCCATTTTCCGGCGGGAAGCAGGCTAAAACCTGCTTTGACCCATCGGGACGCACCACCTGTCGCAAAAATCAGCCTCTTGAATTGGTTTATTCATTCAATCATGTGCGGCTCAATGTGACTGCAACCTACAAAATTTGAGATTAGGGTTACTCGATATACCCCAACGCGCGGAGGTGTTCGACCACCGAGTCATCAACTTCGGCGGTAGCAGTGGCAGTTTCGATACGCTGCGACTCGGCCTTGTTGACCTGCATCGCAAGGATGCGGCGGGTAGCGCTGAGAATGGCCGGTTGACTATCAGCGACATTATGGCTGTCGGTGGGGTCAGCGGCAATGTCGAACAAGCCTTCGACCTGCTGCCCGACGACTGCCAATTTGTAATGATCCTGATAGAGCGCACGACGCACATTTTGCAAGTGTAGGCGCTGGATAGCAGCGGCGTTGCGATGCTGGATGACGTTGAGGAAGGTTAGCGGTGGGAAGGCTTCTGACATAGCGATATTTTGTTCAGGGTCACTCGCGCCGTGGGCAATCTCAGATAGTGCCAGCGTTGGCGCACCATCGGCTGTATTGGGCGGCGTGATATGGGCGGCTTCCAAGACGCTATGGAACAGGCGGCGGGTCGAAACCGTGTTCATGATGCGCTTGCCAGCCGGATAGCGTTCGGGGTAGTGGATGACCAGTGGTACATGGACGAGTTCTTGATAAACGACGAAGCCATGTCCGACGAAATCATGATCTCCGTGGCCTTCGCCATGATCCGCGCAGATAACGACCATCGTGTTGTCGAGGGTACCGCTGTGTTTCAGCCACTTGAGCAAGCGACCAAGGTGATAATCCTGACTGGCGATTTCGGCATCATAGAAGTGGTTGAGGGTTTGGCGTTCCCAATCTTGCAGCGGTGGGTCGGTCGGGCTGGCCCAACGGGCGGCCTCGCTGTTGAAGCGGCGCATGAAGGTGTAGGTATGGCGGTCGTGGCGGACTTCAGGTGCTACACGGTCGAGCGTATCTTGCGGCGGGTTATACGGCATATGCGAACCCATCAGGTTCAGGAAGGCAAACAGGGGTTTCTCGCTGCCACCAGCGGTTTGCTGCCGCCAGTAATTTATCAAGTCATCAATGGAGTGGGCAGTGTTCCCCTTGTAATTAATCAACCGCGTCCAATAAGGAACGAACAGCGGGTTGAGCGACATACGGAACAGAAAATCCGAATGGGCAAATTGGTTGCCCAACGGACGGGCTAGGTAGCGGCGGAACAGGTGCATTGCCTCGCGGTGGAGGCGGCTGCGCTGCTGCTCGGTCGGTCGGAAAGGCGCGGCGCTAGCATAATTATAGAAGCGGTTGAAGCCACGCTGTAAGCCATTATTGAGCACGCCAACCAGCGGATTATTGCAGAAGGCAGCGGTATCATACCCGCCGCCCCGCAGGAGTTCGGCCAGCGATGGATAGGCACGCGACAGCATTCCATCAGCCTGTGTCAAGCCGTGGGTACTGGGGTAGACACCGGTGAACATCGAGGCGTGGGAAGGCACCGTCCATTGGGCAGCGGACACAGCACGCTCGAACACAGTCGAATCTTGGGCGAAGGCATCAAGTTGTGGAGAAGTTTCGCGGTCGTGGCCGTAAATCGAAAGGCGGTCGCGGCGCATGGTGTCCAGAACGATAAACAGGATATTCGGTTGTACAGCCATAAAAGCATCGACCCAGTTTCAACTGAAGTTTAACGTCGGTGATTAGCATAGCACCGTCAAGGGGTGCATTCAATATGCCATTGGTAGCCAAAATAATAGGAATAAAGGACAGCGCTGCCCAAGCGGCGGCGAAGGTTAATTATCCCTATCAAACGCAATCTTAAAATTATGCTACTCTAAATTGGATGAACCTTTTAGGACACGCGAAAAGTAATTATTCGTGACTCAAATGCAACAAGTCTGACGTGAGTTAGCGGCACAGCGGATAACATTTTATGGCAGACTCGAAGTTTATTTCTCCATCGACTCGTCAACGCTCCCGCTGGCTGGGATACTGCTGTGATGGCAGCTTTCACAGGAGGAAATCACTGCTATCTTGCCATAATCCTACAGCAGCAGCATTGGTTGATCAATAAAACAACATGACCGAAACAAAATCTGAAGTTACATCAAAGCAACCTCATCCACAACAGTCGGCGCTGCGCTGGGTACTTTATTTGGGTTTAGCTTTATTTTTTACTGGTCTGCTGATTGTCCTTGGGAGTGATGCACCCGAAATCTCATCAGCGATATTTGTGATTCTATTGTTAGCGCCTGCACTCTA
>JAPUDW010000247.1:0-5014 GCA_027492915.1 Bacteroidota bacterium | reverse complement strand
GTTTAACAATGCCGAAGCTATCGGGCGTGGCATCATGACACTGCGCCAAATGGACCAATCGCAATCCCAAGCGCAGTCCCCATATCAAATCCGGTTATCATTCTTGTTTGGTGCGACCGCTATCATGCTGTCGATTTACAGTGCGGCACTCTTCTGGGAAACACGCACCTATGAAGATGCACTTCCGCAGGCGGTCGTAGGGTTTGTCGGCAGTATCGTGGCATTGTGGATTGCACTCCAGTTGTACCCGGATCTCAACCGCATTCCAGTCGTTACGCTGGCCTATCCGGCGCGTGAACCGGCCACTAGTGGATTTGCAGCTAACATGCGCTTGTTCTTCCGCCGCACAGTCAGACACAGTGCTGTGTTCGCGGGGCTGCTGCTGATGATCATCCTGACGCTGATTAATACACAAAGCATCAAGTCCGACCTCATTAACAAAACCTCCCTGCATGTACAGTTTATACTGTTAATCGCCTCATCCGCCTTAGTGATCGTTGGCTTAAACGGTGTAAACCTGCATACCGCGCAACCAATTGTCCATTGGCGTATGCGGTGGCGTGTATGGTGGCCGATTGCACTGATTACCCTGCTGGCACTGGCGGTGAGATTGTGGCACCTCGATACGGCAATGCGTTTTCTAGTGGATGAGCGAACGTTTCTTTCGGCGGCAAATGATGAGCAACGGCTTAGTTTTTATGGGCTGCTGCAACCCTTTAGCAGTATTGCTGCCTTTCCGCATATTTATCCTTATTTGCAATCACTAACGATTGACGTGTTCGGGCGTAATTTGTTCGGGTTTCGGGCGGCAAGCGCGATTATCGGGACACTGACAATACCCGCTTTGTATTTTTTGGCGAAAGACCTTTTTGACCGCAAAACAGCACTGCTCGCAGCACTGCTGCTGGCGACATTCCCACCGCATGTCCAATTCAGCCGCGTTGGCTTGAACAACATTGCTGATCCGCTGATCGGCACCGTGGCGCTGGTTTTTCTCAGCCGCGCTTTACAAACGCGCAACCGATCAAACTTCGTTTTGGCGGGTATTATGCTGGGTTTTACCCAATATTTTTATGAGGGCGGACGGCTGCTGCTGGTGCCGCTTACCCTATTGTGGTTAATCGGCACGCTCCTTTTCGCACGGGTTGATGATGAATATACAGGGCTGCCGCCGTGGGGGGCGATCATCGCGCGGTTTGGGCGACTGCGGTTCGAACTGTTTCTAGCACTGATCGCACTCGCGGTAATCGGCATACCAATTTACCTGACACTAACGGGGACACAACAGCCGATTTTGCCACGGCTGGTCAAAAATGAACTGGGTTTAGGAGCCGCTTATTGGAGAGACATTCTATACTCTCCCAATGCCCTTGGCGACCATATCACGCAGCATGTGATACCTGCATTCGGTATGTATTTTTACTGGATTGACTATACATTTTTCTACTCCAAGACAACCTCACTGCTGCTCAGTGGTATGCAGATCGCGGCGATCCTCGGCTTTGGCTTTGTGTGTTTCAATTGGCGCAAACCCGGTGCTATGCTCGTTTTGTTATGGGTCATTTGCACGCCTTTAGCCAACAGTCTCATGAAAAACAGTGTCAGTTCATCACGCTTCTTGATCGTATTTCCCACGCTTGCCCTGCTGGTAGCAATAGGGGTACGTTATGCGGTGGCGCTGATGATACGGCATGTGCGCTGGCAGACCGGTGTTATCGCGGTGATCGGTATCGGGTTGGCATTATATCAAGTAAATTTCTACTTCAACCAACATCTACCCGAATATAATTATGCGTTTCGCTTCAATAATAGTGCGCCGGATGGTTATGACGCAGCATGGCGTTCGATCAATTTCCCACAGAACACACGGGTTCACTTGATTAGTACACCTGTCTTTAGTCAGATTGAGACTGAAGGCATGATTCGGGTATGGCGCGATGATATAAATGTAGACACGATTCGGTCAGGGCGGCTGACACCAAATTACCTAAAAAAGCTGCGCTGTGGGACTGACCACGCATTCTTTGTCCAAAAGCAAGATGTGCGGGTAGTGCAAATGCTGAACCGTTTCTTCAACCTCGGCCCGCCGCAATATACACCGTTTGATGATCTGACGGTGCAAGAAGGTTTTGTGCTGTACTTTGCACACTATGACCCCGACGACGGCAGCATCTTTAGCCAACGCTGCGCGGAACAACCCTTTAACGAGTCATGACCTTAAAATCAACAGAGGCTCGCTGCTGCGGCCCCTGTTGATCGTGCAGATCTCATGTTGTCTCGAAGCTTAACGCGCTGGCCTGCCGATGAAGCCGAAGCGTGAGAGATCAGTCCCCGGCGAATAGGGTGTACCATCCGGTAGTATCGCATTGGTGAAGTCGGTATCGCGAATGCTGGTATCGCCGATCTTCGCGTCCTTCAAATTCACATGCCGCAGCTTGGCATCTCTCAAATCTGCGCTGCGCAGATCTGCCCGATAGAGGTTCGCATTGGTCAGGTCGGCATCACGCAGGTTGGCATCGCGGAAATCTGCGCTTTCCAAGTTGGCTTGATTCAAATGCGCTTCCTCAAGGTTGGCACCGTTAAAATTCGTGCCTGAGGCTTGAATGTCCGTCATCTCGGCTTCCTCAAGATTCGCGTCGTTAAAATTCGCGCCGTTCAAAACAGCCTGATTGAACTTGGCTTCCTCAAGATTGGCGCTGTTGAAACTTGCACCTTCCGCAATCACGCCGATGAGATGTGCCTCGGACATATTCGCGTCATTGAAGTTCGCACCCTGAATATTGGCGTGATCCAAAACGGCTTCTTGTAAATTCGCACCGTTAAAGCTTGCACCTTCCGCGCTGCACCCTACCAACTGCGCCTCTTCTAAAGCAGCATCGTTGAAGTTCGCGCCCTGTAAGTTCGATTGGTTCAACATAGCTTCTTGTAAGAAGGCGCTGTTCAGGTTAGCACCGGTCAAGTTCGCACCCACCATCTGCGCTTCACCCAATTGTGCATCCGCAAGATTGGCGCCCGACAAGTTGGCGTGATTAAGGATCGCCTCTAGCAAGTTGGCGGAGGCCATATTGCGTCCGCTCAAATCTTGTCCACTCAGGTTTACGCCTTCAAGATCAGTGTCCTCCAGCGAACCTTCGGACGAGGTGATGACAATGCGACGTTTGCGCTTCGGCTTATCTTTATCGGTCATCCAGTTGCTAAAGTTGCGGTCGATGTTCACGTCGATTTCATCCAGCGCCCGACGAAGTGCGCCCTGTGTCGCGGCCAAAATCCGGTCGCGCAGTTCAAAGCCCAAATTCTTGATGTCATCCATATCCCCAGTGCCGGGGCGCGGCGGTGGCTGCGGATGTTCGCCGTGTTGTTCGGCCTGATTTTCCCACATCGGCGGAATCGGTGGGATGGGTGGTATCGGCGGTACAGGCGGAGCAAACGGCTGTCCAATTGCATCCACCGGTGGTACGGGCGGGAAAGGCGGTTCCGGTGGCTGTGGGTACGAGTCGCGCAGCATTCCGTCAAGATAAGGGACAAGCTGACTGGTGGCGAGGTAGACCTGCGCTACTTTCGCCCCATCGTCCGCATCATCGCTCACATCTAATGCTAGTGCGTCAGTGATATAGCTATCATCCGGCAGCAGGGCGGCGATGCGGGTGTGCAGGTTGCGGTAGCTCTTGACGGCCATATTGCCGGTACCGTTGTGCATTTCGGTCTGGTAGGCACGTTCGGCCATTCCAGCGAGTGTTTTGAGTGGGGGCAGCAGCTGCCGCAGCGCCCGTCGGGCTTCATCGTTCATGTTTTGGAATGCTCCTCTAGTTGCGTCGTCTATTGTAACTTCAGCCATTGGCTGTTTCGATTAAACTTAACTTCTTATCATCTTTGCCCTGCGTCAAACGTTCACCAGCGCTAATCATCCATGTGCCGACAGCCGTTAGAAGCGCATCCGTGACACCGGGTACTGCGGGCAAGCGGCGGTGATTATCGGCTTCTTGCATCAATTCGGTCATACGCTGTTGAGCGCGAGCGCTATCATGTAAAAAGTTCATCATTTTCATCTCCCTCGGATGTCCATCCGTTTTCAGTTTCATCAAGCGGTGTATCAACTAAGGGCGACAAACACATTTCACCCTCATTCCCAGCGTCGTAGGCAGCGTTGATTTCAGCCATCAATCCTTCTAATCGTTCGCGTTCTGACTTATGCTTCCGCATGACTGACCTCCTGAACGGTCGCTTCTGATGTAGACGTGCTGCCCAAATTTTCTTCCAACAGCTTGAGCGTTTCCGGGTTCACCAACTGCCGCAGCGTCTTCTTCGCATAGAACAGTCGGGATTTCACCGTACCAATTGTTGTATCCATCGCGTCGGCAATCTCGTTGTAGGCCAGTCCTTCTTCCGCGTATAAGATCAACGTTTGGCGCTGGAGTTCCGGCAGCTTGTCGATTGCTGCCTGCACTTCCATTCTCAGCAGCAGCCAGTGGGTTACATCTTCCGGCTGCCCTACGGCGACACTGGCATGAAGCGATGCCCACATTTCCACGGGTTCGTCATCCAACGACAGATGCTCGAACCGACGCCGCTTCCGTAGTAAGTCGTAACAACGGTTGCGGACGATGCGGAACAGGTACGCTCGCAGCTTGTCGGCGGGTTGGATGCGATCAAGGTTCAGATACAGGGCAATCATGGAGTCTTGCACAATATCATCTTCTTCTACGCTGGTACCAATCAGCCGCCACACGAAGCGCCGGATGGCTGCGTCGAGCCGCATTTGCAGGTCGGCGAAAGCGTCCATGTCGCCCGCCTGTGCCTGTATAAGCAGTTCTACTTCTGTCTGTTGACTGTCCATCCGCTGCTGTGTCTCCTGTCTACACTCCTCTATACGGACGACTTTGTAGACTTGTTCAAAACTCGTGGAAATTGGTTCAATTTTGATCTTTTTCCCCTCAGAATATCTATTTATTGGGTATTGTCTCAATCAAATAGTGGGGAAATCGGAGCAAATTGGTGGTGGGTAGGCATGGGAAAT
>JAPUDW010000246.1:11186-11443 GCA_027492915.1 Bacteroidota bacterium | reverse complement strand
CGATGCGCTGTCGGGCTTCAGCTTCCGGCATCTTGCGACGTTCGACCAAGCGTTTTAACTGGGTGTCGGGGCTGGCATCAACCACCCAAACCTCATCAACGGCCTGACCTAAATCACCTTCTAGCAATTTGATCGCCTCGACGACGACCACTTTTTGCTGGGCACGGCTGACCAGCGCACCAACCGCAGCACCAACTACTGGATGCACAATCGCTTCCAAGCGTGCCAACGCTTCGGGATTATTGAAAACGATACTC
>JAPUDW010000246.1:0-11176 GCA_027492915.1 Bacteroidota bacterium | reverse complement strand
TAACATCGCGCGGTTAATGTTCTTATCCGCGTCCAGAATAAATTGCCCAAAGGTATCAATGATCGGCTTATAGGCAGGCGCACCCGGAGCCATAGCCCGGTGAGATAGACTATCCGCATCAATGGTATATGCTTCCAGATGTTGCAACATCTGGCGAACAACACTTTTTCCGGTGGCAATGTTTCCCGTGAGGCCAATAACATATTTGTTCGCCCAACGACCCACGGCTCCCTCCCCTACTGCGATAACAGATGAATTGGATAAACAATCTGTATGAAATACTCTTTCCTATTTTAAGTGTTTATCTCAGCGCGGTCAAACCAGAAGCGTTGAGGTTACTAATCCGTCAAGCCCTGCTCATGAAAGTTCGTTCACAAACGTAAAGCGCCTCATTTCGCCCTGAACGCTTCCTCAATAAACCGTGCCTAAAAAGGTTGCATCAGCCACCCGTGTCAGTTTGCCATCACTGAGATTGATCTTCCATGTGCCGTCCTGTTGGCGGCTGGTGAGCAGCAGCGCACTGTTATCTTCCGTCCAGCTATGCGGCTCGACAAACGTTGTGATAGGTTCCG
Source organism: Bacteroidota bacterium (assembly GCA_027492915.1). GTDB lineage: Bacteria > Chloroflexota > Anaerolineae > Aggregatilineales > Phototrophicaceae > CFX2. The sequence continues at coordinate 10,604 of JAPUDW010000246.1, read as the reverse complement.
TCAGCGCAACCTGTGTTTTCTGCTCAAGATCAACCAGCATGAACACCGTGCGGACGGACTGATCTGCCCGACCAAAATTTTGCACCTGTGCCAGCGCATAAACCGCCTGCCGACCATCGGGAGAAATGACCACATCGCCAGCTTGTGTGTAGCCGCGCAGCGGTTGGGCGGCAATCGTTTCTTGTACCTGCCCCGCCAGATTATACACATGCATATCAAAACCGCCGATGTCCTGCGACACGCGCAGCCGCAGCAATAAGCCGTTACCAAAGCCTGCACCACAAAAACAACTGGGTTCATCCGGTAGGTATTCCCACGCGCCGCTGGCAAGGTCAACTCCGATCAATCCGGCATACTGCGGCATAGGGGTGAAGTCGGCGAAACCATCCGGTTGGAAATCCATATAAAGGATAGAACCTTCGGCGTTGAAGGCAACCGGCAGCAGCCGAATTGCATTACGGGGTTCATCCGCCAGCACTTCTCGCACATCACTGCCATCGACATTAGCGACAGTCGTGAGAGTCGTCAGTGCGGTAGAAGTGCCATCAGTGAGCGTCCAAGCGATCTTTTTGCCATCGCCAGAAAGCTGCCAATCAACACGGCGGCTGCTCGTCCCCGGCTGAATAAACGGATGTTCGCTGACCTCACCGTCAGGATATGCCAGCATCACCCGATTGAGTCGACGGTCGAGGTACAACACTGCATTACCGGCCAGTGTATAACGCTCGCCCAGCACATCGGTGGGGGTGACATCACCAGTTACCATATCCACGAAAGACAGTCGATCCATCCCGCCATCACCGATACCCCGCTGCAAAAAAACTTCCCACACATGGGCATTGGTACTGACGGCATCCTGTGCGATGGTTGGGGCAGTACCTAATATGAGGATAAAGCTAATGCATATAAGGCTGAAAGTGGATTGATGGCGCATATCAACTCAACCGAATATTGGTCGCTAAAAAATCAAAAAATGCTATCAGCACCATCTGTTCCCCCAATTCCTACCGACTCCAAATACTTTCGCGTTATACTACTCATTGTATCCGAGTTTAAACAGCGTATTAGCAAACTTTAACGGTAAATATACCGTGCAGAAGCTATGCTGAGATAGATACTAGTGTTAAACAAGGATAAATGTTGATGTCAGAACAACTCACCTATTGTGAGGTGCATCCCGACCGTGAAACGTCGCTGCGCTGTAATAAGTGCAACCGTTTGATGTGCCCCGACTGCGCAGTTTCGACCCCGGTGGGCTACCGCTGCAAGCAGTGTGTACGGCAGCAGGATGATAAATTCTTCACGGCGGGGCAAAATGATTATGTGGTGATCGCGGCGGTATGTGGGATTTTAAGCGGCATTGCAACTGCTATCATCCAGCAAATCGGTATTCCGCTGCTGTTCATTATTTTCGCAGCCATTCCGGTCGGGGGTGGTATCGCTGAACTGGCGCTGCGGTTAACGAAGCGGCGGCGAGGACGGCAGTCGGCAAAAATCGCGGCGGCTTCGGTCGTCGTGGGTGCCATTATTGGTATGCTCGTACCCACGATCATTACATACCAAATGTTTCCGCCGTTGGAATTGATCTGGCTCATGTTTGTAGCCGATTTCAGACTGATCTTGTTCGTCGGTATCCTTGCATATTTCGCCTACAGCCGGTTCAAAATGCGTGCCTAACATCTTGATGGGCGACTTGGTTTGAATTCTCCAACCTTTTTACCCGTGCCTGACAAACGTTTGTGCTATATAATCAGGTTAGAAAGATGTGATATGCTAGGATTTGATTGCTAATCTGAAATAGCAACAATGGGTAAAAATGCTTGAAGAAATCCGCATCCAAAATTTTGCAATTATTGACCGGCTTGAACTGACCTTCGACAATGGTTTCAACGTGATTACGGGTGAAACCGGCGCAGGTAAATCGATTATCATCGACGCAGTGGATTTGCTCCTCGGTGGTAAAGCCGACGGCTCGTTTGTGCGTGCTGGTGCTGATAAAGCGGTCGTGGAAGGCACATTTGGCCTGAACAAAACCGTTAAGGCGCAGGTGCTGCCGATCCTCCAGCGGGAGGAGATCGAGGGCGACAGTGACGATTATGTGACTATCGCGCGTGAGGTCAAGAGCAACGGACGCTCGACGATTCGGGTCAATGGCGTGACCACCAATGCCGAGGTGTTGAAGTCAGTCGCCCATCTGCTGGTTGATGTTCACGGGCAGAGCGAACACCTGTCGCTGCTCAACCCCAAGTCGCACATTGACCTACTTGACCGTTACGCCGAATTGGTGGAAATGCGGCTGGCGTTGGGGGCATTGGTCGATAAGGTGAATGCCAACCGCCGCGAGATCAAACGACTGACTGAGGATGAAGCTGCGCTGAAACGCCGTGCCGACCAACTGCGGCGTGAGGTTGAAGAAATTGACGTGGCCGCGCTGCAACCGGGCGAGGAAGATACGCTGCGCGCCGAACGCACCCGTATGGGTAACAGCGAACAGCTTGCGAACCTGACCGTAGAAGCCTATGCCCTGCTGCACGGGGAGGACGCGAGTGAACAGCTCTCGGCGGTTGACCAACTCGGACAGGTTTCAGTGCTGCTGGGTAAACTCAGCCATATCGACCCCGATATGAAGGAAGACGCCGAACTGGCAGACGAACTGGCAGAACAGGCCGAGGTTTTGGCGCTGACACTGCGGAAGTACGTTGACCGCGTGGAATTCAACCCCGAACGCATGGAAGAAGTCGAAGAACGGTTGGAACTGGTCAACAAACTACGCCGCCGTTATGGGGCGACGATTGAAGCTGTACTGGAACATGCCGAACGGGCGCGAGTCGAATTGGAAAGCATCGGTAACAGTGACGAACGGCTGAAAGAACTCCGCGCCGAGGAAGATAAGCTGCTGCACTTGATCGGCGAAGTTGCCGAGCGCGTGAGCAAAGTACGCATGGCAATCGGCAAGAAGATGGGCGAACGAATCGTGGCAGAACTGGCTGACCTGCGGATGGAAAAGGCCAAGTTCGAGGTATCCATCACCCGTAAACCCGATGCAGACGGCTGCTTCATCGGCGAGAAGCGTTACGCTTTTTCGAACACCGGCGTGGATGAAGTCGAGTTCTTAATGAGCGCCAACCCCGGTGAACCTCTGCGACCGCTGGCGAAGGTGGCATCCGGTGGTGAAACGGCGCGTATCATGCTGGCGCTGAAGCGGGTGCTGGCGGATGCTGACCAAACCCCAACCCTGATCTTTGACGAAATCGACACAGGTATTGGTGGGCGCGTGGGCAGCGTGGTTGGTGAGAAGTTGTGGGCGCTGGCGGCGACGCATCAAGTGATGGTCGTCACCCATTTAGCCCAACTCGCGGGATACGGCGACAAACATTACCACGTCAGCAAGCAGGTGAAGGGCGAACGGACTTCCACCATTGTTTCGGCACTTGATGATGAAGACAGGCGCATTACCGAACTGGCGGCGATGCTAGGTACCGAGGGTGAAAGCGGTAAACTGAGCGCCCAATCGATCCTAGCACAGGCTGACAGTTACAAAGACGAGAACAAACCTAAATCCAAGAAACTCAAAGTCGATAAAGCGGGGTAAAATCACTAGCGGCGTATTTATGACCACCCGAAAGTGATTTACCCGCATGAAAATTGAAGTTTATCGTGCCTTATGGGGCATGGATGGCATACTGGAGCAGCAGTTTGAGCGCATCGCGGCGGCTGGCTACGACGGCGCGGAAGTGTGGCTGTCGTTCGTCGAGATTGATCGACAGCAGGTACTGCGGTTGGCCGAGCAATACAAGCTGCGTTTGATTGTGGCGGGGGCAATTGCAACCGCCGATGATTTACTCCCCACCTTACAAGCCTTCAGCGACTACAATCCGGTTAAGATCAATGTACAAAGTGGCCTCGACGCGATGACCGTGGACGAGGGCAAACGCTATATCGAAGCGGCGTTGGAAACCGAGCGCAAAATCGGTGTGACGGTGATGCAAGAGACGCACCGTGGGAAACTGCTATTTAACCCGTGGGTGACAGCGGCTTACCTGCGTGAATTCCCCGACCTGCACATTACCGCCGACTACAGCCATTGGGTGAACGTGTGCGAACGGCTGCCGATTGACCAAGCAGAAACATTGGCTCTGGCGAATGACCGCGCACGGCACATTCACGGGCGGGTGGGTTACGAAGAAGGGCCACAGGTGCCTGACCCATCAGCGCCGGAATATGCCACCCAACTGGCATGGCACGAGGCGCAGTGGAAGGCGATTGCGGATGCCCACGCGGCGCGAGGCGAGGATACGCTGACCTTCACGCCGGAATATGGGCCGCAGCCGTACCTGCATACGCTGCCGCACACGAATGTTCCGGTGGCGAACCTGTGGGACGTATGTTTGTGGGCGGCGAAACGGGCGCGGGAGCAGTTGGGGTAGCCCCCCTCCCCAGCCCACATCAGCTATCTTCGCAAGCTCAGTCCGCCGATAGCCGTAGTAACAGGGGGGAGGTGATATGGTCAGTAATCATGTTTGTGGTTTGCGCCGCTGAGGGTTAAAGCCGCTCAGCTAACCATAAGACAAGTCCACTAAAGGGACTTCAAATACTAGTTTTAATCCTATGTCATCTGAGTTAGGTCAGGTGAGTATCTTTTATTCTGATAGCAGGAGCGTATTATTTCATGAGTCCCATTAAACAGTCGATTTCGTGGTGGTGTTTTATCCCGAACAAGTTGACACCGGAAGCGTTGGTACGGGCAGCAGCAGATATTGGTTACGCGGCGATTGAACTGGTTGAGCCGGAAGATTACCAGCTCATCAAAGATCACGGGTTAGCGATTGCCTCGGTACGCGGTCACTTTTCGCTCACAGATGGGCTGAACCGGCGCGAAAATGCTGACCGGATTGTAGGCGAGCTAACCGCAAACATCGCCAGCGCGGCGAAGTGGAACATCCCGAACCTGATTTGCTTCAGCGGCAACCGCAACGGGCAGGCCGACGATGAAGGCGCAGAAATCAGCGCGGAAACGCTGCGGCAGGTAGCAAAAACCGCCGAGGATGCAGGGGTGAATCTTGTGATTGAACTGCTGAATAGCAAGGTTGACCACCCTGATTACCAGTGCGACGCGACCGCGTGGGGCGTGAAGGTGTGCCAGATGGTTGACTCGCCACGGGTGAAGCTGCTGTACGACATCTACCACATGCAGATTATGGAAGGTGATGTTATCCGCACCATCCGCGATAACCACGCCTATTTTGCCCATTACCACACGGCGGGTAATCCGGGACGGAACGAGATTGACGACACGCAAGAACTGAACTACCGACCGATTATGCAAGCGATTGCTGCGACGGGTTACGATGGCTACGTCGGGCAAGAGTTCGTGCCGCTGGGCGACCCGATTGCGTCGCTGAAGCAGGCGTTTGATGTATGCAATGTGTAGTCAATAGTCACCAGCTATTAGCTGCCAGTCGCCAGCAAAAGGCAAATACGTTTTAACGCAAAGACACAAAGGTTTTATGTCGGCGAAGTCGGCGATGTCGGCACCGCCATAAAGCTGATTTCCCGACATAAAAGTTGAAAATGTTGCAATTGTTGTTCATGTTGCAGTTGTTACAACACTGTTTTGGGCAGTGGAATGGTCTGAGACCATTCCCTACGAAAAGACAATCATTGACGGCGGATGCACCGGAGACAGCCGCCGAAGATTCACCTTAACAGATTTTCTTCGGTCACAAAATTCCTCAATTTCGTCAATTTCACAGTGCATTTTCACGGTGTGATGTCAAATTTATGGCAGCGGAATGGTCTGAGACCATTCCCTACGAAAAGACAATCATTGACGGCGGATGCACCGGAGCCAGCGGCCAATTCTGCAAAAGCGGCGAAAGCGGCAAATGCAAAACCCGATTTTGGCAGCGGATGCACGGGAGCCAGCCGCCGAAACTGCACCCTAAAAAGGCTTGTCCGGTACTCAAAAAGCGCCGCATGAGGCTAAAGCCGTCATGCTACCTACGGCCAGACAAGTCTGCTAAAGCGACTTCAAAGGCCAATGTTCGTATCTGGAAAACAGGATAGTTTCCAATTTGTACATGAAATTAGCCTCTTTCTCTCGTAAATTACGACAGAATGAGTACCGGACAAGCCTTAAAGGACTCCTTCGTCGCAAAATCCTTCAAATTCGTCAATTTCAGAATCAGCTTTTAGCGGGTGGCGATTGGCTTTTAGCTTCATACGAAAGCCAATCCAAATCACAAAAAGCAGAGGCCGCCAGTCGCTTTATGGCGGCGGCGGCGGCGGCAGCGGACTGCCAATTGGCAAATTTGGCAGCACAGGCGGCAATGGCAAATGGCAAATTTGTGCCATTAAACCAAGTGATCGTAGACGTAAAAAATGTAGTCCTGCGAGACAGTTTTGACACCGAGATCATGCAGGATGCGCAGCATTTGGGCGCGGTGGTCGGTGCCGTGATTGACAAGGTGGAACATCACCTGCCACAAGCGGAGGTCTTTATCCTCGCCATGCAGCGGCTTAGTATCCAGCATTTCGTCGGTTAGGTTCGCCAGATAGCCGCGCATGTCCGCCTCGATGGTATCCCATTTGGCGCGGATGGCATCGCGGTCATTAAACGCTTCGGACTCCGGCCAATCAGGAATTTCAACACCGCGCAAATCGCGAAACCAGTTGTCATCGACACGCATGAGGTGAATGATCTGGTTACGAACCGAACCCATTGAATAGGCTACAGGCTGCGTAAACTGCTCGTGCGAGAGCGGTACGATGTATTTATCCCACGTCACACGATTTTCGGTGAAGTGGTAATCGTAAAAGTGGCGAATAGCGTCTACGTTCATGGCGGTGTTGACTCCTCGGTGGGCGTGGATGCAAAGTAAGTAGCGATTGTGGTTGGGGAGCGGACGCAGCACTTGTTGAGTGACACAGAGTTAGAGTCACCAAACGACATATACATGATCAACCCTGATTAGCGTTGAGCGGACATGTGGTGTTGATGCCGCCAGAGGCTAAAGCCATCCGGCTCCGTGTTCCGGCGGGAAGTACCCTAAAGGGCACTCTGAACCCGCCGGGGAACGTTCTTGACAGCCAGTTTTGCTGATCTAACCTGATGCCGTTCCTTTTGGTCTAACTCTATGTCGCCTGACATACGGTGCGTCCCTACAATATGAAGCGATCAATTGAACGGATATTTATTCTGGACTGGCGTTTTGACCGCCGTGCTTGACCACTTCCTCGATGAGCGTCTTGAGCGTGGGCAAATCTACATCTGATAGGCGTTTGATATAAAGGCAGCCCTTGCCGGTGGTGTGTTTGCCGAGCGTCTTCAGCAAATCATCCCGTTCTTCGAGGCCGCCGAGGCCGTAGATGGTCAAATTCGCCTTGCGCGGCGAGAAGCCGAGGATCATCCAGTCCCCCTCGCGCCCACTTTTGCCCTTGTAATGGTAAGTGCCAAACCCGACGATGCTGCTGCCCCACATCTTTGGATCACTTCCAGATACCTGCTGCATTAACGCCAGTATCGTAAAACTGTCTTTGCGTTTCTGGTCATCCTCAATGGTGTTTAAGAACTGTTCAACATCCTGATCGTTCACGGTGGTTTTAATATCGGCCATCGCGCCCTCCACTTGAGCCATTAAAAATTGTTGGCAGCAACTATTTGTTATGCCGCGCAAATATCCACTACTATTCAGCTTAAAAATTCATTATAGAACATTTGTATCATCAAAGTCAACCGAATTTGGTTAGAATGTTCAAACTTTTGAGGTGGCTTCTGAGGAAATCATTCAGGGCGCGCAGCATTACGCCCTACAAGATAATTTGTGGGTTCGGTGAACTGTGTTTGATATGTTTGTGCATATCTGATAGGTGTTGGACGGCGGCGGAGGCGTGCCTCCGCCCACAAGGTGCTTAGACTTTCTCGGCGGTGATGCGAGCGCTGTACACGCGGGGCATTCCCGCCTTCAACTCGACAATACCTTCGGCGCTGCTCTTATCAACAACCTGAATGTTGCTAAATCCGGCCTGACGCATAAAGCCGGTATAGGCTTCGACATCAATCGCACCGGTGACACATTCCGCCCACTTCGCCGTATCCGCCTGTAATTCGGCGCTGAAGTCACCTTCGGTCACAATGTCACTGACGACGATGCGACCGCCTACTTTCAGCACACGGTAGGCTTCGCTGAACACCGACTGCTTATACGGCGAGAGGTTGATGACGCAGTTGGACATTACCACATCGATAGTGTTATCTTGCACGGGCAGCGCTTCGATTTGCCCACGCCGGAACTCGACATTTTGCACGCCCATCTTGAGCTTGTTGGTGTTGGCTTTGTCGAGCATGGCGGGTGTCATATCTACCCCGATAACGTACCCATTTTCGCCCACCTGCCGCGCCGCCAAGAAGCAGTCGATACCCCCGCCGCTGCCGAGGTCGAGCACGGTTTCCCCAGCGTGCAGTCCGGCGATGGTAACGGGGTCGCCGCAGCCGAGTGAGATACTGGTAACATCGGCAGGTAATTCTTCAAGCAAAGCACTTTCGTACAGTTGTACATCGCAGCCACAATTATTCCCTCCACAGCACGAACCGGCTGTTCCACTGGCAATTGCCCCGTAACGCTGCTTCACCACATCATGAATTTCGATCACGTCTGACATAGAAAATCTCCAAATATATTGATGAGTATCGATACATTAACTGAAATAAAAAGCCTCGAAAGGCTTAGGGAATAGCATTCAAGGGTATGGTGTCGTCTGGCACAAGCTGCATAGCCTGCCCCGGATTAAAGGCGCGTACCAACTGACCACAGCACAACGTCACCTGTTCCTGATTCAAGGTGTAGAAGCGCTGCCGCCCTTCCTGCCGCGCAAACACGAGGTTGGATTCTTCGAGTTCTTTGAGGTGGTGGCTGACGGTGGGCTGTTTGACCTTGCCATCAAGCTTATCCACGACATCATTCACGCTGAGCCACACACAGCAGAGGTGCTGCATCATCTCGTAGCGCACAGGATCACTAATTGCTTTGCCAAAAGCGGTTTCAGAAGTTATCATAACGCCCATTATATCGACAATCATCAATATGTCAAGGATTTGAGTAGGGGTTTGCTGTAGGTCAAGGGAAAGCGGAACGGTCTGATACCGTTCCCTACGAGAAATTCAAAGGTCGTGTAGATCAGCCATCTACTGCCTTACCACCGACTAGAAAATACCCATCAAGCCGGTATAGGCATCAACAACTTACGCTGGCAGCCTATCCGGTTGGCTCTATATCGAAACACCCATTCACGGTAAAGTTTGGGTTTCACCATTGCTCTACTGGAAAAGCCTATGATCGCCACCCGACTGATTGTCCTCATCGCCTCATACCTTGAGCCGGAACTGGTGGAGCAAATCCGCCGTGAAGTGCCGCAGGTTGAGGTGGTCTACCGACCTGACCTGCTCGGTACGCCGCGTTACATCGCTGACCACAATGCACCCATTAACCGCTCGACTGAGCAAGAGGCCGAGTGGCAATCACTGCTGGCACAGGCCGACATTCTGTTCGACTTCGACCACAGCCACGTCGCCGATCTGCCGCAGCTTGCGCCCAAGCTCAAGTGGATACAAGCGACCAGCGCGGGTATCGGGCAGTTCGTCAAGCAACAGGGCTACGACAAAACGGGTTGGATCTTCACGACCGCCAGCGGTGTTCATGCCCGACCACTAGCCGAGTTCGTTATACTGTCGATTCTGTTCTTTGCGCGGGACTTCGAGTATTTGCAGCGCGAGAAGGCGGCACATCACTGGGCGCGGAACACCACCCCAGAAAAGGCGGGTAAAAACCAGGCGATCATCGGGCTTGGCAGGATCGGGCGGGAAGCAGCACGGTTGGGGAAAGCCTTCGATATGCGCGTCATCGGCAACCGCCGCAACATCAATGACAATGAAACGCCCAACGTTGATGAACTCTACCCGCCAAACGATCTTACCCCGCTGCTCACACAGGCCGATTACCTGCTGCTTTCAACCCCGCACACACCGGAAACCGAAGGCATGATCGGCGCGGCACAAATCGCCCAACTGCCGAAGGGCGCGGTCATCATCAACATCGCGCGTGGGGCGGTGATGGATTACAACGCGCTGATTGCAGCCCTGCAAAGTGGTCATTTGCGCGGCGCATCACTGGATGTGTTCGCCACCGAGCCGCTGCCGCCCAACGACCCGCTGTGGGATATGCCGAACGTCATCATCAACCCACATTCCGCCAGCACTACCGACACTGAAAATGCCAAGATCACACGCATTTTCTGCGACAACTTGAAGCAATATTTAGCCGGTCAGCCCATGCAAAATGTCTTGAATGTCGAGCAGTATTATTGAGCAATAACTGGATGGGCGGTATGGAGGCGCATTTATGATTCCGAGGATTCACCTCGCCTTAGATAACTGTTTCGCCTCCAAACGCTGGACGAAACCGCTGGAGTGGATGCAAATCGCCCATGAGGCGAACATCCACTGTATCGAAGCCAGTGCCGACAACGAGATTGACCCGCTGTACAACACGCCGGAGTCACTGCAAAGTTGGATGAACGGCGTTCGAGCAGCATCCGACCAAACGGGG
>JAPUDW010000245.1 GCA_027492915.1 Bacteroidota bacterium | reverse complement strand
ATTATCGTCAATCACGAGGGCGTGGTGTTGACTCATGATGGGTTCTCCTTCGTTAACCTGAGTAATTATTCAATAATGGGCAGATATGTTATAGGGTGCGTTCACCGACAGCCCAGACATGCTCACCATTGATGACGGAGGCAAGCTGCTGCGGGAAAAGTTTATTATCAATCGGTTTGGCAATAAAGCCTGAAAAGCCAAGTGCCCGTGTTTTTGGAATGGCGATTGACGGGTCCATCGCCGAGACGGCTACAATCGGAACAGCATCATATTTAGGCAACTGCCGAATTTTTTGGAAGATGTCAAAGCCGGACAGACCATCGGCTAACATCAAATCCAATATAATGAGGTGAAGCTGCGAGAAATTTTTAATGCGGTGAAGGGTATCCCGCCCCCAGCGTTCAAAATCGACGGCTGCGCCTTGCCGGATAAGGGCTAACTGGAAGATCAGCCGATTTTGCATGTTGTCCTCAATGATGAAGATTCGTTTTCCTCTGAGTATCATGGTTAGTTCTCCGGGTATTAGCCCACAATGCGCCAAATAGTTTCACCGTTTAAAATGCGATCCAGCGTTTCGGGAAAGGTTTCAAGGTCAATAGGCTTGGCAAGACAGCCATTGAAGCCCACCGTCTTTAACTTTTGAACTTCCTCACTCATTACGCTGGCTGTTAGTGCCACAATGGGTATGTGTCGTACCCACTCGTTCTCCCTGAGCATCGTCAGCATCTCGAACCCATTAAAGGGTTTCATATGAATATCCAGTAGGATGATGTCCGGCTTAGGATCAAGCGCTGCAATATGTGCCTCAAAATCCTCGCTGTCCTCAAGAATAGTCACATGCGGCAGCTTCATTCGCCCTTTGAGCAGCATACTCATGAGTTTGCGGCTTTGCGGGTCATCTTCGACATACAAGATAACTGGTCGTTTAGTTTCCATTTTTCCCCCTAAATTGCCATTTGCGCTAAAGCTGCTGATTTAATGGGCAGCGCCAGATGAAATGTTGCACCTTTACCCGGCTCGCTTTCCAGCCATAAGCGGCCACCGTGCGCTTCGGCTAAACTCTTGGCGATAGGCATCCCCAAACCCGTGCCACCACCCTGCCGCAAGCCGGTCTTGGTTTGCTTGAAGGCTTCAAATACCAGCGCTTGATCTTCGGCTGCGATGCCCGGCCCGGTATCCTTCACCGATATGATAACTTCGTCGTTTTGGTGACGTGCTTTGACGCTAATGACACCATCTTCAGTAAATTTGCAGGCGTTCGACATAATATTGAGCAAGATTTGCACGATGCGCTGTCGGTCGGCAACGATGAGGGGGATATTCTCTTGGACATCGCTGTCTAGTCGGGTGGGTTTGTCCATTAAGAGGCTGCGCCCCGTAGTCACGACACTGGTGACGATACTATTGATATTGATGTCATCTTCAATAAATAGGTTGAGCGAATCGGCTTCGATTTTTGACATGTCCAACACATCGTTAATCAGGTTCAGAAGATGCTTGGCGCTGCCTACGACTTCGGTCAATAATTCATCCTGCTCCTGATTAATGGGGCCGGTATCACCGTCGATGACGAACCGTGTGAAGTTAATGACCGCGTTCAAGGGCGTACGTAGTTCGTGGGACATGCTGGCGAGGAAGGCTGATTTTACCTGATCGGAACGTTCGGCCTTGACCCGTGCTTCTTCGGCTTCATTTTTGGCGACGATTAATTGTTTTTCTTGAAGTTCAAGCTGTTTGCGGCGGGATTCGCTTTGAAACAGGCTGTGTTTGAAATGCTGCGTTGTGACCACGCCAAGCAACGCCATAATGATGATGATGGCGAAGGGTGTACCAATCTGCACTAACGATTCGAGATCACCGAAATGAAAGTCGGGGATATGAATAAACGCCCGCAGCACCAACACCAGAATATAGCTAATGAGGCTGATAACAACCCACCGATAGGTGTTGCCTGTGGTTTCGAGGAAAATGGCGAGGGTCATTACGATGATACCGCCCATCGCCGCGATGGCGAGGAAGTCATGGGATTGGAAAAAGCCGAAGTTGAATACGACGATATTGGCGATGACCAGCCAGCCACGTACCCAATTCATGAAGTGGTGATCTTGCATCCGGTAAAGTGTTACGGCTGAATAGGAGCCGATGGTCAAGAAGCTAATGGAGACGACTAAAGCGGGCCATGACTGCTGCTGGGAAGCGGGGACGAGGTATGCACCAAATAACGCGCCGCAAACGACGACGACCCAAATCAAGACCGCGCGAAACATCTCGTACTGATACTGTTGACGTTCAGGCATGATTGAATCAGCATCAAGGTTGACAAAGTTAGGGACGCTTTGACCAGACAGGGTTTGTTCCATAATAAAAAATCCACCTTCTGCATGTATTATCAATATGATGACATGATTATGTTTGTAATATGCATTGAAATTTTCATTGGTGAGGATTTTGTTACGACAATGGAAATTTCAATGCATCTGTTATATAACGTTAAATCCATTATTTATTTGTTCGATTAAGTATATATACGTATTTTTATATGGATTTAATTGAGGGGTTTTAGCGGGGTTTGACTGAAACAACCCCACCTTTTACGGCCGGTTAAAAGGTGGGGGTTAGCGAATGTTTTATTCTTGAATTAGCTTACCGCTGCGATTAATGCCGACCCTGCGCCAGATCGTTCGATTAAGCCGCAGGCTTCTAACCGCCGGATGAGTTCTACCCATTCGGCTTTGCGTGGGTCAGCCGCCAACATCGGTCTTAAAATTTCAGCAGCACCCTGCACATCGGCGGGTTTGTCCGCCAGCGTGATGGCCTGCCAGTAGGCGAGTTCTTCCTGCTCCGGCGCGAGGGCGCGGGCTTCTGCCCACTTGGCTAATGCAGCGGTTTTGTCGCCACTTTCTAGCAGGGCATGACCTTTTTCGTCAATGAGCTGTGCGCCGCGGTTGCGTACTAGACGCGCCAATTCTTCGACCGGTGTTGCATGTTCATCCACCCGCAGGCTGTAATCCTTTTTCCATTCTGGCGCGGAAAGTTCAGCCGGCACAACCACCAGCGCCGCCGACTGTGACCCGCGAATATCGCCATCTTCGGCCTGTGCTGCTTGCAAGGCCGCCAACATGCGCTGGGCGAGGTCGCCGCTGGCGCTTTCGTAGGCTTTGGTCATGGCGGCGATGACGGTGTTGCGGGTCATCATATTGGCCTGCACGCTGTAGCCATCGCCGATGTAGTGACCGGCTTCGCGGATGCAGCCGCTGCCAGTGTGCGCCGCTGCCCGCCCTTGCGCGTCCACTACCGCCACCTGCCGACGACTCTCACCCGCGTCAGAAGCAACGAGCGCTTGGATAACGCGGCTGGCTTCCACACCCGCCCGCAGCATTTTGAGTCCCATCGGGCCAAAATTGACATTGCTCAGCGATTGGGTGGCGACCGCGCCGACCCCCGGCAGCAGCCACGGTACGATGTTGCCCACGCTCATCTGGTGCGTTTGTACCGCTACGCCGAACTGGCCGGTTTGTGGGTCACGGGCAACGATGCTGTAGGTGCTGTTGAGTTGGGTGAAGTGGAAGCGCATGGCGATTACCTTTCCGATGATGTGGATGCGTACTGGATTTCAAACGTGCTGGCACGGATGTTTTGATAGGTGCGCAGTTCAATCGCCAGCGGCCGCAGCCCGAACAGAAATGAATCGGTCGGTGACCACAGAGCGACTGAACCAAAGATGCTGACGGCGTTGGAAAAGAGATTCCGCAGCCCGTCGGAAATGTAGGTTGTGTTAGCGATTACTGTTGCTAGCGCCAGCGAGCCAGCCAATATGCCGAGGCCGATTTGTAAGCTGTGGATGACATTATGCCGTCGTGTTGAGTATTCATACCGCTGGTGTTGGATGCATACATCGCAGTAGCGCTCGACCGCTTTTTGAACCGTCTGTTGCAGTTCTGACACGTTGTCATCACTTGGAGGTAAAACGAGGGTGACGTGTAGTTGGACGGCGCGGCCTTCGCTCTTGAGGTAGGTCGCGATTTCCTCGATGCCGGATTGCAAGCGGTAGTGCGGGTGAAACGGGTCATTCTGTACCGACGAGAACAACTCGTGAATATCGTTCAGGTGCAGGGTAAAGCTGGGCGAACGCCGGTTACGACCTGTTTGCAACATACGACAGCCTTTATGCCAGTGGGTAGAGGCATAATTGTGCGCGGGGTCGGTACTTTCCGCAACTTGTGTTCGCCTGATGGGTAGACCGATTTACACCAAAATGGTTCGATGGACTCACGCCAATCTGCTATAGTGTCTAGGGAAAAATAGATTTCAAAAATAGGGAGGCTGTCATGGAGTACCGTCGCTTAGGTAAATCCGGCTTGAAGGTGAGCGAACTCTCGTTTGGTTCGTGGGTGACGTTTGGTAGTCAGGTGGATATTGATCTGGCAGTCGATTGCATGGCTGCGGCTTATGATGCGGGTGTTAATTTCTTCGACAATGCCGAAGTTTATAACAAGGGCAAGTCGGAAATTGTGATGGGCGAGGCGCTTAAGAAGCTCGGTTGGGAACG
Source organism: Bacteroidota bacterium (assembly GCA_027492915.1). Classification (GTDB taxonomy): domain Bacteria; phylum Chloroflexota; class Anaerolineae; order Aggregatilineales; family Phototrophicaceae; genus CFX2. The sequence goes on along the minus strand of JAPUDW010000245.1, from coordinate 6,917 downwards.
CGACAGCTATATCGTTTCCAGCAAGGTGATGTGGGGGTCGAAGCAGAACCCCAAGCCGACACAAATGGGCTTGAGCCGCAAGCACCTTGTCGAAGCCTGCCATCAGGCATTGGAACGGCTGCAAGTCGAATACCTCGATCTTTACTTTTGCCATCGCCCTGACCCCGAAGTGCCGATGGAAGAAATCGTGCGCGGTATGACCGAGCTTATTCTGCGCGGTCACATCTTTTATTGGGGCACGTCCGAATGGTCGGCGCAGGACATCGAGAAGGCTTACGAAGTAGCGCGTCAGTATGATCTGATTCCGCCGACAATGGATCAACCGCAGTACCACATTTTCCACCGCAACCGTGTCGAGCAGGAATACGCCGAACTCTATAACCCCGATGCGGTCGGCCTCGGTACCACCATCTGGTCGCCGCTGGCTTCCGGCCTGCTGACGGGCAAGTACAACGACGGTATCCCCGCCGACTCGCGCGTGAACCTCCCCGGCTATGAATGGCTGAAGGAGATGATTACGGGTGAAGCGGGTAAGCCGCGTTTGGATGCCGTGCGCCAGTTGGGTAAGGTGGCGGACGACCTCGGCACTACGATGTCACGGATGGCGATTGCGTGGTGCCTCAAGAACCCACACGTCAGCACGGTCATCACCGGCGCGTCGAAGGTTGAGCAGGTGAAGGAAAATATGGAAGCGATCAAGGTCCTGCCTCAGCTCACCGACGACGTGATGCAAAAGATCGAGACGATCACGGCAGGGTTGGCGGAGTAGGTAGTCGATAGTTCGTAGTCTTTAGTCGTTAGATAAAGGGTTTGCCGAGTGCGAACCCTTTTCGTTTCCACACAATCGCCTTTTAAACCGCGATGACCACTTTGCCCCGCGCACGGCTGGTTTCGAGATAGCGCATGGCTTCCGCCGTTTGGCTGAGGGGATACGAGCGGTCAATAACGGGGACGATCTTCCCCGATTCCAGCAGCCCTTTTAAGAATTCGAGGTCGGGTTGGTTAGCCTTCGCCGTATCCATCAGTTTGACGCGCTGCCCGTCCGCCTTCGATCTGAATGGGCCGGCAATCATAAACTCGAACGTCAGCCGCAGGGAGGTGAAGCCCGCAATCACGCACATCCCCTGCGGTTTAAGGGCGCGTTTGTAGCTGGTAATCGAGTGATTGCCGACCGCACAGAAGATGAGGTCGTAGTGCTGGCCGTTCTGCGTGAAATCGGTTTGTGTGTAATCAATCACATGGTCAGCGCCAACTGAGCGCACCATATCGAGATTGCGTGTGCTGGACACTCCGGTGACTTCCGCACCGAAGGATTTGGCGATTTGGACTGCGAATGTGCCCACGCCGCCCGATGCCCCGTTCACCAGCACCTTTTGTCCGGCTTGGATTTTCCCGACATCCCGCAGCCCTTGAAGCGCAGTGAAGGCCGCCAGCGGGACGGCAGCCGCTTGCTCGTAGCTGAGGTTAGCCGGCTTTAAGACCAACTCGGTTTCGCTGGCACACACGTACTCGGCAAAACTGCGCAGGGCATTGAGGGCGGTCGAGCCGAATACAGCGTCACCTACTTTGAACTGCTTTACATTGCTGCCCACCGCTTCGACCCGTCCGGCGAAATCGGAGCCGAGGTGCGGGTTATTGGGTTTAAAGAAGCCATTGGTGAGGCGGGCTAAGAACGGTTCGGCCTTCATGGTACGCCAGTCGGCAGGGTTGGCGGATGCCGCGTGAATCTTGACCAGCACTTCATTGTCTTTCGGCACCGGCTTTTCCACATCCTTGAGTTGCAGAACATCGGCAGATCCGTACTCGGTAAAGACAATGGCTTTCATGGCACTCCCCTGTAGATAGCAGTTATCTATTCAGTACGCGCTATCCGGTGGAAAGTTGCTGGGGGTGGTCGTCAGCTTAATTCAAATACAAATCGCCAAGGAATACAGAGGGCGCCAAGAGATTCTAGTAGAACGTCCATAAACGTTCAAATGCTGCGAAAACTGCAACTGCAAAAAATGATTTTGACGGCGAATGCGAGGGAGCTAAGTGCCGAAGATTCGCTAGATTCTTCAAATTCGTCAGATTCAGAATCAGCGATTGGCTTTTAGCTCTAATTCAGTCATCAGCTATCAGCCGCCAGCTTAAAGGCGAAAGTGTTTTGTGGCGGCATTGGCGGCGGCGGCGGCGACATAAGCCCATTTTCCGCCATAAAAGTTGCAATTGGTGCTGTTGTTGCTGTTGAGAATCCGGCGATTTTGTTGCAATTGTCACAGATGGCGTCAATGTCAGAAACCCCATCCCTAACCCTTCCCTGTTACTACGGGGAAGGGAATAAAGACATTTGGCAAATTTGGCACTATAGATTTCGGCAATGGAAAAGTCGGATTTGTTGCCAATGCGGCGAATAGCTCGGCTAAATTTGCTGCAAAGTTCCTTATTGGGCTGTCGCTGCAACGTTTGATGCAAAAGTAGTCATTAGTCTGTAGTCAACAGGTGACAGTCAAAGGCAAAGACACATACGGACGCGGTTGTTAAGGTGCGGCGGAGACCCCTATCCCCAGCCCTTGCCCTGTTACTACGGGGAAAGGGAGTAAGACAGAATTTGCAAACAGCAAAGCTCCACAGGTTGTGTCATAATATGTCAATTTTAGAACATTTGTGTTGTTTGAGTCAAGCGCGTTGAGTTAGAGTTTACAAACTTTAGTGTCCGTGTTTTTGGAAAAAGGACTGACATATTTTAGGCGATTTCTGGCACAGCCTCATAGTGCAACGACGACGTTGCCCTTTTTATGCCCGGCTTCGACATATTGGTGCGCCTCGGTAATCTGTTCTAGGCGATAGCGTCTATCGATGACTGCTTTTATTTTCCCGGCTTCAAGCAGTTCTTTGAGGTGGATTAAGTCGTCTATCGTTTCGGGTGAATTTTGCTTGTTGATCGAGAAATAATGGCCTGTTTGGCTGAGCGATTTTTTGCCCTGTGCGGTCGGAAGTTTGCCTACCGTGTCCAGAATAACGTCGTAAGCTCCAACACTCTGGTTAAAATCGGTTCGCGTGTAGTCGATGACGGCATCTGCCCCCAGCGATTTCACCAGTTCTACGTTCGTGGTACTGCATACGCCAGTGACTTCTGCTCCGAAGTACTTTGCAAGCTGTACCGCATATGTGCCGACACTTCCAGAAGCGCCATAAATCAACACTTTTTGCCCGGCTTGGATGTTTGCTTTTTTTAGCATCCGTAATGCCGTGCCGCCCCCTATCGGCACAGCGGCAGTTTCTTCATAGCTCATATTGGACGGTTTTATCGCCAATATTCCATTTTCGGGCAGACATTTGTATTCGGCATACGCGCCAAAGCCAATGCCGCACGAGCCAAACACGGCATCGCCTTGCTTAAAGCGCGTTACGTTTTTGCCGACTGCTTCAACGTCTCCCGCTAACTCAAATCCTAGTATGGTTACTTTTAATGGTCTGAAGAGGCCATTATAAAGTCTGGCGGCAAACGGGTCAGCTTTTCGCATACGCCAGTCGCCTGCGGTTACGGTTGTCGCAACGATGCGTATCAGCACTTCATTGTCTTTCGGTGAAGGTTTGTTGACCTGTTTGAGATGAAGCACATTTGGCGATCCGTATTTAGTGTAGACAACTGCTTTCATGACATCCCCCCTTGATTACGCTCATATCATTGAATACGAGCTAAAGAGTTGAAAGTTGCTTGGGGATGTTTATAGCGACTGATGGGATTTCACCCATAAACCATTTTCCAACCATTCACCAACCAATTTAACAGTTATTTTCCCTCAAAATGGTGGGTAAATTCGTCGCTTAAGAGTTACATTTTGGTCACCCTAAGCACCTCAAATTCTGCTATGCTGTGTTTACCTTTATGTCATGGGGTCTCCGAGATATTGTGTGTTAAACCTGCTCTGTGGTTTGATTGTGTATTTGACTGACGACTATCGACTACTGACTCATGACTGCTTTGCATTTTCGGCAGATCACTCCCTCACAATCGCAGCAGCGGCACGACATTTGCGACGCGGTGGCATCAAGGGAGCATCCCGCCGTTTTGTGTCATTTCAGCGCCGCGCTCCCTCACTTCCGCCGACACAAATTGTCAATTCAGCGGTTTGTTCCCTCGCTCTTGCCTGCCATTTCGGCGGGAAAATTGCAAAAATGTCGTGCTATAATCCATATGCAAGTCAGTGATGAGGAAATCGCTATGGTTTACAGCACTGCTATCATGACCGCAGAGGATTTTGACCAATATGCGCTGCTGCCCATTAATCTGCACCGCCGTCTCGAACTCCATCACGGAAGGCTGATCGAGTTGGTTTCAAATAGCAAATCCTCACGTTTGGGCGCACGTTTGTTAAGTCGTGTCGATCTCCATGCCAGTACGAAACATCTCGGTTGGGTAACGGGCGCGGATGGCGGGTATATTGTCAACGGTAATCGCTATATTCCTGGTGCCGCTTTTGTTTCTAACACGCGCCAGCCTGAACCGCCGGATGTGGCTTACAACCCTCTGCTGCCTGATCTCGCGATTGAGGTTATCTCGCCCACCGATGACCGTGATGAACTGGCGGATAAAGTACAGAATTATCTCGCCGCAGGTGTTGTGGTTTGGGTGGCTGATCTGGATGTTCCCAGCATCACCGTTCATACTGCCGGTCAACTTCCCCTTGTGCTGCATCTAGGTGATACGTTAGAAGGTGGGGATGTGCTGCCAGAGTTCAAATTGCCGATAGACAAAATTTTCGCTATCTAGTCTCAAATCTTCGCGTCTTTGCTCCCTTGTGCCTTCGCGTTCAAAATTCGTCTCTAACGACCTGCCCCTGAACCTGCTACAATCGGTTTAATCAGAACAAATGGAGCAGACGCGATGTCAGCAGGTACACTCGATCTCCTAGCAGGCTTGAATGATGCACAGCGCGAGGCCGTTACCGCGCCGGATGGGCCGATACTGGTGCTGGCAGGGCCGGGCAGCGGTAAAACGCGCGTCCTCACCCACCGCATCGCCTACCTCATCCGTGATCGGGGCATTCACCCTTCGGCAGTAATGGCTGTGACCTTCACCAACAAGGCCGCTGGGGAGATGAAGGCGCGTGTCGAGAAAATCCTCGATGACAAGCTCAAGGGGTTGCAGGTCGGTACGTTCCATGCCATCTGCGCCCGTTTGCTGCGCCGTGAACACGAGCATACGCCGCAGCGCTCCGACTTCCTGATTTACGACACAGATGACCAACTCTCGGTGGTGGCGCAAACGCTGACGGAACTGAACCTTGATAGTAAAAAGTACAAACCGCGTGCGCTGTTGAACTCGATTTCCGCCGCGAAGAACGAGCTTATCGGCCCGCGTGAATATGTCGGGCAGGGCTACATTGGTGAGATTACCAGCCGCGTGTACGCCCGTTATCAAGAACTGCTCATCGCCAGCAACGCCCGTGACTTTGACGACCTGCTGATGGATACCGCGATCCTGTTCCGCGATAATGCGGAAGTGCGCGAGAAGTACCAGCGCTTTTACGAATACCTGCTGGTGGACGAATTCCAAGACACGAACGCTGCCCAATATTTCCTCGTGCGGCAGCTTGCCGCCCCGCAGAATAATGTGTTCGTGGTGGGGGATGAAGATCAGGCGATTTACGCCTTCCGTGGTGCGGATTACCGGAACGTGATGCAGTTCCGCAAGGATTTCCCACAGGCCAAGGTGATCTTGCTCGAACAGAATTACCGCTCGACGCAGATCATTCTGGACGCGGCGCGGGGTGTGATCGACCAGAACACGCACCGCACACCGAAAGCGCTCTTTACGGATAAAGCTGGTGGCTCGCCCGTCACCGTGTATGAAGCCTACAGCGACCAAGAAGAAGCTGAGTATGTGGTATCGTTGATCGAGGACAACCGCAAGCGGCAGAGCATGGATTACCGCGACTTCGCTGTGATGTACCGCACCAACGCCCAATCCCGTGCGCTGGAAGAAGCGTTCATCAAGGAAGGTGTGCCGTACAAGCTAGTCGGGGGTGTCGGCTTCTATAAGCGCCGTGAAATCCGCGATCTGCTGGCGTACCTACGGATCATCAACAACCCTGATGACAGCGTGAGTTTTAACCGCATCATCAATGTACCGAAGCGCGGCATTGGTAAGAAGTCGGTGGAGGATTTCCAAGCGTGGGCAGCCAAGCAGCGCTACACCTTCGCACAGGCGTTGGAAGCGTTGGCTGATGGGGAAGTATCGGCGTTGGGGAACAGCGCGGTTAAGAAGTTCATCGAGTTTTATGATCAGTTACGAGCGTGGCAGGATGTGGCGGCCAGCAATGACCTGAGTGCGCTGTTGGATGAGGTAATCGCCCGTACCGGCTACACGCTGCACCTGCACGAAACCAGTGAAACAACCGACGAGGCGCTGGAACGCGACGAAAATGTGCGCGAATTTCGTGGTTTGCTCAACGAGAAAAAAGGCATTCCGCTGAGTGAGTTTTTGGAAGAAATTGCGCTGGTGGCGGATGTGGACAGCCTCGCTGCGGATATGAACGCGGTGACGCTGCTGACGCTGCACGCTGCCAAGGGGTTGGAATATCCGTATGTGTTCCTGACCGGTTTGGAAGAGGGTATCCTGCCGCATATGCGCTCGTTTGATGAACCGGACGGCATGGCGGAAGAACGGCGCTTGTTTTACGTGGGCATCACCCGCGCGATGCAGCGTGTATTCCTAACCTACGCCTTCCGCCGCATGATCTATGGTGAAAGCAGCCCCGGTATCCCCTCGCGCTTCCTGCGAGATATTCCAGCGGGGTTGACTGAGGGCATGTCAACGAAGCTCATGAGTACCCGCGACACCCGCAGCTACATCGAGGATACGACGTGGGATCGTCCGGCTATTCCGGCGCGGACTTCATCGCCGAGTGCGCCACTGGTGTCGTATGGCG
>JAPUDW010000244.1 GCA_027492915.1 Bacteroidota bacterium | reverse complement strand
TGACGCTGCCCACCACTGAAGGCATGAGGGTAACGTCGCATAAACTCCGGTCGTAAACCGACAAGCTGCAACAATTCGGCAACACGTTCTTGGGCGGCTTTACCCTTTGCAATGCCGTTTACTTCGAGCGGTTCTGCAATAAGATCGAGTACGGTCATGCGCGGGTTGAGCGAGGAGAAGGGGTCCTGGAAAACCATTTGCATGTTGCGCCGAACATGCCGCAGCGTTGAAGCATCGGCCTGTGCAACATCGACCGTACCGCGTGTCTGGTCGTGGAAAATCACTGATCCTGCGGTGGGGGTAATGCCGCGCATCACACTGTGCGCGAGTGTTGACTTGCCTGAGCCGCTTTCCCCTACAAGGCCAATCGTCTGCCCTTCGTTGAGCGTCAGACTGACATCATCTACTGCTTTGACGTAGCCGACTGTACGTTTCAACAAACCTTGCGTGATGGGGTAGTGCTTTTTCAGGTGAATAATTTCCAGAAGCGGCGATGCTCCTTTTACCGTTTTAAGTTCGGTTGCCATTCGAGTCTCCTTCCGCCTGCTTTGAATAGAGATAGCAGCGAACGCTGTGGGTATCTTCTAGGAAGGTTTCGGCAGGGACAGCTTCGTCGCAGACCCCTGCCATAAATTGTGAGCAGCGCGGGTGGAAAGAGCAGCCGCGAGGGATGTCAAAGGGCGACGGAACCATGCCTTCGATGGTATGGAGCGGACCTTCTTGTTTGTGCCCAATCTTGGGGATCGATTCGAGAAGCGCCTTTGTATACGGATGTTTCGGGTTTTCAAACAGGGTTTGAATATCGGTCTTTTCGACAACTTTGCCCATATACATCACCACAACCGATTCGGCCATTTCTGCGATTACGCCGAGGTCGTGGGTGATGAACAGGATTGCCATCCCGAATTCTTCTTGCAAGCTTCGCATCAGTTCAAGAATCTGCGCTTCGGTCGTCACGTCCAATGCAGTGGTTGGTTCGTCGGCAATCAATAATCGCGGATGTCCCGTTAATGCCATTGCGATCATCACCCGCTGGCGCATACCACCGCTCAGTTGATGCGGGTACTTCGTTAGCAGATCACGCGCTTGGGGAAGGCGCACTTTATCGAGCAGTTCAGCGGCGCGATCCATCGCACTTCGCTTGGACACTTTCTGGTGTACCAGCACGGCCTCGGCAAGCTGGTCGCCGATGGTGAATAAGGGGTCAAGGGAAGTCATCGGCTCCTGAAAGATCATGGCAATTTCGTTGCCGCGAATCTGGCGAATTTCCTCACTTCGAGCGCCGTACTTCAGAAGATCGACAACCTCTTTGCGGCCATTTTTTTCGCGTTCAAAGAGGACTTCTCCACCAACGATACGACCGGGAGAATTAATGAGTTGAAGGATGGCATAGCCGGTTACGGATTTGCCGCAGCCACTTTCTCCCAACACGCCTAATGTTTTACCTACCGGAATGTCGAAGCTAACACCATCTACAGCACGGACAACGCCATTTTCTGTGAAAAAATGAGTTCGAAGGTCTTTGATTTGCAGTAACTTTTGTTCAGTTGTCATAGTCGTACTACTTTGTAAATGGGTCAGCGGCATCACGCAGACCATCACCAAGGAAATTGAAGGCGATAATCGTCGCGATAACGAAAACTGCGGGTGTGAGAATCCAAGGTTGTTGGATGAGAACACGGACGTGCTGCGCGTCAGTCAGCAGCAGCCCCCAGCTTACAAGTGGCGAACGTATCCCTAAGCCGAGAAAACTGAGAGCTGTTTCCCCTAAAATCATGCCCGGAATAGAGGTCGTCGCAATGACAATGATGTGGCTCATCGTATTCGGCAGCAGATGGCGGGTGATAATGCGCCAATCGCTGCAATTGGAATAGCGGGCAGCGGTTACATAATCGGCTTCGCGGAGCGCGTAAACCATACTGCGTGTCTGTCGGGCGAGTGCGCCCCAGCTCAGAATTGCCAGCACAATTGTAATGGCAAAATAGATCCGGTCAGACGGCCAGTTGTCGGGGACAAGGGCGGCTAGTGCCAGCCACAAGGGTAGCTGCGGGAAAGACATCAATAGTTCGATGATGCGCTGCACAATATCATCAAAGATGCCGCCGATATACCCGCTGGCGATACCGATGATCGAGCCAAAGAGCAGTGTTAGAAAAACACCGAATAAGCCGACCGATAGCGAAACTTGTGCGCCATACCACACACGGCTAAAGATGTCTCTCCCTTGCGAGTCAGTGCCAAATAGGAAGAGTTTGCCGGGTGATTCAACGCCAAATAAATGAATGTCTGTATTTATAATCCCAAGAATAGAATATTTTGCGCCACGCAAAAAGAACTGAAGCGGATATTTTTCTTCTGGAATAATTTCGATGGTACGCCGGAAGGTCTTGGGGTCAACCGATGATTCTAGCCCGTACGCAAAGGGAATAAGGTGAAAATTACCTTCGGTATCGAAGAAATGAAGTCCCTGAGGCGCAACCGAGACGAACTGCCCGTTGACCGTGGTTGGATCATTGGGGGCAATAAAGCCAGCAAATATAGCCGCAAGGTACATTAAGACGAGGAATATGCCGCTAAAAAGCGCTAAACGATTACGCTTGAAGCGCAGCCACATGAGGCGGCTTACTGATACCAGTTGCGCATCATCTTTTTTGCGCGTGGTTTGCGCACTCGCTTGATCACTTACTTTTGGTAAAGTTGTCATTTTTGATCGAGCAGCCCTTCACGTACTATGAGAACCGGATACGTGGGTCGAGCCACGCCAGCAGGAAGTCGGATACCAGCGTTCCGAGCAGGACGAGAAAACCGATGAGTGTCAGGATCGTGCCGGCGAGATACAGGTCTTGTCCCTGAGTCGCACTCATATAAGTGACTTGGATCGTCGGTAGATCAAGCACGATGCTTGTGATCACAAATCCGTTGATCAAAAATGCCAGCGTTTGGCTGAGGGCACCAATCAATGGATGCAGCGCATTGCGGAAAGCATGTTTCCAGATGATCGTCCGTTCTGGCACACCTTTTGCTCGCAGCGCTGTTACGTAGTTTTTGCCAAGTTCATTAAGTAAGTTGCCGCGCATGACGCGCATCACCCACGCCATACCGGTAATGACGACTGCACTGACTGGAATCCATAGGTGTTTGAGGAAATCGAGTATCAACCCGACTGAAACCGGCTTCCCAATATATTCAGCGGATTGAAGGCCTGTAAGCACTTCACCATTTAACCGCCATGCCAGCACTAAGAACGCGAGCGCAATCAAAAAGTCCGGCAAACCGAGGCCGAGGAATGAGATCGTGGTCAGTATATTGTCCGCTTTGGAATACTGATGCGTTGCCGAGTAAACGCCGAATGCGATACCCAGACCCCACGACAGGACAAATACAGTCGCCGAAACGACAACCGTCGCGCCGAGCTTGCTGGTGATGATGTCGCGTACTGAGGTACCGGTCGAAAGCGAGATACCAAAATCGCCTCGGAGCAGGTTAAACGTCCAATCCGCAAATCGCAGCAAGAAAGGTTGGTCGAGGCCGAACTGTTCCCGCATAGCCGCTTCCTGAGCCGCCGCATCTCGATTTCCACTGAGGCTCTGTCCACGGATGTAGTTACTAACATAGTCACCGGGGGGCAGTTCCATAATCAGGAAGCCAACGAAAGCAATCATTATCAGCGATGGGATAAACTGGAGCAATCGCCTTACTACATATCTTGTCATACTTTCATCTCCAATCATTCATGAAGAGGCAGGGTTGCCGCCTCTTCATGATATGCGGATGAGTGGTTATTCCTGATCCATATAGAATTGTTCAGGATCGGCGGTACCGGGGTAACCTAGATCCCACGAGGCCACGAGGCCGACTTCCGGTACGTTGTGGAAGTTGTTGCCAACAATCACGGGGCTGGGGTGCTGACCGATGGTGCCGATGGTGATCGGGCCTTGGTCAACATGGATTTGGTAAGCCGCCAACAGGGCAGCGTTGCGTTCTTCTGATGTGGTCGCAGCGGCTGCACGGCGATAGGCTTCTTGCAGGTCGACCAGCATCGAACCTTCACGGGCGGCCACGCCTTCCGCACCAGCCGTTTGGTAGTACTGACCGATGTTCATACCGGCCATCGCCCACTGAACGCCTTCAACAGGTGCCCACACGGACGGCGCGGAGAGCAAACCCCAACCGGCAGCGCTCGGCCAAGCGAAGATTTGTACTTCGCCTGCTTGGTTAGCAGCCGTATATTCGTCCCATGTCATGATGTTGATCACGGTTTTGATACCAACGGCTTGCCAGTCGGTTTGAATAAGTTCGAGCGATTGGCTCACTTTGGTATCATCAGGGAACATGGTGACTGTAATTTCCAAAGGTGTTCCATCTGGACGTTCACGGAAGCCATCGCCATCCGTGTCAACGACACCAATCGAGTCAAGCAAGGTTCCGGCTTCATCAGCGTTGTAGTCGATGTAAGAATTCGCCCATGCTTCATAGAGAGCTTGACCTTCAGGGCTTTGGAATTCCTCAGCCCACGGCAGCATCGAGAACTGACGTGGTGTTGCAAGCCCAAGTGCGGTCACATCGTTGATGCGGTTGCGGTCAATTGAAACCGACAGTGCTTGGCGGAAGGCTTGGGTGTACATCAGGTCTTCGAGACCATCATCAGCCAGATCATAGAACAGCATCAGCCACGGCCATGCGAAGTCGCCACGATCCCACATAATGACGTGGTAGTTGCCGGCTTCGGCGCTTTCTAGAATGAGCGGAACATCTTGCAGGGCAATGTCGCGTACCTGCATGTCAAGTTCACCAGCGATTGCACGCAGAGTAACCTGTTCCGACACGGAACCAGAGGCAACTTCGACCTGAATATTGTCGATATACGGCAGTTGGTTGCCTTCAGTGTCGACCTTCCAGTAGTAAGGGTTGCGGGTCAGGGTAGCCAGTTGGTCTTCCACATAGCTCGTAATCATCCACGGGCCAATCGTTGGCATATCGGGATAGTGAAGACGAGTGGATGTGTTGTAGCGGTTCATGAGTTCAGTTGTATCGGTCACCGCTGTGTTGTACTTCGGATGGAACTGCTCCATGTAATGCGCAGGCACAATCGACTGGGCAGAATTCCACGGACCGCGTGAATGGTTTTCAAGGAACAGTGGGTTCGGCCCCGCGAACGTGAACACAAGCGTGTAATCATCTGTCTTTTCCAGTGTCATCGGTTCGCCGTTCACGACGGTGCCGGAGGCAGCATCGACAGGGATGTTTTCATCCAGAACCATGTCGTTCCACCAGAACAGATAGTCATTAGCTGTCATCGGCTCACCGTCCGACCACCGGATACCTTGGCGGAAATGCACGGTCAGTTGAGTCGCGTCATCGTTCCATTCGTAGGATTCAAGGACGTTGGGGCGGAAGCCGGAAGCATCACGATTCCACTTCAAGAACCCTTCTACACCGGCGGTCATCAGGGTGAAGCCGAGTTCGTTATTTTGGTCAATCATGCGCCATGTACCACCGTAGACGCCAACCTGTTCAACCGGTTCGATCACCAGCGGTTCGGCGGGTAGGCGTTCTGCGACGGGGGGCAGTGTCCCTGCTGCCACCTGCTCAGCCAGAGAAGGGGCTTCATTATAAGTAGCTTGGGCGAATACTGTGCTGCTCAATGAGAGCATCAGTACGACAACAAACAACATTCGCTTAAACATTGCAATCTACTCCTACATCATAAATAGCAGTCAAAATCTATTTCAGAGATGCATAATGGGCAGAATCGCTGTTTCCATCCTTTCTCTATCGCGCATTCATACCGATCATCAGATAAACTAAACACGCTCCAACCGGATCAACTTGCTAACAAACGCGCCCTTGAGAGCAATCGGCAAACCACGCTGCATCAGCGCTTGCCCGCTCCACGGCTCATCCCATCCATCGACGCGATAAAGTGCGTCCGCGTCCAACCCTTCGAGTCGGATAGGGATAGCGAAATATCCAAATTGAGATTGGCTCAGAAAGATCGTAACGACCACTTCATTCCCCGAACGATTGTTAAATTGGAAAGCACTTAATGCGCTTTCACGGGGCGAACGTAGTCGATAGAATGCGCCAAACTGCATGGTCTCGCGGATGGTTTTGTACAGCGTGATAAATCCCGCTGCTTTCTCCAAATCCTCTTGTGACCATCGGGTGAGGTCAGCCCCGATACCGAGTACACCCATCATCGCCAGATGAAAACGGTAGTCGAAAGAATAGCTGCGACCATTAATATGGTTCGCGTCCGTGACCCACATCATTCGGGTTAATGGCGTGTGGGCAAGGGTGAAACCTTCTTGAATGAATAGATCATCATAGGGGTCAGTGTTGTCGCTCATCCAAAATTGATCGGCATAACGCATAATGCCGAGGTCAACACGACCACCACCACTAGCACATGACTCAAATAGTACATGCGGGTATTTGACCCTCAGTTGGCGAAAAATCTCGTAAACACCACGGGTATGCCGCACCCATAATTCGCGGTCACGTCCGAGCGGTGCTTCAGCCCACCCGGGTTCACTAAAGTGGCGGTTCATATCCCATTTAATAAATTTGATGTTGTTGCTGCCGAGCAGATCATCCATAAAATCGAGGATAAACTGCTGAACATCGGGACGTGCTAGATTGAGCACTAATTGGTTACGACCTAGACTGAGAGGGCGATTTTCAAACTGGTATACCCAGTTCGGATGTGTGCGGTAAAGATCACTATCGGGATTAACCATTTCTGGTTCGACCCAGATACCAAATTCCATGCCGAGTTCGTTGACGCGCGAAATAAGCGGTGTTAAGCCCTGTGGGAATTTTTCTTTGTTGACGTACCAATCACCTAGTCCGGCTCTGTCATTATTTCGCTGACCGAACCAACCATCATCCATGACAAATAACTCGACACCAATTTTGGCTGCTAATTCAACAGCTTTGACCTGATTTTCAAAGCGCACATCGAACTCGGTGACATACCACGAGTTATAGACAATCGGGCGTGGTTGCGAAGCCGTCTCACGCGGAACAACATGTGCAATTTCATAAGCGTGTAGTAAGCGGCTGGCCGCACCGTAGCCGTTGTTGCTATACCCCCCGACGAATGCGGGTGTTGTGAATGTTTCGCCAGCATCTAAACGCCAGCGGAAATCGAAGTCATTGACTCCGCCGGATACATATACGTGCTCAAAGGCATCACGTTCAATGACAATCTTGTAGTTTCCACTAAATGCTAGCGCACCAAACCATACTTCACCGTTTGTTTCGGTGGTCTCTCCGTCTGCACCTAGCATATAAAATGGGTTAGAGTCGAAGCCTGTGCTGCCGCGCCGCCGTTCGAGTATCTGCTTGCCGCGTGGCAAATTGTCCCGCTGCACTTGAAATTCGCCACCCCATTTGCCGCTTAAGGAAGTCAATTGATAAGAGTCATGGCGGGGTAGATGCCATGCAGCAGTGAGTATCTGTTCAATTTCGACGGGTTCGCTGCCGGTGTTTTCAACCTCTACATGACGCACAATCACATCATGATCGGGGAATATTTCATAGATAAGATTTACTTTTAGGGGATAATGCTGATCTTGGAGGTGGATCGTGAGTGTCGTCGAAGAACTGCTTTCAGTAATCGTTGCATCAATGTAATTAAGAAGACATGCCCGAACACCATCGCTAAAGCGTATTTTCAAGCAAGGTTCATTGAATTTGTAGTCACCCCATGCTGGGAATTCTTCATAGGTACTGCGTGCGATATTCCAATTTCCCAAAGGGTCAAAGCCTAATTCTCTTGGATGATAATCAGCAGCATATGGGAGTTTCACCCCCCAATAGAGATTTTCAAGCCGCTTTTGCTCGTTCCAAATAAACGCATAACCCATGCTTCGGGTTTCAAGTACCCAAAGATGTTCATTTTGGCTCATTTCAATCGTTTGAACAGCCGTCATCAAATCTGCTCCTCAAAGAGTGACGTGCAGCGCATGATGGAATATCTTCCGGTTTTCTTGAGTGAGGTAGACAGGAGGTTGGAAATGTGGATCAAACTCTAATTCAAGAAAATCATGCGTATATTTGCTAATTTTCACTAAAGATACATCATACGCTGAGGGGCAAGCAATAGAAAATAATGTCAATGATTGGATTATTCTCTTATTTCTTTGTGGAAATCTTCTCGTGCGTGAAAGCACAAATGTAATTATGTTTTGATTTTTCGAACTAGTTTTAGATTGGGACTCCAACCTAATTCTAGATGACAGAGCATCAGAGATGGTACCAATATTATAACAAGGTTGGTCGCATTTGGGTCATTATTTCAAATGAAATGGTCAAATGAGATGATTGGTTGGTGTAGAAAGTTTTGCGGGTAAGCAATCGTGCCTATCATGCGCGGTTTGGTTTAGGGAGAAACTATTGGTTCAATGGTCGCTTTTGCTTGCAAACCTTCATCACTGTAACTATTGATTTCAAGCCATTTTTCGTTGAAGTCTCTAGAGAAAACAATCTGGATGATTGAGACCTCATTAGCGATTTTGTTTCAATTTATTCGCTTAATTTATGCCTAATTTTTAGGACGATGAAAGTTTAATATTCAAATGATGTAGGTTCTATTCGCTTCAATTCACACGTGTGGGGTAACTAGAGCAATCCATTTGAGTGTTTATGCTGTTTGATATGGTTTTATAAACTTGGACAGCGTTAAATGGGAATTTACCAATCTTGCTTGTGTAAATCGAGTTTGCTACGTACTTGATTCGTTAATTTCTCCAGCTAATAATACTAGAGGATACCATTCACAAAGCAAAAGTGTTACAACGCGGGTATGTCCATAGCATGAAAAACTATATATGATAAGATATTCGCAGTACCTTGATTACAGGGAATCGACCGATTTAGCAAGTTATTCAAGAGTTCTTTGCCGATGCGATCTGCTTCTTACACTTTGTGAATTAAATTAATTACCATTTTCCCAAATGTTTAGGCGCATTTTAGGTGCAGTAATAAATATCAAAGTAGATTAAATACGTAAGGAATATACCCAGAGGAATTTGATGGACAAAAATATTGCGTCGTTATCCCTCGATTTGGATGACAAATGGTGTTATATGAAAATTCATGGTGATGAAGGATGGGAGACATATCCTTCATACCTTAATATTGTTGTGCCGCGTACCTTGAAGTTCTTAGAAGAACACGACTTGAAAATTACGTATATGGTGGTGGGGCAGGATGCTGCTCTTGATCATAATGGGCCTATATTAAAGTCGATTGTCGATGCGGGGCATGAGATCGGCAATCATTCGTTTCACCACGAAAGTTGGTTACATCTATATACCAATGAGGAAATAGAAGCAGACCTTATTCAAGCAGAAGAAGCGATTGAAAAAGCAGTAGGGCAGCGACCGATTGGTTTTCGAGGTCCCGGATTTAGTATCTCTTATGAGATTGCTTCGGTGCTTGCACAGCGCGGGTATAAATATGATGGCTCGATATTTCCAACATTTATCGGCCCGTTCGCGCGTGCGTATTATTTTATGACAACGAAGCTGAC
The DNA here is from genome assembly GCA_027492915.1 of Bacteroidota bacterium. GTDB lineage: Bacteria > Chloroflexota > Anaerolineae > Aggregatilineales > Phototrophicaceae > CFX2. The sequence goes on along the minus strand of JAPUDW010000244.1, from coordinate 1,929 downwards.
TCCCGACGAAAAAGCGAAGCGCAAACAGTTATTTGGTACGTTTAGGGATGGTTTTCGTACCAATACAGCCTACCCGTGGATGAAAGATGGTCGTTCAGTCATGATTATCCCTGTGACGACTTTTCCAATTTTGAAGATGCCCATTCATATTAGCTATGTCCTGTATCTGAGCTTATTTCATCCGTCTTTAGGACTGTTCTATTTTGACATTGCGATGCGGCTTTGCCAATCGCTGCGTGTGCGCCCTTCATTGCTTCTTCACCCACTGGATTTTATGGGCGTAGATGATAACCAACCGGAACTTTCGTTTTTCCCGGCAATGGGAATGACGAGTGAAAAGAAAGTGGCTATAGTCGGTAAAGCACTGGAAATTATGAAAAAGTATTATCACATTATGCCAATGGGGCAATTTGCCGAGAAGATGTTGTCTTCCAGCACATGGCCGGTTTATGGCATTCGCTAATTCTAGATCAGCTTATCTACTGACAATCGATTGTTTTACTTGCAGACCAATGGTGTAGCTGGTTTGTTGGCTTATCAGCAACCCTGTGTTCTATTATTAATGTATCGAGCGACTAACAATTTGGGTTGCTCGATATTTTGCTGCCCGCACACGGATGAAGTATTTAGTGAGTAATCCGATTAGGCGAATTTGGCGTTCAGTTCGGCTAATATGCCAATGTACTGATTATTTTGAATAGCCTGTTACTTGGTTGTGGCCGTTTGTAGAAGCGCTTTTTGACAGAACAAAAAACGTAAAATAGGTAATGAAAACTGAATTGTTATCAATTAAATAACACCTACCTCAAAAAGCGGCCAACCACAAAAAAAATCAAATCAATCTACTCTTTTTAGGATTCAAAAAAGTACAAAACAACATCACTTGATTACCAAATTTTTGTACAATTCTCTCTTCTAAATTTACCAATTCGCTTTCCAAAAACTGTTGTCTGTATTCTTCATTTTCAAAAACCAACAATAGATTATAATTTTTCCCTTCTTGTATCATTTCGCTTTCCACTTCCGACAAAATGTATTTTTCTACATCCAACAGGTTATCAATCATTTCAGAAAACTCTTGTTGCAAATAATTTTCCCAGACTGTAATTATTTCCTGAACCGAATGAAATGTTAAGCTTAATATTTTCATAAAAATAAATTTTGTTGATAAAAATAGGTTGCAAAATTGGTCATTTTTTTTTACATTTACCCATTAATTTAATTTGAAAAATCAAAAATCCGTATCTATTTCATTTATTGGATTTTATTTAAAAGAAAAATATGCAAAAAGAAGGAGAAAAGCTGATCCCCATCAATATCGTCGATGAAATGAAATCATCATATATTGATTATTCCATGTCTGTAATTGTATCCAGAGCCTTACCCGATGTGAGAGATGGACTGAAACCTGTCCACAGAAGGGTATTGTATGGAATGTATGGTTTAGGAGTTTTTTCTAATAGAAAATATCTGAAATCCGCAAGGATAGTTGGAGATGTATTGGGTAAATACCACCCTCACGGAGACGCCTCTGTTTATGATGCAATGGTAAGAATGGCGCAACCTTGGAGTTTGCGTTACCCACAAGTAGATGGACAAGGTAACTTTGGTTCCATGGACGGCGATCCACCTGCAGCAATGCGTTATACCGAAGCAAGACTGAAAAAAATATCCGACGAAATACTTTCCGACCTGGACAAAGAAACAGTTGATTTTCAAAATAATTTCGACGATAGTTTGCAGGAGCCAACCGTGATGCCCACCAAAATACCTAATTTATTGGTTAATGGAACTTCCGGTATTGCCGTTGGTATGGCAACCAATATGGCTCCACACAATCTTACGGAAGTTGTTGATGGAATTTGTGCTTTTATCGACAATAGAGAAATTACCATAGACGAACTCATGAAACATGTAATAGCACCAGAT
>JAPUDW010000243.1 GCA_027492915.1 Bacteroidota bacterium | reverse complement strand
GGTAGTGGTTGCAAAGTAAGTGGTAGTGGATAAAAATCTGCCACATGATCGAAGAGACTATCACCTACTCGTGTCGATCATGCGGCAGTAACAACATTATACGCAATGGGCGCAATAAATGCGGGAACGAGCAATACCATTGCAAAGATTGTGGTGCTTACCGTGTGATCCGACCGCACGAAAAATATAGTTCCGAAACCAAAGCGACGGTGTTGAAAGCCTATCGCGAACGGATGAGTTTGCGCGGCATTCAGCGGGTGTTCGGCGTGTGGCGCAAAACCGTATTGCGCTGGCTAGAAACGTGGGTGGCGCAACTTCCCACACTGACGGAAACACTCCTACCGGTTCAAGCAGACGATGTGCTGGAATTGGATGAACTGGTCAGCTTTGTGAGCGAGAAATGGTTCAAACGCTGGTTGTGGACCGCCCAATGTCGGCGCACGCGTCAGATCGTGGCGTATGCCATTGGCGATCGTTCCCAAGATACTGGTCGATTGCTCTGGCAAGCCATTCCCTGCGATTACCAATCCCTGCCGATGTTCACCGACCAATGGAAAGCCTACACGCTCGTCTTGCCCGCTGAGCAGCACCATCCGGTCAACAAAGGTAGCGGGCTGACCAACCATCAGGAACGCTGGTACAACAATCTGCGCCAATGGATCGGTCGTTACACCCGTCGCACCTTATCCTTCTCCAAGGAAGATCGCTATCATGATCTCATCACCCGTTGGTTTATTCTGGAACACAATCTCAGAATGCGTGCATCACTTACCTTGTGACCACTACCATGTCTTTGTGTTTTCTCTGTGTCTCTGTGGTGAAAGTGCCTTTGTATTCTGTCTGGTCTTTGGCAATCTTGGCGGCGGCAGTCCTTTCGCCAAAATTGCAGCGTTCATAGCCGAGCAATCCGCCGAATTGCCATAAAAATGCCGATTTCCATTATCGGCATCAATATCGCCAAATTTGCCAATGTGACACTTTTTAAAATCTCTGTGTTCTTTGTGCCTTTGTGGTAAAAATGCATTTTAGCATTTGAGTTTTATTCATCCCCAACCGGTAAACCCGCCAGCCGCATGATGCGCAGCGCGTTCGTCGTGGGTGAAACACCCGCTCGCAGCGTGTAGTCGAAGGTGAGCTGCCCCTCCTTCACTTGGTCGGCAAAGTGGTAGTTGCTCAAGCCGTCCAGCATCGCCAGTTCAAGGTCGTGGGTCGAAATCGCGCCCGTGCCGCTTTTACCCGCCTGTGCCAGCGCCCGAATATACGCCGCGCTGCCCAGCAAACGTTCACGGTTGTTCGTCCCCTTAAAAATCTCGTCGATCAAGAAGAACAGGGGCAGGCTGTCCGTCTTTTCCAGCGCGTCTAGGAGCGCCTTTAATCGCCGCACTTCCGCATAAAAGTAGGAGTAGCCTTCCGCCAGTGAGTCGCTCACCTTGATGCAGCTAAAAATCCGGTATGGGCTGGTGTGCAGGTTCACCGCGTTCACCACCGCCCCTGCATTCGCCAGTACGAGGTTCACGCCCATCGTCCGCAGGAACGAACTCTTACCGGACATATTCGAACCTGTGAGCATCGTCACACGGCTCGTATCCATTATGAAGTCGTTTGATACCCGCTGCTGATGTCCGATGAGCGGGTGTCCAATTTGTACCGCCGTGAAGGTCATTTGCCCGTCAATAAACGTTGGTCGCATGTAAACCGGATTGAGGTGCGCGAACAGTCGTAAAGCTGCCAGCGCCTCCAGTTCTGCCCACACATCCAACCACGCCGGCATTAACCCCACCAGCTTGCGCCGTAGGGTCGCCAGTTGGTACGCCGTGAACATGTCCCACGGCATCAAACCGTTGAGTACACCCCACAGGATGAAATTCCCGCGCAGGCTGGCCGCCGCTACGATCCGGTTCAGGCTGCGTAGCTGTGCTGATGGTCGCTCGGTTCCTTGAAAGGGCGAGATCAATCGACCAAGTGCGGATTTATCTCGCAGGGGATACCGTTCGAGGAAGCCAAACACGCCTGTCAGCCCGCCGAGGATACCCTGCACCGCAAAGCCCTCGTCCAGCACCGGAATCACCTGTGGCGCACGGCTCAGTGACAGGCCGAAGTAAATGAGGAAGCTTACCGCGAAAATCGGTGGAATAATCGCCATCCGCCAGAGGATGAACAGTATTGCCGTAAGGATGCACAACCCCGCTAACAGCACCACGAATCGCCCAGATACACCCGTGCCACCCGGCGCGGCTATCCACGCGCTCAACGGTCGGGTATCCAGCCGTTTGCCCTCGTTGCTCAGTCGCGCTTCTAATGTCAGCCGGTCGCAGAACGCCGGTGAAAGTTCGTCGAGCAGGGCGTGACGCTGCTGAATACGCTTCGCATCCGGCGTGGTCGCCAGTAACCACCCGCGTAAACGGGCGCTGCCTTGCAAGGTCGCGCTCGTATCCAACAGGTGATGCAGTGACCGCGCCCCGCTGATGTCGAGGTCACTTTCAAACGGGTGGTCGTCATCTGTCGTGAAAGCTGGTGGCTGTGGGATATACGCCCAATCAAGTTCTGCCCGTGCGATGTGCGTCTCACGAATCGCAATCCATGTTTCGAGCCGCGCAATCACCCGCCGCACGCGGTTGTGCCGCCCGACGAGTACGCTAAACAGCACGAGGCCGACCAGCGCACACACCAGCGCCAACCCATTGTTGCTCGGCCACAAGCCCAGCGCCAGCACAGCCGCCGCGAGGAACACCACCAGCCTTGCGCCAACGAGCCGGTTATTTTGCGAACGTGCGATTTGTAAGCGGGCTTCCAGCCGTTGAATGCCGCGTTGGTAGTGGGTAATGCGTGTATCCCGCGTGGGTGAGGTGCTCACTCCGCCAGTGCCGCCCACTCGTTCATCGCCGTTTCCAACGCTTGCTCGGTGGTCGTGTATTCCGCGCCCAGCTTATTCACGAGCGCCGCGTTGCCGTCTTTGCTCGCCTTGTCGATAGCTGCGGTCAGTTCGGTCAGCTTGGTTTCCAGCGTGTGTACCTTCGCCTCGGCAGCCGCGATTTGCTTATCCAGCTTGAAGTTACTGCCGGACTTCTTTTTGGTGGCTCCGTTGCCGTTGGGGGCAGGCGCGGCGACCGGAATTTTCGCGTTGTTGGCCGCGGACGCTTCAGCAATTGACAGGCCAGCATTACGCGCCGTCACATATTCCTTATACGTCCCTTCGAACACTTCCATCTTGCCGGGGCTGGCTGCCCAAATTTGTGTCGCCAGCGCATCCACCAGATAGCGGTCGTGGCTCACCAGCAAAATGGTGCCGTCGAACCCTGCCAGCACATTTTGCAGCACTTCTTGGCTGTCGATGTCCAAATGGTTCGTCGGTTCGTCCAACAGCAGCAGGTTCGCGCCCGAAAGTGCCAGCTTCGCCAGCGCCACCCGCCCACGTTCGCCGCCCGACAGCGTTTCGATAGGTCGGAACACATCGTCGCCTTGAAACAGGAACGGGCCGAGGAAACCGCGCGCCTGTGCCGGTGTCATCGGCTTGGCGATCATAATCTCGTCAATGATGCTGTTCTTGGGGTTCAGCAGTTCGTGCGCCTGCGCAAAGTAACCCAGCTTGACCGACGCACCCAACCGTGCCTCACCTTTGAGCGGGGGCAGTTGGCCGATGATTGTTTTGAGGAATGTACTTTTGCCCACGCCGTTTGGCCCGATCAGCGCCGCCACTTCGCCACGCCACAGGGTAATATCCGGCACGGTGAACAGGGCTTGGTCAGCATCCTCATACCCTACCGCGACATTGTTGGTCATTACCACCTTGTCGCCGCTGCGCATCCCCGAATTCATGTTGAGGTGTAGGTTCTGGCGGGTGCGCGGGCGGGTGAGCAGTTTGCCGCGCTTCTTCATGGTTTCGAGGCGGCGCAGCTTGCCCTTTGCCTGCCGCGTATTTTGTCCGGCGATGTTCCGGCGGATGTATTCCATTTCCTTCGCGAGAAATTCTTGCTGGGTTTCGTACTCTGCCTGCCGCCGTTCCCAGCGTTCTTCGCGCTGGCGGGTATAGTGACTGTAGTTACCACGATAGGATTCCAGCGTACCGAAGTCCAGTTCCCAGATCGTCGAGGCGAATTCATCCATAAAGTAACGGTCATGGCTGACGGCCAGTACCGCACCGGGGAATTCACGCAAGAAACTTTCCAGCCACTCGACCGCCTCAATATCAAGATGATTCGTCGGTTCGTCCAGCACCAGCAGTTCGGGCGCGTCCAGCAGCAAACGACCAAGCAGCACCCGCGTCCGCTGCCCACCGGAAAGCTTCGGCAGGGTGCGGCTGTAATCTTCTGGCTTAAACCCCAAACCTTGCAGCACCTGCTTGATGCGGTTCTCGTAGGTATAACCATCCATCAGCTCAAAGCGGTGTTGCAGCTCGCCGTACTGTTCCAGCACACTTTCATGCCCGTCAGGGTCGCTGAGTTTGGCTTCAAGGTCACGTAGTTTGCTTTCCATCCGCCGCAGATCGGTGAAGGCGTTCAGCATCTCTTCCCAGATGGTGTGGTCGCCCGCGAGTTCAGGTCGCTGCGGCAGGAAGCCGATGCGTGTGCCTTTGGCGATGCTGATGGTACCTTCGTTGGGTTTATCAGTCCCGACGAGTAGGTTCAGCAAGGAGGTTTTACCCGCGCCGTTCGGGCCGACCAGTGCAATTCGCGACCGGTGCGGGATTTCAACACTGATGCCGTCAAAAATATCATCCGGGCCATACGACTTGGCGAGGTTGGTAGCAGTTAGAAGGGACATTAAACAGTAATCCGTGTCACTCATTGAACACGGGCATTATAGCACGGGGTCAGAACGGTTTATAGCCGTGAATAGTTTGAGCATATTCCTTATAGAGACAAAATGGTACATAACCCCATGTTGAATTCTTCGTGTGTATTTTGAACTCAGTCTGACTGCTTATTTTGCACCAGTGCATCAAACACATATAAACAAAAAGAGCCTGTTGCCTATGTGATGGCCGCAGGCTCTTAACATGTGTTATTCATCCTCATATTCCTGTTCATGGACGGGGAAAAGAAGGTTCTCGTTTCACGTCGCCTATGAACAGGCTTTAGATGACACTCGCGCTGCGTTCGATCTTCAGCGGCAGGTACAGGTTGATCTGTGTACCTTGGTTATTTTTGCTGCGTAAATGCACCGAACCGCCGTGCTGCTCCACCGCTTCCTTCACCTGCGACAAGCCCAAACCCGTACCGGGGATCTGCTTATCGACCGCGTTCCGTGCGCGAAAGAACGGTTTGAAGATGTGCGCCTGCTCGTCAGCGGGAATACCGATACCCGTGTCGGCAATCGAGATCACCGCCTTGCTATCCTCCACGATCATCGACACCAATATCGCGCCGCCCGATGGCGTGTACTTCATCGCGTTCGACAGCAGGTTATCCAGCGCTCGTTGAATCTGGCTCTGGTCGCCCGTCATAATCGCCGGTGTCGCTTCCATATACATGGTCAGTGACTGCTCGTTCAGCACGGCATAGGCACGGTTGGCGTCTACAATCCCCAGCACCACGTCGGATAAGTTAAAGACGTTTTCTTTGCGCGGTGGCTTGCTGCCGCTGCTGTGCCGCCAATCCTGCATCAGCGTTTCCATGCGTAGGATGTAATCCACCAGCGCCCTCGCTTGCTCATCGCCCAGCACCGCTTTGCGCCGCAGCAGTTCAATTTGCAGGTGCATGGAGGTCAGGCAGTTGACCATATCGTGCCGCAGTATCGCCTCGCGCTCGTCGTTTTGCGCTTCGTTTACACTTGGCGGATAGCTGTCCAATAAACTCTTCATTGACCACGGTGTACTCATTTTCGTTCTCCTGTTCTCTTTACTTACACGTCATTCTAGTAAGCAGCTATCAGCCAATCGTCAGGAAAACGTCAGGGCAACAAGCAGTTTGTGATTTTCTTTGGGGTTTGTTCAACGTTACGGTATAATGATTGTCAATTACATTGCGAACTACTTCCCGCTTGCCATAATTTCTTAATTCACCATAGATTAGGTCGGCGTTGTCGTGTCATCAGTACGCTTGCGGCTGTTTGGAACGCCTATCATTGAAGCCCAAGAGTCGCTGTTGCGGTTCGAAAATCGTAAGGCTTTAGCCCTCCTTGCCTTTTTGACGGTGACCCGTAAAGCCCAGAGCCGCGACAAAATCGGTGCGCTGCTCTGGCCGGATATCGAGCAGTCGCTTGCTGCCCTTCGCACCACCCTTTGGGAACTCCGTAAAAAATTAGGTGAACAGTATCTAACCACCACCCATCAGGACATCCAACTGATAATGGATAGCGACTTCACGGCAGATGTTATCGACTACACTACCTTTCTCCAGAACAGCACCCAACCGACCATCGACACCGGACGCCGGATTGAACTTCTACAGCGTGCCGTCAGCTTGTATCAAGATGACTTCATGGCGGGGTTTTCTCTGCGCGACTCGGCAGAATATGACGACTGGCAAACAGCCCAGAGCGCCCACTACCAGCGCTTGCAGCGTCGGGCATTGGCTGATCTCGTGACCCTCTACGAGCAGGTTAGCGACGAATACACCGCCATCCAGACCGCTGAACGTCTGCGCTTTATGGATCGCTTGGCGCAGGAACCGGTCGAGATGCTCATGCGCCTGTATGTGAAGTCCGGTCAGCGCCAGAGCAGTCAGCGCCTCTACGATGAATACACCGTTGAACTCGAACGCGAATTGGGTGTTAAACCCGAACCATCCCTCGCCGCTCTTTACGACAAGTTGCAGCAGCCCATCCCGAATGCAGCCGAGGCCGCATCGAATAATGCGCGTCCGGTCACCGGCCCGTTGGCAGTTGGGCATATCACCGCTGCCATCTTTAAATCGCCGGAAATGGTGCTGAACCGTCCCCGCCGCTTCCTTGGGCGCGATGAATTGGTAGCGCGTGTGCTTCACCTGCTGCAAGAGGGCGAGCCAGTCATGCTGACAGGTATGGGCGGTATCGGCAAAACATCCACCGCCGCCACCGTAGCAATGGAGTTCATCAAGGCTACCGGTCAGCCGGTTGTCTGGTTGGAAACCGGTTATCAGCGGGCAGACGAAATCCTCCTTGCGCTGGCACGCGCTTTTGACCAGCAGCAGGCCGCGCTGGGTAAATCCGACCCCACCGCCTTCGTCATGCAGTTATTAGCCGCCCAAAAAGGCTTGCTCGTGCTGGATAATTGTTGGAGCGCCCCTGCACTCTTCGAGGTCATGCGCGCCGTACCCAACGACCTGCCCGTGCTGTGTACCTCGCGTCAGCGCATCCCGATTGATGGCGAAGTCATGGCGGTTGACAGCCTGAGTAAGTCGGATGCTCACAAACTCCTGACCTACCACGCCCGCCGCGAATTTGCCGACGACCCTGAACTCGACGCGCTGCTGCGGGTGCTCGGTAACCACCCTTACGCCCTCGCTATCGCCGGCAAGCAGTTGAAAGCCCAACCCGGCCTGTCGCCCAAAGACTTGCGTCAGCGTTACATTAAAAGCACCCGCGAAATCGCCGTCGTCGGTGGCTATGGCGAGGCCAACCGGCAGAGCATCGAGCATATTATCTCCGCCAGTGTGGACACGCTCTCCAACGACGCCCGCCGCGTCCTCGTGCAGATGGGTTCGCTCGCTGCGCCCCGTGCCTCGCTTGAACTGTTACTACTCATGGTCGATACCCAACTTGATACCTTGGAAGCCGCCGTTGCCGAACTTGAACAGGCCAGTTTGATGGAAGTCAGCGCCGCGCTAGTAGCTGACCGCCCCATCTATCAGATGCACGATCTGACCTTTAACTACTGCCGCGACCTGTTTAAACACGCTGGCCTCGACCGTTCAACGCTAGTTCGCGCGGTCACAGCCTATATGCATCTTCACAGCCGCGACAAAATGGCCGTGCAGCAGGAGTTCACCAACATTCTGGGTGCCGTCCGCGCTGCCAGCCACGACGGTGACGCCGCCTCGGTTATCACCATCATCCGCGCCATCATGACCGATGGCTACTTTGATGCCTTCGGTTACACTCCCGAATTGCTCGACCATCTGCACGAAGCCATTCGCTTGGCGCAGGCCGAAGGCGATTCCCAGCGCGAAGCCCTTCATTACCTTCTTGTTAAACATGCTAATGTGTTGCTTATGCAAGCCCGATTAGAAGAGTCTTTACAAGAACACTTGGAAGCGCTGGCTGTTGCACCCACTCCCCAGCGCCGCGCTTTGATTGCCGCGATTATGGCGATGATTGCCGGGCGGCTGAATAGGGAAGAACAGTACGTTTATTTAAATGAAGCTGAAGGGGTTGCCCGCGCCTATGACATTCATGATGTGATGGCGCGTGTTTTGGAAACCCGCGGCCATATGTCTCTGGAACAGGGCGATCTGCAACAAGCTCGACATTATTTCGAAAATGCCGTGCAGTATTCTGCTCAACTCGACTTGGCAGATGGCTATTTCTATGCACTCTACAATCTGGGATTTGTAGAAATTGAACTTGAGAACTTTGATGGCGCTGTACAAGTATTAGATCGTGCTTATCAAGTGGCGCTTTCGGAAGCCAATGATTTATGGCGTGGTATGTATTTTTCGAGCATCGCTCGCTGTACCCATGCGCGGGGCGACCGTGATGAAACCTATCGCCTGATGACCGAAGCCCTTCATATTTATGAGCAAGTAGGGAACACAGGTTTTTCGGATTGGGTTCACAATTTTCTTTTAAACGAAGGATATGTTAGCCAAGAAAGTTAGGGAATATGATGCAAATAAGAAAGGTGTTTTTGACCGCCATTCCGTTATTGTTGCTCATTGCTGCCCCAATGGCTTTTACCGTAGCCCTACAAACGCCAACCCCAATCGCCTCAACCGGGGACGTTGCTATTCTCGTGGTTGATGTTTTTGAGGAACCAATTGGGGCTGAGGCAATCAATTTGGAAACCCTAAGTAGCGGGGACACCAATGACCCTAAACCGCAATGTGCGATTTCACCCGATGGACAGGATGGAGCTGCGATACGAGGCGGCAGTGTTACCTCAAACATGCGTCCTTATGCGCTGCCCCACGGTCGTTTAGTTTACAAACACTTTCAAAGTATATTGGAAAATTTGTATGGCCCGGGTGCTCCAAATGATCCATTTATCCCTACTCAGGAATCATGGGTTACACCACGCGGTACCATTTGGTTGCAAGCAGTCGATACCCAAAAATACAACATTAAAGCAATCGCCACAGGCGTAGAATCTGCCTTTAACGAATTAGACGGTTTGGGCGTAACGCATTTCGTCATCAATATGAGCTTTGCGCTTGTTCCTTGTGCAGAAATGCCTGTACTCATCGCTGATGATTACAAATCACAACTTGCAGCTTGGGGCGTTGATTGCCCTGCTTCTGGTACGCCTAATGCAGGTTTTGAAGCCCTTGCTTGTGAATTGGATAACAGTAGCGATGATGATTTTGAGGACGCTTTGCTAGCTATGCGTGATAGCGGTATAGAAGAAAATGCGATTGCCTATGCCATTATTCAACAGGCAGTTATGCGCCCCAAGGTTGAGCAGGCAGCAAATGCCGATATTGTTGGAACACCCGAAGGTGCGGGGCCAGCGTTCGAAGAGTTTATACGCTTTCTGCCGGCAGGTGCTACCGTTGTTCAAATCGCCTCAGCCGGTAATGATGGTTATGACTACCCTTACTTTCCGGCTATTAGCGCTAATGTGTTAAGCGTGGCAGCAGATTACTCAACCTCATCCTGCCCGCTTCCGCCGGTCGTTCAGCTAGATGTTGAAAATTATTTGTTAAGCATCGGGGTTACACAGGATGTCACCCTGATTGCAAAAGCAATTACCACACCAAAAAGCAATAAAGGTGAGGTTGAAGCCGATGGCAATACGGCTCTCACACCGGCTGACTATTTTGTTCCTGCACCAGTAGGCACAAACGTATTTGGCTGTTTGTTCGGCACATCCTTCGCTGCGCCGCAGGTCAGTGTATTGATGGCAATTGACCAGCAGGTCAGAGGTACAACTGAGTGTGCCGTCCCCCCACCATTGGCTACGGTTTTCGATCCGCCATTAGCCTATAAGCAGTGGGACAGCCTCGATGTTCCAACAGCCGCCGCAACCTACTGCGTTGATTTCCCGCTGTAACCGGTTTTCATCTCATGGGCGGCATACCAGCTATGCCGCCCTCCCTTATGCCTCTCGTCCACTTTCCACCGCCACCCAATCCCCAAACCCACACTGGAACGAAATCCACCGCCGCTGCGTCTTTGGTTGTAGTCACGAATCCCCAATTATAGGGGCGAACGACTTTTGTAAAACTTTTACAATGAAAGTGTTACACAATCATCAATGGAGGCATGAGATGCGTCGTTACCTTTGGATGATGGGCATGTTGGTTGGTTTATTGGTGGCCTCGGTCGCCCTTCCTGTACTCGCTCAATCGGGCTATCCCACCCGCACCGATACCTACATCAACGACTACAACGGCCTGATGCCAACCGCCCTCGAAACTAAACTGCGCGGCTGGCTCACTGATCTCAAAACTCAGCACAACATCGAAATGACCGTCGTAACCATCGACCGAATTCGCGACTATGCCGCTTACGGCACTTCTTTAGAAACCTTCGCCACCGGCTTGTTCAATCGCTGGGGCATTGGCGACCGCGCCACCAATAAAGGCGTGATGCTGTTGGTTGTCGAGAATGATCGTGATGTACGCATCGAACTCGGTGCGGGCTACCCCTCCAGCGACGACAAACGCGCCAAAGGCGTGCTGGATGAGTTCATTCTCCCCTATTTTAAGCAAGAAAATTACGAAGCCGGTATCGAAAAGGGCGTTCGCGCCACCATTTTTATGCTCACGGGTGAGTGGCCTATGGGCGGCGCGCCCACATTCTTTGAGCAGGTTGGCGACAAATTAGCCACCGTTGACCCTATAGCGTGGTTGATTGGCATCGGTGCGCTGGTCTTAGGCGGTGGTGGCTTCGTCTGGTATCGCGAAACACACCGCTGCCCCATGTGCGGTGTCGTCGGTCTCAGCATCAGTTTGAACGTATTGGTCAGCCCGACAAGTTATTCCGAAGGCGAAAAAGAAGTCCACAAATACTGCCCCTCCTGCCAGTATGACGATACCTCGGTGGTTGCCATGTCCCGGATCAGCAGCAGCCATAGCTCATCGGGCGGTGGTGGCGGCTCATCGGGTTCCTCATCAGGCGGCGGTCGTTCCTCCGGCGGTGGTGCCAGCGGCAGTTGGTAATTCTCTTGCCAACACGCTAACCATTGTTTGCTTGTCACCATGATTTTATAGCGTGTTTGTAAACGTCAAACGCCTAATCTACTGTAGGGAGGAGGCGTGCCTCCTCCACACCACCTACCGTACCCAATTGCCTACAAAACCTCGCCCATTCGCCCCAAAAAATGTTTACACTAAAGTTTGAAAACTCAAACCCAAATCACTTGACTGAGTGATACAAATGTTCTAAAATTGAATTGTGTTGTAGACGGCTAGCACCACACTAAACGGTGGAAGCATTTTCTTGCTGCAAATCGTCAAGAATTTA
>JAPUDW010000242.1 GCA_027492915.1 Bacteroidota bacterium | reverse complement strand
ACCAAACCGGTGATTGGGAAATTTTTCGCCTCGGTGATCTGGACTCACAAGCCGATGCCAGCGCCAATATTTCGAACGGCATCGGTCAAAATGTCGATGACATCACCCCCAGCCGCTCCCCCAACGGTGAATGGATAACCTTCACCAGCAACCGTGATGGAAACTGGGAAATATATCTGGCGCGTAACGATGGCACCGGCTTGCAACGCCTAACCGAAAACGTAGACGCCAGCGACCTTAATCCGGTATGGGGTCCGAACAACTACATCGCCTACCAATCCAACCGTGATGGCGACTGGAATCTGTATCTACTTGACACTGCCACAGGCATCGAAACCCGTGTGACCGATTCAACAGCCGACGACATCAACCCCACTTGGTCTCCAGATGGCGCATCTTTGGCGTTCCAGACAAATCGTGATGGTCGCTGGCAAATCTATTCACTCCAACCCCAAACCGGCGCACTCAAACTGCTCAGTAACGGTGACCGCAACGATTACGAACCCGTCTACTCGCCCGATGGCAGCTATATCGCGTTTCGTTCGACGCTTGACGGTAAAACCAACAGCAATGTGTTTGTAATGGGTAAAGACGGTGGCAGCATCATTCCGGTCAACAACTTTGAAGGCAGCGCCAGCCATCCCGCATGGTCTGCCGACAGTCAACTGCTGGCCTATCAATCAGACTCAGACGGTGACAGCGACATTTACACCTACAACATGCAAACGGGCAAAACGCTGCAATTAACGGACAACAAGGTAAATGATTACGCGCCATCCTTCCTGTGTGATGGAACCGAATTGCTTTTCAACTCAGATACCGACGGAAAAGCTGATATTTATCAGTTGGATGCGCTTGCACCAACACAACCCGCGAGAAAACTCACAGATAGCAGCGGAGATAATTTGTACCCGCAGGATGGCGGATTATCAGCCGTTACAATTACCCTGAGCGAACAACCACTTGCAGCGGATACGGGTCGTCCTACCTATCCGACTATTCAACTCGCTGCGGGCGCGATTGAACCGATTTACCCGCGTCTGGTCGCATGGAATCCGGTCAACGCCTGCGAAACAACCTGCCCTGCGTGGTCAGTCTACACCGGAAAAACGGCTGAAAACTGGCAGATATTCCGGCAGGACGATGGGGGAACTCAGGCTATTAATCTGTCGCAGCTAAACAACAACGACAGCAACCTCCTACCGGATAACCTCATGCCGAGCGTATCCCCCAATGGCGAGTGGGTGGTATTCGCCAGCAACCGCGACAAATATTGGGAACTATATATCGCCAGTACCGATGGCAGCGTTTTACCGCGCCGTGTGACCTACTCCAAGTCATATGAACGCAATCCCGTATGGTCACCGGGCGGGCAAACCATTGTCTATGAATCCGACCGTGACGGAAATTGGGAGTTGTACCGCTTCAATATCACGACCGGTGAAGAAGAACAGCTTACCTTCAATGACGGTGATGATACACACGCTCGTTGGTCACCGGATGCCTCCAAGATCATCTTCCAGAGCAACCGTGATGGACTTTCCCAAATTTACCTTCTCGATCTACAAACGGGACTCATCAACACCTTGAGTAACGGTAAAACTGACGACAGCCATCCAGTATACGCGGCTGATGGTCAGCATATTGCCTTCCGTTCGGTGCAAGCCGGACAGAGTAAAGGTGCGATTGTGGTCATCGGCACGGATGGCAGCAGCACAATAATTTCCGAAGCGGCAGTCGATGCTTCCGAACCGACATGGGCCGCCGACAGCTTCCTATTAGCCTATCAGGCTGTTAGCGAAAGTGGTCGCACCATTAACGTATATGACCTCCTCACGGGCGAAACACGCGAACTGGTCAACCCTGACCTAAATGCTTTTGCACCAGCATGGCGCTGCGGTGGTACGACCTTATTGTTCAACGTGGGAACAGGTGAGAATACCAATATTTATGTGTTGGATGATCTCCTTTCCGAACCGCCGCCGGTGGATACACTAGATAACCTCGTCGTTTTGAGCAGCCAACCGGGGAGCAAGATTTACGCGCCCTATACGAGCGATGATGGGAGTGAGTGGTTACAAACCATAGCTGAATCGTAGCCAGAAAGTCGGTTAAGCCCATACTGGAAAGCATATAATAACTTCCAGTATGGCTTACCGAACCCGTTCCAATCCTGTAATGCTGAATTAAGACACAATGCTTAAGTGCCAATGCCGTAATTCTATGCTACAATCCGATTCATCCAGTCTATTCATTTGTTTCGACATTGCAGGAGAAAACTCTCGTGGCGAAGTCCCGTACTGAACAACTTGTAGAACGACTACGCGATTTGCAGGCCAGTTCTGGCGATGTGGAAGCTGCGGCTATCGTCAGTGTTGATGGCTTAAGCATGGCTTCGTCACTGCCCGGTCATATTGAAGAAGATCGTGTGAGCGCCATGTCCGCCGCGATGCTTTCACTAGGCGAGCGTATTTCCTCCGAACTCGGGCGCGGTATGCTGGAACAGGTTATGGTCAAAGGCGAAAGCGGCTATGTCATCCTAACTGCCGTCGGTGATGAGGCGGTATTGACGGTGCTGGCACGCAAGGAAGCCAAGCTGGGTTTGATATTCTTGGATGTCACCCGCACAGTAGATGCCTTATCCCAACTCGTATAAATTGAAGAAAAGCAAAGCTTCGTGCAACTGGCTGGCCTCTACCTTCCCAACCGCATTGCGCGGTATTTCTTTTTGGCAATGGATGATGTAATGGGGCAGGCTGCCTTCAAAACCCTTTTGAAGCAAGCAGGGCTGCACAACTATGTCAAAGACCTTCCGCCGGACAATCTGGCGAAAGAGTTTGATTTCGCTAGCATGACCGCCCTCAACATGGCGCTGGAGGATAGCTACGGCATTCGTGGTGGGCGTGGGATGGCGCTGCGCGTAGGCCGTGCCAGCTTTTCCTTGGGACTGCGCAAGTTCGGCGCGATGGCAGGCATGAATGACCCCGCATTTCGGGCACTCCCGCGTGAAGAAGCCGGACTGATTGGCCTCAAAGCGCTGGCGAACATTTACAATACTTTTAGCGACCAGCACTGCACCGTGGAACAAACACCCGACACATTCCGTTTTATTGTAGAGAACAGTGCGACTGCCTGGGGACGCAAATCGGAAAAGCCTGTTTGCCATCCATTAGCAGGTATCGTGCAGGAATGCATCCGATGGGCCTCCAACGGTCACGAATATCTGATTCACGAAACTGCCTGCGCCGCCTGTGGCGACCCCCGCTGTATATTCGACATTAACAAAGTGCCGATTGGCTAACTGTCCATCCACACCATCAAGAGGATAGCACCGTGGCTGAAACCAAAACCCAAATCTTGATTGTCGAAGATGATCTTGACCTTTCCGAAATGCTCAGTGCCTATTTCAAAGTGCAAGATTACGATGTGCTAACGGCAGCATGGGGCAAAGAAGCCTTAGAACTGGTGCAAACCAACAACGTGGCGCTGGTGATGCTCGATATTCGACTGCCGGATATTGATGGCTATGAAGTCTGCCGCCAGATGCGTTCCGACCGGCGCACCCAGAATGTGCCGATTATCTTCCTGACCGAAAAACGCGACCGTGTAGATAAGCTGCAAGGCTTGGAACTGGGCGTGGTCGATTACATCACCAAGCCCTTCGATGTGCAAGAACTACGACTGCGTGCGCGTAATGCCATTTCACGCGCTGTTCGACAAACCAGCAGCAATCCAGTGACAGAACTGCCGGAGTCAGAAGTTGCCGACCAGCGCTTAGGTGAACTGCTGCTGCATGATGATCCGTGGGCAATCCTGCTCATCGCCATAAAGGGTATGAGCGAGTTCCGCGAAAGTTACGGTTTTGTAGCGGCGGACGATGTGCTGCGGGCTATCACCATGATGATTAAAAACGCGGTGCGTGAGATGAGCGGTTTGGATGATTTTGTCGGGCATCTTGCGCCAGAACATTTCATCGTCATTACTACACCGGAAAAAGCGCCGACCCTAAAAACGCGCATTACCACGCGCATCAACCAATCCAGTGAGTATTTTTACCCCTTACGTGACCGTGAAACCACACACCACAAACCCGATGTCGAGTATATCAGCATCGAGTCGGGCGTCCTGCAATCCGGCAGCGAGTATGTCGATGTTGAAGCGCTGAAAACGGCACTGCTGGCCTCAACAGAAACACCTAAAGAATAACAGTCATTCCGCAAATAAGATTGAAATATCTTCCAAAAAAAGGTTTGGCACCGGATAACGCAACAAGGGGCATGGCAAATAACATGCCCCTTGTTGATTGATTAGGACGCGGGTGCGGGAGGAGAGTTGCGGGTGATGCCGGGAACTTGGATGGCGATGTTGTACTGCGTGTCGCCTTCAACAAATTGGAGTGTCTTGGCTGAAGTCATGAACATGTTCCAGAACACGCCTACATTACGCCCCGTTATCCATTTGGCCTGCCCACTATCGGCTATTTCTTTAAGGCTAAGACTGTTCGCCGCTGGATCCCACGGCTGGCGAGATACCTGCGAGTCATAAGGAACAGCACGTGCCGAAAGCCATGCGCCTGTTGGGACTAAGAACACCGGTGTGGTGCTAAGTTGACGACAGAAACTAAGAACTTCCTGATAATATTCTGAATCCCAACCGCCAAACGCATCGGTTTTGTGGTCAACATTATTCACAAACAAATCGAGCGTTTCAACCACCGGTGGATTGCTCGTCAGCGGCAGCGTATCAGCCTTCGCACTATAGTTATATAACTGCTTGGTCAGGGCGACATAATTCACAAAGTTGACGACATCCTGATCAGTCAGGCGGTCTTCCAGAATTTGGACGTTGTTCACACCCAGTTCATTCGTCCATACAATATGATTATCGCCATAGATGGTACAAGATGGAACCTCGCTAAGGGTATAAAATGGATCGTTCGTTCCTCCGCTGACATCCGCACGAAAAACAATCGTATCAGGGCTGCGATTCCAATCAATAGGATTTTGCTGGTTAACATTCGATGGGTTGTCCGAACCACCACCGCCGAGAATGCCGCAGGCAGTGAGCGTCACCGTGAGCAGTCCGAGTACGATCAAAAGGCGTTTCATCATGCTGTTCCCTTTAGCGATTAGCTTGCACAAATCATGCGCGCAGCAGGCGCACTCGCGTACTGAAATACAGCCGTCAGCAACCATCATGCGCCAACAACCCTATTTCAAACGCTTATCAAAAATCATCTTACCTCCTGATTGTAGTACAGAGTTCAGGCGAGAGATAGTTGAGTTATGGTGGGAAAGGCGTGGGGGAAACACAAGCCAAGCGCGGGTTATAGGAGAAGTCTAACCTCGTTTTCGACTGACGTTGTGCTATCCTTAGCCAGTCGGTAGCTCGTAGGAGTCATATGTCGCTCGAAAACCCTACAACGGATGTCCAGCCCAATGTCCTTCTACCCGATGAAGCTCCAGTCCCCACACAGGAAGAAACGAATGCTGGTGTCGCCCGTGCCAGCAGTATTATCGCACTTGGAAATCTAGCAGGTCGTGTCTTAGGTCTAGTGCGCGAAATTGCGCTGACTAATCTATTCGGTGCATCACGGGCGGTTGATGCCTTCAAGGTAGCGACCAGTGTCCCAACCGGCTTTTATGACCTGCTGATCGGCGGACATGTAAACAGTGCCATCATCCCCGTACTGAGTGAGATTACAACCCGCGATGGGCAAAAAGCACTATGGGGGGTCATCTCCGTACTGCTGAGTCTGATCACCGCCGCACTCGCGGTACTCATCTTGCTGGTGACAGTCTTGGCGCCACAGGTCATTGGCATTGTAGGCAGCGGATTTGACCCGGAAAAAGCGGCACTTTCCACCCATTTACTACAACTGATTGCACCATCGCTGTTGTTCATGAGCATGTTCGCGGTCATCAGCGGGGCATTATACGCTTTGCGCGAATTCAAGTGGACGGCGTTTTCCGGCGTAGTATTCAACGGCAGCATCGTACTAGCGACTATTCTGCTGGCACCCCCATTACAACTCATGCCGATAGTCAAAGTGACCGGCGTACAGTGGATGATGACACGCCCCGCGTACAGCATCTCGGCGGCAGCTATCGGTTGGCTGATCGGCTCGCTGGCGCAGCTTGCGATCCAACTGCCGGGAATGAAAGGCGCACGCCTGCACTTCACTTTTAACTGGCGGCATCCAGTCGTGCGGCAGATTGCCAAGTTATACGCGCCGGTGATGTTCTCGCTGATTATGGATATTTTGCTCATTCGCCCTTTCAGCTTCAGCCTTGCCAGCCAAACGGGTGACGGCAGCATCGGTTACATGAATTGGGCAACCACGCTTATTCAGTTCCCGCAGGGGTTGGTAGCAACTGCCATCAGCATCGCTATTCTACCCACTTTAGCACGGCAGGCGGCACTAACCACCAGTGAGAGCAGCAAGGCTTTTAAAGATACGCTGGGGTTGGGATTGCGGTTGGCAAGCACACTGATTATTCCAGCGACCATCGGCCTGCTGGTGCTGGCGAACCCGATTATCGCCCTGCTGTTCCAACATGGCGCGTTCATGGAAAAAGATACGATCATCACGGCGATGACGCTTCGGCTGTACTTAATCGGACTGCCATTCGCCTGCCTCGACCTACTGCTCGTCTATGCCTTTTATGCGCGACAGGACACACTCACGCCGGCACTGATTGGCGCGGGCAGCTTGGCAGTCTATGCAGTAACAGCGATATTGTTATTCCCTCGCTTCGGCCTCTTTAGCCTGATGATTGCCGACAGCCTGAAGCATGTTACGCACGCATTGGTTTCGGCGGTGCTGCTGTCACGACGTATGAACGGCTTTGGTGACCAGCGCTTGCTGCTCACCTTCGCGAAGGCGGGTTTAGCCGCAGGTGTGATGGGCTTGGCAGCGCAGTTGGTACTGCCAACATTAATGACGCGCATCGGCACATCAACGCTGTTGCGTGAAGCGCTGATGGTGGGTATCACAGGTGGCATCAGTATTGTGGTGTTCTTGGGCATGGCGACGCTCTTGAAGATCGAGGAACTGCGCTGGATCGGCAGTCTATTGGCACGGCGATTGGGGCTGAGACGTTAAAAGCGCCGATGAGTGTCAATGGCTAACGTCTGAAAAGAGGCTCGCAAAAATGCGCTACAATGGTCATGCCATCCACTGACACGGGAGTGCTGCCCATGACCAAAAATAAGCCCAAGTCTTTCCCTAAACCCCAAACGATGCGCCTCAAGGAAAATCATAGCTGGAAGGCTCCGGTGGGGTTTAAGGTTGTAGTACTGGATCGCGGGGCAGTTAGCTTTAACATTCCTGAAAAATGGTTCGTGGCGAAAACTGACCCATTCGAGATGCACAACGCCGCCCCACCCAACGACGATGCGAGGTTGTCGGTGACATTCTTCCGTACACAACCGGGCATTGATTGGGCAGGGCTGCCAGTGAACACACTGCTGCAACAGTCGATGCAGGGGGTTGCTGACCGCGACACACTTTCCACCACGGCCATCGCTCGCCTACCGCGCACAGATATTGAGGTTGTATGGGCAGAGTCGCGCTTTATTGATCCGGTGGAAAAACCGCGTGAGGCTTTTACAAGGGTGACATTGGCACGCGGCTTCGACATTCATGCCCTTATCTCGTTCGATTACTGGGTGAATCAGGCGGTAAAGTTCCGTCCGGTATGGGAAGAGGTGATTCGTTCGCTGCAAATCGGTCGTGTAATCGCCGACCCGACACGAGGCGAAACCCTGCACTAAGCAGCGAAACAAACGCTGCACTTTATTTTTAGATAGACAACTTGGAGTTTGTAAATGCGATACACTGAATCCGGCCCTATCGGCTATTATTTTGAAGATATTGAAATCGACAAGCCGCTGGTCACACGCGGACGTACCATCACCGAAAGTGACATCGTGCAGTTCGCGGGTTTAACAGGCGACTATAACCCTATGCATACCAACGCCGAGTATATGAAGTCGCACCCGATGGGGCAGCGGGTCGCGCACGGTATGCTGACGCTAAGTTACGCCGTCGGGCAGTTGTATCAGTTGGGCTTTATGGAGCGCACGGTACTTGCCTTCCGCGGATTGGAAATGAAGTTCAGTCTGCCAGTGGTGATCGGTGATACCACCCACGTCCAACTGACCGTGAAAGAGAAGAAAGAAATGAAGCGCCTTGGCGGTGGGATTATCAGTGCCGAGGTTAAGATTATCAACCAGCATGGGAAAACGGTACAATCTGGCACGATGGAACTCTTGCTCGCTTCTAAACCTGCCGAGGCCTAAGAAAATTTGTGACCAAACCGACTGCTGACGCGGAATACTTTTTGGTGCTATTCACCGATATCACGGAGGCTGCGGCATTTGTCGCTGGCCTCACGCGCTATTTGTCGTCGCCACAGGGCAGCAAATATCTGCGACCATCAGCAGCAGCGGAAGTGTGGAGTTTTGTGATCAGTGAGGCAACCGCAATTGAACGCATTGAGGTTTACCTGAATGCTCCCGCGCTGGATGCGGTACGGAATACATTTGGGCGTTTGCCAGCGGTTGATATTCTACGCGGCAGCCAATTACCGCCTGACTGTATCCTTCTTATCGGTGCAGGTGGCGTTGAGGAATGGGGCGTGGAAGAAGCCCAGTGGCATATCCTGTCGGAGCGGTAGAACTATGCTTTACGAAGTTTAACTCGCGTAAATATAAGGAAAGCGTATGAAGCAACAAGATATCACAATCAAACCCCGAATTTATGCGATGAGTTTCGCGCGTGTTTATCCCGAATATATCAATAAAGCAGCGAAAAAAGGACGCACGAAAGCAGAAGTTGATCAGGTTATCCTCTGGTTAACGGGATATACTCAGGATGAGTTAGAAGCACAACTGGAAAAACAAACCAACATTGAGACGTTTCTTGCAGAGGCTCCGCAACTGAACCCATTGCGGAGTTTAATTAAAGGCGTGGTTTGTGGTGTGCGCGTAGAGGACATCCAAGAACCAACGATGCAGGGCATTCGCTACCTTGATAAACTTATTGACGAATTAGCAAAAGGTAAAACGATGGAGAAAATCCTTCGTCAGGCGTAGTTTATCTAATTCTGTACGGCTAAAGGTAAGGTTTCTTTGTTCATCGGCAGGGTAAAAATAAAGGATGACCCTTGACCCTGCTCGCTTTCTACCCAGATGCGCCCGTTGTGAGCTTCCACCGCCAACCGGCAGAAAGCTAGTCCCAGCCCCACACCCTTCGGCGCATCTTTGTACTTCACACGGCTAAACTTCTCAAAAATTTTCCCCTGCATCTGGGGTGCAATCCCCGGCCCTGAATCGCTAACACTAATACGCGCCTCACGCGGCAGCAGTCGGGCGTTCAAGGTGATGCTGCCACCCATCGGCGTATACTTCACCGCGTTTTCCATCAAATTTGTGATAACGCGCAGGATCATATCAGCATCGCAGGTCAGCAGCGGCAGGTCAGCCCCAATCTCCAGCTTGAGCTTCTGGTCGGACTCGTGGATAAGTGGATAGACCAATTGAGCAGCTTCTGCCAGCAGCGCAGTAATTGAAATCGGCTTGGCATCCAGCACAGCCTTACCTTCCTCTAAACGTTGAATATCCAGCAAGCTTTCGACCAATCGCGTCAGTTGTTTGGTACTGCGAACGCCGACATCCATCAAGTCTTTAACGACCGAGTTTTGCTCCCGCGCCAGCAATTTATTGAGTGTGACGATGCTGCTGTAAATAGTGTGCAGCGGCCCACGTAGGTCGTGGTAAACCATTGAAGTCAAATCTTGCCGGAGCTGCTCAAGTTCGAGTTGCGCCGAAATATCTTCCTCCGCCCACAGAATCACATCATCCTCACCAAGATAAATACGGCGAGCGCGTACCAGCACCGGAATATCCTCACCTTTCTTGGGCGAAGCCACGGTGCGGAAAGTCACTTCTTTACCCTCTTGTAATGAGCCAAAGCGATTACTGCCAATTGGCCCCGTCCCTAAGCGATGCACTTTGTTAATCGCCTGCTGCATCAGGTCAGCGCGGGAATAGCGCAGGAATTCGCAAGCTTTGGCATTCACATCGACGATATACCCCTCAAGGTTGGTGATGATCATCGGCACAACAGCATCTTCAAACAACCACTTATAGCGGGTTTCATCTTTGGGAATGGCGTTCATCTCAACCGCATTGCCAACCGCCGCGCTCAAAATATCGGTGACTGCACCCAGCCAGTCGATAATATCATTGTCAAAATGTTCAAGTGTGGGGTGAATAAGCGCCAGCACGCCGTACATATTGCCATTTTTTTCCAACGGCAGCCCGATAGCTGACCCCTTGCGGAGTTCATTGGGGGTCGAGTCGAGCTGCGGCCAGCGCTGGTCGGTACTAATATCGTGGATAACGATCACTCGCCGCCCATGATGCACCATGCCGATCAACCCGCGTGCGATCAGTTCTTGCCAGAGCGCATAACGGCCTTCAAGGTCCCCCTGCGGCCCTAGAATCAGTTTATTATTAACGCGGTCGTCTTTGTGAAAAGTGATGAGGCAGGCATGTTTGGCTCCAATGCTGGCAGTGGTGAGTGTCAGCACGCTCTGGAGAATACTTTGGATGTTAGCATCCTGCTCACGCAAAGTCCTGCCAATTTTATAAAGGGCATCCAACCGTTGACGCTCGGTAAACATAGTTCCTCAACAGTGACCCATTATCGGCGCAGATGAATAGCTCTCTCAGGCAATCATATAAGATAAAAAAGTTCCAACGAGGCTAGCCGTAGCAACCGATCTTAGCCTTTAAGCCGCTTTACTTCCTGAATTAGGGTGTCAAATGTCTTTTTGCGGTCGGTGCTGTTGTAGTTCAGCATCTCATGCTTCCGCAGTTCCAGCGGCAGTTCGTCAACCGGTGCATACAACACGGGCACAATCGACTTTTCGCGGTTAAAAAAGTAACGATAAGCCAGTCGCACATAGCGTGATTCAAGCGCTTCTGGCGAAACGACCACCACCAGCAGTTTGCATTCCGAAAGCGCCTGTTCAACGGCGATCATCCAGTCATCACCACCTTGAATAAGATACTGGTCAACCCACACCTTCAATCCCGCGTCTTGCATCAGTGCCATCATCGGCACCA
The DNA here is from genome assembly GCA_027492915.1 of Bacteroidota bacterium. GTDB lineage: Bacteria > Chloroflexota > Anaerolineae > Aggregatilineales > Phototrophicaceae > CFX2. The sequence goes on along the minus strand of JAPUDW010000242.1, from coordinate 460 downwards.
CAATCGACTGCCACTCGGAACGGGCATAGGTGATAAAAACGTGGTCAAGCAGCGCCCCCTGCTGCAAACCGGTACCGAGCTTACTCGTTTGGCGTTTGGTATTCGGCTGCGTAACCAACTTATTATCCATCGTCTCGCGCTGCAAAAACTCTTTGGTACTGGGGCGTGCCAGTTTGTCGCGGGTTTCTTCGCTCTCACTTTTCACATCGTCAGGCTGCCATGTGAAGCGGAACTCAACCGTCGCCGCTACATTGATCACATCATTCGAGTGAATGGGGCGTGGAATCTTAGCTTCCAACACCGCACCATTGACGGCAGTACCGTTGGTCGAACCCTGATCTTCAATTTCGTAGGCGTTATCTTTCCAGCGCAGGATAATGTGAAAGCGGCTGATAGCGGAATTGGCAACCATAATATCGTTGCTCTGGTCACGCCCGATAGCAATCTTTTCGCTTTTAAG
>JAPUDW010000241.1 GCA_027492915.1 Bacteroidota bacterium | reverse complement strand
AATTCGTGATAATCCACACCGGCGAGCCAAATGCCGTGTACGAAGTATAATTGCCCAACTGCCCCAGCCAGTCGCCCAACCATGACGGCACCAGCACGAACGAAACACCCAGCAGCAGCAGCATCGCCCCGCTGAAAACAACGATAAACCGCCAGCGACGGTAGCGCAGCGCCCACAGCAGGAAGAACGGCACGATCAAAAAGCCCATCTGCGGTTTGATGGTCGAAATTGCCAGCGCGATCCCCGCCAACCCATCTCGCATTTTGACCACAGCCCACAACGCAATTAGCTCAAGGAAGTAAACAACAACCCCCACCTGCCCTAACAGTAATCCACGCGCTGAATAGTAAAACACCAACACCCAGATGCACAATATGCCCAGCAGCCACGCCTTAATCCGCCACTGGAACAAATCCATCAGCAAGAATAAGGATGCCATTAAACACGCCGCCAGCAGCACCATCCAGATAGCAGAGGCCCACGCATAATCGGTATATACCAACGGCCAAACCAGCAGCGCTGTATACATCGGGTAAGCGAAATAACCGGGGTCTTCGCCTTCGACCACTGCCCGTCCATAAATCTGTTTTTGGATGTTCAGGCTGGCTTGTTCGCCATACGGATTAAGTCCGTCAATCCAAAACGAACGCGCCCCTTCCCAGCGTGACATGAAGTCGTTGTGTCCGGGGTACGGCGCGGTCAGCATATTGTGTACCACCACCACCGTGCCAGCAAAAAACACTGCTGCGATGAGGACAAAAATCAATGAACGGTATCGGTTGATTGCCACTGCATACCTCAGTTGACTTGATAGATCGTGATGCTATTTGCGCTAAAAACAGGCGTAAGATAGGCAACCGACGCCGGATTCCAGTTCCCCATTTGCCGCGCACTTTCATCGTACCAGATGTACCGCGCGTTAACTTGCTTAAGAAATTCCTGCCGCCAAGTATCCGGCGCTGCTTCATCATAGAACTGCTTAACCTGTGCCATCTTGTCATCAAACTGCGCGGTCTCAATCCAATGCCCGATGAACACACGCCGCCCCGTCGCCGCCACGATCTTCCCGCCGCTGCCTCCACCGGAATCATCAAACGTTGTCAGAATTAAATCATCAGGCACGGTATTCTGCTTAAGCCAGCTAAAACCCGCCACCTCATCCGGTTGGTAAAATGCCGTCACACTTTTTTGCGGGTTTGATAATGAAATTGCATTGACGGCAATAATTCCAATGAGGGCAATGGCCGCCAGTGCAAAATAGACAATCGAGATCAGCGGTCGCCGCCGCAATTTAAAGTACGGCAAAATACTGCGTGTCCACCCATAAGCTGCCATCACCGCCAACGGCGTTTGCACACCCAACAGGTAGCGCCGCTGCGTCGGGAACGGTGCATAAAGCAGCATCGCCACCAACGCCACCCAGATAATCGGCATCCACCAGCGGTCATCGGCTCTGTCCAGCATAAACAGCCGGAAGCCAAACGCGATGGGAATCAGAAACGGCAGATAACCAAGCAGGTAATAGGTTATTGAAGGCGAGAGGGTGATATTTTGTGCGGTAAAACTCGCCCACACGGGGTCAGCATTCAGCACCACGTACTGGTAGAGCACCAAGCCGCTGTGGATACCAAACGGCACGACCAACCACAACGCTTTTCGCCAACTAATGCGCTTCGCCCCGAATAGGTGATACGACGTGAGCAGCACCAGCAGCGGGATAATTAGCACAATCCCATACGGCTGCACAATGCTTTCCAGAGCCAGTGACACCGTCAAAATCACAAAATCGCGGTTGCGCTGCCGCCGCACCCAATGCTCAAAGCTCAACACGATCACGATTTGCAGGATAACGGCCGCTGCAAAATGAGGCATGTACAACGCACCCAGCAGGTTGAACGCATCAATCAACCAGAATTCAATCGGCCCGACTTCAGCCACCATCGACGGGCTGATAAACAGCAAAATCCAACTGCACCCAACCGCAATCGTGCCAAATAAAGTAGCGTACCAGCGCTCGCTCGCCTTCTCGAAGAAATAACTCGCGAACGACCACAAACTCAGCACCAACCCGACCGTCAGCCCGAACCGCGCGATATGGAACACCAGCGGCAAGCTAAACGGCGTGATATGCGCAACCGCGCCCAGCAGCACATAAAAACTTTGTACCAGCGGCAAACCGGGATGTGCTTCGTGGGTAAACAGCAGGTGATAATTCCACTCACCTCTGCTCCCCTGCCACATCTTCGCCAGATGGCTGTTAAAGTCAACCTGTGTACCCATCGGCAGCATCGCCGCGCCACTGTATTCCCAACCTGAAGGCGTACTTATCGCGCCAATTAAATAAGGTAGCGAGGTTAGTGATGCCAGTACCAGCGCAAAAATCCAAACCGAAAGAGGAAATCGCTTCATTATGCGCCGCACTTACCGCTTAAATCACCTTGAGGGTAATCATACAACACGACAATAAGGTCGTTGAACGCTTCGCGTGAAGCTATCTTGTAGTGCTCGCCTAACCATGTAACGGCCTCTTTCAGTTCGGTTCTACCCGCTGCCTCATATTCAGTTTCCGCGCGGCTAAACACCACCCACCACACCCGCTTGCCCTCATGTGCTGCCGCTTGTACGCAGGCATCCGCCATAATCTTGAGCGTTTCCTGAGTCGGAAGTGCCAACGTATCATCACTGCTGCCTGCTTTATCGCCAATAAAATACTGGGGTAAATCTCGCTGATAATAAATCCCCGGCAGTGCGGTTAACTTGTTCTGGTGAACGACTACATCGCCTTCCTGCCAGTTATCCGAGATATACGTTTCAGCTTGTTGAAACGGTGAATAGGGGAAGCTGGCATAGGTGTAATGGTAATACAAACCGATGCCGACCAACAGCAGCCCTACCCCACCAATAACTGACACAATCACGCGTGGCATTCCGCTGCGGGTAAACAACCATGCCAGCGCCACATAAAGCATCAAGGCGGAAGGTAATAACGAGCGCTCCAAATAAAGCGGTTGCACTTGCGATACCAACCACATCAACACTGGTGGCATAGCTGCCAACCACAGCACTAACAAAATCAGTTTGCGCTGTGCTCTCGTTTTTGGTTGGCGCATAAACATCATCACTTGCACCAGCAGCAGCACGACAATAAACAACCCGCCGAAGAAAGCGATCATCGAAGCCGGACTCGGCAAATCCATATTGGCGACGAGGAACGAGCGGATTGTCAGTAATGGAGTCGCAATCGAGGGCTTTTCTAACCAGTAGTACGAGCTTACTTTGGCAAGCTGCCCCGGCAGGTTGACCAACCACGGCAGGTAAACAACCACGGCTACAACCGCCCCAACCATCATCCCAAGGGTCATATCGCGTCGCCGTGTCATCAAAGGTACTAAACCCAGCGCCACTAGATAAAACGCCGCTAACTGCTGAGTATACATCGCCAGCCCTGCCAGCACCCCAAATGCTATCCAATAGCCCCACCGCCGAATACGGCTCGTTTCTAAACGACTATCCGAAGTATTCGACCACGCACGAATAAAGCACCACGTTGCCGCCGTCAGCAAGAAACCCAAAAGTGCATACATCCGCGTTTCCTGCGAATATTGCACATGAAACGGTGCAATCGCCGCAATAAAAGCCGCCGCTAAGCCTGTTTTACGGTCAAATAGATCTCTCGCCAGCAGGTAAATCAAACCGACCGTAGCCGTGCCAATGAGGACATTCAGCAACCGCACAGCCGCCGGACTTTGCCCGACGACGTTCATCCACACATTTAGCAGTGTGTAATACAACAGAGGGTGTATATCCGCCGCCCCACCCGCCACAGGGGTCAACGTGCCGTACAACATGGCACTTAACCCCTTCTCAGCAAACAAGACAGCGAACGCCTCGTCATACCATAACGAACGACCGCCCAAATTGATGAGTCGTAAAGCGAATGCCAGCAGGAGTATCAGTGTAAGCGGAAGCCACGGTCGGCGGGCAAATAGCGACCTCATTGATCCCAAACATCGATTTTCTTAACTGCCGCCACACCCGTTTTCTTGAGGATATACATCGACGATTCGTTGATCGACTCGAAACTGACCATTTCCCAGCCCTCGCGTCCCAATTGGTTTAGGGCGAAATAAATCGGCTGGTCTTTCCATTCAAGCCGCGACTCGCCATTCACCTTGTATTGAATGCCATAAGCACGTTTAACTTCGAGAACGGCGTACTGCCACGGTGACTGATCTCCCGCACCGTGACCGTTCGAACTCGCATCGACCACCTTAACTGGTGAGAGTTCTTCCAATTTTTCGAGCCATTTTTGCGCGGTTGGATCATCTTTCACTTTATTGAGCAGCATTCGCGCTTTGTCATACTGCTTTTCCGAAATCAACTCTTTTGCGAGTTCAAGTTCCTGCCGCGCCATTCGATAATGCTCCTCATTCATAATGATGACAATAAATTCAGATTAGCATGAATTCACGCAATCAGACCTTGACGATCTCGCGATTGGCGAAGTATGCGGTAAAGGCCAACACAAACCCCAATTAAGATCACCGTTCGCGCCACCACTAAAGCTGCGAAGGGCATCACCAAAGCGCCAGTTATTGCCCCGCCACTATCGCCAGTTCGGATGAACAAAAATGGATACTCGACAAATGTCACCATACTTAACAGGACGACCATAATCACCCCATCGCGTGTCGGGAAGCACAGCAGGATAAACGGGATAATCTGCACCAACCACTGTGGACTCCAGCCCTGTGCCTGCAAGAAAAAAATGAGCAGCGAGATACCCGCAAAAGCCACCAAACCCTTGGCATCAAACCGTCGCGTCCGCACGAACACGAACAAGCCAACAGCCAACGCTCCAGCCAACCGCGCCCAACCCGGAATAACAGGCGGGTTACCCTGTGTTATCGCCGCATTTGCCGGATCAAGCCTGTCGTCCAAAGGCCCAAAGTTCCCTGTGCGGTAGTTGCCATCAAGCAGCGCCCACACCGTTTGGTACGAGGCTTTTGAAAACTGTGCGGTCACCGATGGCATAGTCATCGCGGCGTTCTGCACAAAAAAGAACGCATACACAATGACGACAATCCCCGCCGCAATCACCGTTGGTGCGACAGCCCTCCGTGTCGTCCGGTAGCGCCACACTGCCCCCAGCAGCACCACCGGCGTAAACTTCACAAGCACGCCCAACGCAATCCCCATTCCCGCTAACCAATCACGCTCCCGCAGCAGCCACCACAAACTGAGCAGCATAAAAAACGCGACCACCACTTCAAATGTCCAGAACACGAACACCATCGGCGCGAGCAGTAATGCATATACCCAAGCTAAGGCCTGTCCGGTTTCCGGCGAATAAAGCTGTGTCGCGATCTTGCGGATGAGCACCAGATTTCCAATGTCCAATGCTAAAAAGATGATCCCCAGCATCATCGAAAAGCCAGTGTAATTCGGCTGTACTTTATAAATCGCCACCGAAAAATACGACCACAGCGGCGGGAACTCACTCCACCAATCGCGCAGCGGCATACCTACCGTATCCGAAAGGGACGCAATCTGGAAATACGTCTGGAAATCACCACCAGCCGCAATACCGCGTTCCACCCCTTGCAGCAGGAATGGCTGGTACACCAACAGCAGCAGCACCCGTAAGCTAATGAACAAAATCATCAGCAGTTGGAAGTCGTTCAGTATCGCGTGGAGTTGCAGCGGCGCAGCACTCGTCTTTGGTTGTTTAGTCATTAAGCACCCACCTCGCGCACAAACACGACCGCTTGCTTATCTTCGTAATCCAGCTTCCAACCGACAGCCGTGTGCAAACTCCGCGCCAATCCGCTGTCAGCCTCCATCACCACATAAGCAATCTCATACTTATCCAGCGTAGCTTCCCAACCCGGCGCACCGGATGCCGTTTCGAGATAATCCTTCGACAAGAACTGGTCGCCGTACAAATCAGTACGTCCATCCACAAAAACTGGCCGATCCGGTAACCAGTAAATGAAGTATCCGCCCCAGTTATAGGTGTTAAACATATTGCCCGAAAGGTTGGATGCCTCTAGGTGCTCCGTCACGCCCACCGGCAAATAGTCTCGCTGCGCCTCATCAAGTGTCTTCGGCTCCATCACCAGCAGCACCTTGCCCACCGCCGCCAGCAGAATTACACCCACCAGTATCGAGTTCAGCCGTGCCATTCGGGGTGTCGCGCGCTTCACCGGGTTCACCACCCAACCACGTTCCCGCAGCACATCGTCAAGGTAATGCGTCAGAACCGGCGTAGCCACCACCGCAAACACCGAAACATTACGTCCTGCCAGCAAACCCATAAACGCGGTGCCGGTTACCAGCACAAAGTCCGTCCAATCAAGCCGCTTCTTACTCGCACCCAGCACACCGAGCAGCGACAGCAGAAGAAAGATAAACGGCCAAGTCTGACGTTCATGGAAGTTCGGCGAATTCCATTCTTGGATGAAATTTTGCAGCGCCCCGATACTCACCGTCTGGAAAGGCACCGCCAGCATTTGCAACCCATACGGGTTAATCACCAGTACCGCAGCCGAAACCACTGACACCAGCACCAGCTTGCGAACCCCTGCCCACGGCACGACCGTTTCACCTTTCGGGTTGAAGATGTGTCCTAAGACCTCACCGGCAATTGACCCCGCCAGAAAAATAAACCCGATTGAAAACCCTGCGTGCAAATTCCCCCACAGGCACATGATCGGCGGGATCAGCCACAACCGGTCAACCTTCTCGCGTTTGTGTAAATACAGCAGATACAGGATTACGGTACTAAGGAAGAACGATAACATTTGCGGACGTGGCGACCAGAACACCGCCGCTGTCGAAGCACCGACCACCAATGCGAACGCCTTCAGGTACACATTCCCTGAACTCATGCGGTAGATGAACCACATGCCGCCGGTTGCCAGTACCGACACATACAGCGCCAGCCCAAAATGACCCGCCAACTGCCACACGGCGTACAGGATAAATTGTGCGCCCCAACTGTGGTTGACCCACAGTTCGCCCAGCTTCGTGAACGAAAACGGATCGGCGTGAATAATCCCGTTACTCAGCATGTACTGCCCTGAACGCAGGTGCCACCACACATCCGTATCGACCGAAATCCGTGTTGCCAGCGCGAACAGCAGTGCAAACAGAATGATTCCTGCCGCACGTTCAATCGTTAGTTGCCGCATGTAACCTCACAAAACACAATGCGTAGGGGCTTGCCGCTGACAAGCCCAACTTGAATAACATCTACATTCAAAAACTTCGATCCAGCAAATACAGCAGCACCGGATCAGTTCGGTAATCAACTTGCGGCAGGTATTGGCGTTCTATTGCCAACTGCAAAAACTGCGCGTAAGCGATATTGATGAGCGTAATATCGTCTGTTGCCAGCGGCTTAACCGTCAGTTCCGCTTCGGCTGCCGTTAGCTCATCGTCTGCCAAATCAGTACTGCCCAGTGCTTGTGCCAAACGTGCTTTCCCAACATGTACCCATGCATCCTCAAGCGACACGCTGGTAAGCTGTTCGGCCTTTTGTAGTGCCGCTGCAGCGTCATCTACATCACTGTCTGCCAGTGCCAGCAGCGCATCAATCACGTATTTGGGTGCGGAAGCCGGTAAGGGTGAGGCCAACCAAACCGTTTTAGCCGCATCAACCTGCCCTGCTTCGATAAGCTGTAGCACCCGTGCTACGACTGACATTTCGGTTACATCTACAGCTTCAGGATGCGCAGTAGCAAATGGTTCTAACTCAGTATACAGGCTGGCATCGGGATACAACCGTAAAGCCTCGGCAAATGCGGCATCGGCAGCCTCGGTGTTGCCCATCGCCATTGCATAACGACCGAGCAGCGCGGGGAAGTTCCATTCGGCACCGTCTAATTTCACCGCCTGTTGCAAGGCATCAACCGCCACATCACGGTCGCCAAGCTGCCAGTGCAACACCGCCAAATTTGCCCATGCGACAGCATACCCCGGATCACGTTGAATGAATTGTTCATAGGCGCTGATACCTTCACGGGCAGCATCACCATCACCTTGGCTGGCAGCCATGCCGTACAAGAAACCTTGCTGTAAGTAATACAGGCTCAGGCTGGGATCAGCATCAATGACCGGCTTTAAATCGGCTGCGGCCTGTCGGTAACGACTATCATCAGTTGCTTTTAGCACATCGACATACTGCTGGTAAACGCCACTGCTCCAAAATCCGCTAATAATGAGCACAACCCAAATGCCAATCATTTCGACCGGATGCCCGAAACGTCGCCATGTCGGGTCTGCGGCTTCCGGTTTGGCGGGGGCAAGTGCAAGAACAATAACCACCAAGCCGGTAAGCGCAAGAGCAGGCATCATCACCGGCACATCCGAAAGCTGATGTACACCAACGGCGACCACAGCACCAACAGCACCAGCCAGTACCAGACGTTCACGGGCGGTTGAAGCTTGCCAATTACGCTGCACGGTGCGGTAGCCAATAAACACCGTAAGCACCAGGGCAGCTAAACCAAAGAGGCCGAGTTCAGCGGCGATATGCAGCGGCAGATCATGGGCGTGGCTGTGCGGTTTATCGGGGTTAATACCCGGCAGTTGGACGACACCACGTCCGAAAGTAAACAAGCCATGCCCTGTAATTGGCTTTTGGGCAAACAATTGGAGGGCGGCTGAGTAAATTTCAGTACGCGAATCGACCGAACGACCGGAGGTACTTAGTGACCGAACCAGATAAGCACCTAAACCAACAGCACCAATAACAGCGACCACAGCACCAATAATGAAGCTCGTTCGTACTGCCGATGTTTGTTTTTTCCACCACTGCTGAACACTGGCGGGGGTCAGGCGACCATTGCGGCTGATAAAGAGAAATACCCATACCAGCAGGCCAACAGCCATACCAATCCATGCACCACGGGAATTGGTCAGCACCAGCAAACCAAGCTGCAACAGGATATAGATGCCAAGGAAAATTTTCGGCACTTTTGCCCGTGCCATAAACCAGCGGGAAAGCGTCAGCGGTGTAATAACGATCAAGAAATCACTGAGGAAATTGGGGTTGCCGAACACACTAACAGGGCGTGGCGGCGTGATGAAAACACCACTGTCAATGACCTGACGGAACCACATTTGCAGTTGCACAAAACCCAACACAGTAATGACAAAGCCGCCAATAAGCAGCGCATCGATAATGACAACCCGTGATAAAGCACGGTTAGCCAGCAGGTCATGCAGCACGTACCAGATGCCAATATATAGGCCGACATACCACAAACCGATAATAATTCGGCGCCAAACATCGGTATTGGCAATTAGTGATAACAGAAAGGCTAAACCCCAGAGCAAAAACACCGTATCGAGCGATGTTCGGTGCCACTGCCATTTATTACGCCAGTGCAGCAGCAGCCAACAACCAACAAGCAGCGTCATCAAACCGAGTGACAGCGGGTGGAAAGACGGTTCAAGGATGCCGTTAAAAGTTGCACCAACCGTCAGAAAGTAACTAAAAACGACGGTTAACACCGCTAAACCCATAAAATCAGAACGTTTCGTCAAGGGAAAGACCTTCCGGTGTATAGTAGAACTTAGGCTCTACAACGAAGGATAACATTTATGTCACAAACACGGCGGCTGATTAGCCCGTGGTTCATCTCTACTCTACTCTGTTTAGTCTACGTCGGCATTGTGATTTTGAGCAATAAGGGTAATCCTTTAGCCCTTGTAACTATTGGTACACGATTCAGCGAGGGTGTTGCAGCGGAACAGGGCGGTACAGAAGGCTATGACGGGCAGTTTAATTACTTTATTGCCCGTAATCCAGAGACAGCCAGCCAATTTTTGGATGTGCCAGCCTACCGTTTTCAGCGGGTATTGTTTCCGATGCTGGGGCGGTTGTTGGCCTTTGGGCAAGCAGACTTGATTCCGTGGTCATTTTTGCTGATTAATCTGGTGTCGTTGGCGGTTGGAACCTACCTGCTGGAAAAGCTGTTAGTGACCTATGGGGTCAGCCGTTGGTATGCCTTAACTTATGGTCTAACATTAGGCACATTGGGGTCGGTACGGCTGAGCTTATCCGAGCCATTAGCCTATGCCTTGGTGATGGGTGGCATCATTTTGGCACGGAATAAACGGTGGTTATGGGCAGCCGTGGTGTTTGCCTTGGCAGCCTTAGCCAAAGAGACAACCTTGATCTTTGTCGGGGCGTATGGCCTGTATTTGCTTACACAGCGGGACATCAAAAATGCCCTACTGCTAGGCATTATTTCGGTACTGCCGTTTGCTGTATGGCAGCTCATTTTAAAGGCTACGTTGGGTTCGATGGGCATCGGTTCGGGTGGGGCGATGGCAACATCGTTTGAGCTGATTCCATTTGCAGGGGTAGCCAAAATTTGGACAGAAACACCTGCCGAAGTACGACCAACCATCTTGCTGGTTTTGGGGCCAATTCTGCTGATTTTCGTGCTGATACCGACGGTTTGGGCGTTGTGGGCGGGTATAAAAGCCATACAACGGCATAAGTGGTCAACCGAAGTGAGCCTGTTATTGGTGAATGGGGCGGTGATGTTGTTTGTGCCGTTTTCAACTTACCGAGAACCGATTGGCATTTTGCGGTTCATCGTCGGGTTGCAAATTGCGGTGATCATTTTTGCGGCACAACATAAGCGCTTTAGAGTGCTGCGAAACAGTACGTTATGGATTGTGACGGTGTTTTTTGTGGCGAGTTTGGTAACGGGGTAGCAAATTGGATGTGTTTACCTGTTAAACAGGTGATAACAGGCAACATTACGGTCGAATATTACAATTTGCGCCTATTTTTAGGCACAATCAGCAGCATTTAGCACAAAAAGTTACCGTTTTAATCCATCTTACAGGCAGTAGAAGTCAAAGTAGGCGGTTTTCATTAATAATTTGCTCGTAAGGTTTGTAATGGCAAACCGGATGCAAACGGGAATTAAACGGAAGTCGTGAGCTAGACCCCCTCCGTGGCTAACGCGACACCTCCCCCACAAGCGATGGAGGAAATTAAAACCTGCGACTTGGAACTTTTAGGAAGCCACTTTGATGTTACCTCTCGTTAAGTAAGTTTGCATTTGACTCAGTACTCATCACTCGGTACTATAAAAAAGGTTTATTTTCGGTTAACCAGACAAACTATTTACTAACCCTACGCCAACCTTCAGCCATTGAAAGCTCCCTCAAAATGGTTGGAGCCGACCGCACTTAAAAGCTACCAAATGTTCTTCCAAATGGTCACCCTAAGCGGCGCATAGTCTGCTACGCTTGCTTCATCAGCCGTTTATACCAATAGGCCACAAACGATGCATTTATCTTTGACATCTCGTGTTTCTCTGCATTTTCTCAATAGTTCTAAGAAAGTAATGCGAATACAGACCCCCTCCGTCGCTAACGCGACACCTCCCCCGCAAGCAAGGGAGGCAATTCCTTCAGTATCCCATTTTCACAACTTTTACTTGGAACTACTACTGTGTCTCAGTGGTAAAAATACATTTGCTTTTGCATTTTCGGCAGTATTCTCCCTCACGCCCGCCATGCAAATGCACAAATTGCACGGCTAAAAGGGTTGTCCGCAAATGAGGAAGATTTCCAAAAGATATACTCATTGT
>JAPUDW010000240.1 GCA_027492915.1 Bacteroidota bacterium | reverse complement strand
CATGAGGCTAAAGCCGTCATGCTGATCACCAGACAAGTCTGCTAAAGCGACTTCATGGTTAAATGTATTTGGGGTGCAAGCAGCAGCGAACTGTGACTACCGCTATACCGCATAAGTCATAACAATAACATGCTGATGTATGACAAAAGGAAGCATCTAGATGAAAATCTTTGATTTAATTATCACAAAACCTGATACAGCTATGGTAAATAAAGATAGTACATCTGACACAAGTTACGCTGACAATATATTAAGTGATGCGGTATTGCTCGATTTATTACACTACTCTCTGTACTCAACGGCAGCAATATTGATAGATTTAAGGACTTCCGTTTACTTTCAGCGTGAGAACACGGGACTCATTGTATTCCGTGGAGTAAATGAAATTGTACTGAATGAAAATTTTAATAGGACTTTATATCCTAAAGTGATTTGGATGCTTGGTGATATCAGTCTTGCCAAAACTAAACGGGGACTCAAATTCCTTGTATCACTCACCGAGAGTAAAATACAAGTGGTTGCCCAAAAAGTAGAATTCTATATTGGAAACGCACGCAATATAGGAGAAGTTGCTACGGCTTTAGATGAAGGGGTTGAGAATTATATTCAAACTACGCCTCATTGGGAATCAGAATTTGAAATAATAGCTGCCTCAGAATGGGGGTAAACAGTGGCCTTTTACGTCCGCAGCAGCCGATTAACCACCTGAGCGAGGCGGGCAACCTAAAGCGACTTCATGGTTAAATTTCTGGAGAAACAAAATGGTTAGAGATCCTTCCATGAGAAATGAAGTTGTTGAAAGCCTAAAAAGTTTGTCCGATCTTGAATATCAGCGTCAAGCATGGGTAAATCACATTTTCCCTGAAGGTATTGAATTTGATCATTTTGATATTGCGATTGATTTGATTCTTGAAGATTTAGAACTCATTGAAAAACCAGAGAATACGTTAGGTGGTGTATTTGAAAATCAAGAAGAAATTGATGCTGTTAGAGAACTTGCATTAGCTATGGACAGAGTATTAAAGATACATGGCCCTAGCTTATCTGATGAAGAATATATATCCACTCCAGAATGGACAGACGTACTGAGCACGTCAGCCTATGCCTTAAAGGTGATGGACGCTAAATTGAAATAGAGGCAGCGGACAGCAAGTATGCTGTCCCTACAGGCGTTGGGAGGTTATAGGTTTGGATACGAAATGCCTGCCTTTGCCCTGCAAAGAGAGTCACGTCCGCAGCAGCCGGTCACCCACCTGTGCCAGCCGTGAGACCAACCACAACGGCATCTTCTGCCGCATACCCCACTCGGCTAAACCTTCGCGCACCGTCAGCGGGATCATCTTCAACACGCGGTTGACGTTGTAATCCGCGAGGCTGGGCGCGTCCGGCTTGTTGAACACCTTTGTCCCCAAATACGGGTCAAACTTCCACGGATAACCTTCCGGTCGCGGGGTTGGTCGGAAGGGGTGCGTATACACATTGTCGGTGGCTAAATCACCTGCTGCGGTATGCAGGGTTAGCTCGACACGGGCGCAGTCGGTAGGCGCTACCGCACACACCTTTTGCGAGGCGTTGGCCGTCACATCAAACGCCTGCTTACCTTCTACCAATACGTTGCCTGCCGCATCCCGCACTACCCAGCTTATGAGCGCATTTGGATAAGCCTGCATCGTGTCGTTATACACCCACACCGCCGCTGCCTGCCGCCCATCATGTTCGAGCGCCACATGCAGCGGTTGGGATGCGCGTTGTAAGGCTGCATAACCGCCTTTGGGGATACGGTTGGCATCCAGCACACCACAGCCGACCTGCGGCACCATATCCGCCAGCCAGAAGTGGATATATCCGGTGCAGCACGCCGACCGCTGCCGCCGGAAGTGTTCCACCTGATATTGAATCAGCTCCGCTTGATACGCCCATAACGCGTCAATTTGCCCTTCGAGGTGGTTCAACCGTTCCCAGACATCAGGGTATTCTTGCAGCGTGGTTAGGGCGGCGGGTGCTTCGAAGCCGAACTCGGTGTTCAGGCGGAAGTTATGCTTGGCAATATCGGTGTAGTCCGCTGTCCAGATCGAGCCATAGTAAGAATGCACATCACCGCCGCGCTGCCAATCGTCCTCAATTTGGCCGGAGCAGATGAACACTGGACGGGTGGGGTCTTGCTGGAGAGCATCGGCGTACAATGCGGGGTCAGGATGCTGTTCCAAGTTTTGACGGCGCGTGAAAACCATCGTCGGCTCGTTGTGGCACACCCACGCAATCACCGACGGGCGGTTGCCGAGCAGGTTAATCATCTCGCGCTGCAAGACACGCGCACGGGCTTCAAACGCCAGCGTGTGCTCCTGTATCCAGTTCAGCTCAAAATCCTGCCAGATCATGATCCCATTCCGGTCACACAGGTCATACAACTCCTGTGGCGACACATGGACATGGACACGCAGCAGGTTGAGGTTGGCTTCCCGCGCCAGCCGGACATCACGTTCGAGCTTGTGCGGAGTCAGCGTGGAAAGGTAGAGCGCCGGAATATAGGACGAGCCGCGCAGGAAAATCGGTCGCTCATTGAGGTAATAGGTAAAGCGTTCCGCCGAGCGTTCCAAGCGCAGGCTGCGAATGCCAAAGGTTTCGTGGTGGCTGCTGAGAGCGGTACTCTGGTTGTCGCAGATAGCGCATGACAACTGATACAGGTTGGGCGCACCCTGATCCCACGACCACCACCACTGCGGATCAGGCACAATGAGGCGCTGGTTGACGGTGTGTGTACCGGGCAGAAGCTTCACGGGGCAAGTGAGGTTAACCCCCGCGCCTGTGTGGTTATCCGCCGTAATCGCATAATCGAGGATACCTTCAAAGGGCGCTTGGGTAGCGTTGGTGACGGTCAACTGCACATCCACCTGCCCGTCGAGCGCGGTGCGGATGGTGGCACGGTCGATGCTGATGCCATCATCGAGCAGTAGGCTTACCGGTCGCCAGATGCCGATGGGGTTCACATCTGGCGGGATTACGCCTTCGCCGTGTTCGTACAGTCCCTTCACCAACCCACGCGCCACATGGTCAATCGGGTAGCTGCCGTGGGCGCTCGGCTCATCCCACGGTGAAGTAACTTTCACCAGCAGTGTATTTTCAGCATGGGTGTGAACAAACGGCGTGACATCCAGCGTGAAGGGGGCAAAGTTGCCTTCATGCTCGCCTGCGAAGTGTCCATTCACCCAAACCGAGGCGAAGTAATCGACCGCCTCGAAGCGCAGCCGGACGCGGCGATAAGGCACTTCCGGCAGGCTGAACACCCGCTTGTAGACCCACGCGCTGCGGTTGATCCGGCGCAGGTGGTCGCCCCAGTAAGGTCGGTCGGGGTACAGCACGGTTTGCAGGTGGGTGCATTCCGGCACAGAGCGCCAATCGCCCTGGGCGGTCAGCGGGTCGGCGTTTAAGGCTGTGGGGCGAACTTGCCAGTCACCTGTGAGGCGTGTTTCAAGCGTTCGGGTGACAGGCTGAAGGGGTTGGGCAAAGGTCATGAGTTACCAATGTTGGCACGGCAAAACCACCGTACCTGAAAATAGGCGGACAAAGACGTGTATTGTACGAAGCATCCGCATGAGATTCAAATGAGGAAGTCATGATCCTATTTTGATCTATGGGTTTTCCCTTCAATTGAGAATACTAAAATCTAAATTTTTCGGTACGCCTCCCAAATTATGGTAAAGCACATTCAGCAAAGTAGGCGATTTCTCGCAGTCATTTTATAACTAAAAAGAGCGTACTCGTTCGGCACGCTCTTGCCCATCTTCTAGCCGCGTGTCGTCGTATCAACACCCGCACGTAATTCCTTCTCGTGCAGGTCGAACTGCTTATCAACATGCATCCCGACACGCTTATAGAGTGTCGCTGCTCCGGTGATGCTGCTGGCATCCACGCCCAGCCCCACCCGCTTTTTACCCATCTGGTACATCTCGCCAAACACGGCGTATAACATCGCCTCGGCAATTCCACGCCGGCGGTAGTCGCGCAGAACGCCAACCGTTGACACCCAACCGCGATCTTCATCGCCGTTGTGTTCCGGTTTGCCAAGGAGGATACCGGCAATCGTGTCGCCATCCATCGCCATTAGCCACAAATTTGGAACCAGTACCCCTTCGCTTTCCCAGTAATGCGCCCACTCGGCATAATGTTTGTCGTAGGGGCGGTCAACATTCCCGAACTGATCTTGAAACGTCTCGCGCCGTACTTTGAATATCGGATGTTTGTCTGCACCTGCTTCATAGGCTTTGAGGGTAATGCCTTCTGGTAACTGTGGGGTTGGCGGCGGCGCATCGAGATTCATATCCATATGCCAGAAGTGCCGGATGAGCTGCATCCCCTGATCGCCCAACAGTTTGCTGTACCACACGTCTTTATCCGCCGCACGGCTGTACGCGCGCATAGCAACCCGCGTGCCTTCCGGCGCGTTCGCCACCTGTTCGCGTGAACGTGCGAGCGACCACGCATAAAGATATTCGCCGACACCCTCATTTTCGTAGTCAGGGTGAACAAACACATCCATGTGCATTACCACCACATCGCCATCGTCGATTTCCGCCCATCCTACAATCCGGCCTTCGGGGTTCAGTACGACACGTTGGTTGGCTTCCAGATCAGTATTCGGCATTTCCCAATAGGTACGCACATCCTCGACTGTTTCATCGGCCTCACCAATAGTCGCGATGGCACAGGTGTTCATCAAGTCAACAACGTCGTGGATGTCATCAAGGGTAGTCGGGCGAGCCGTGTAGCCCGTTTTTAAGGTAGGCAGGGTAGCAGCAGTCATGATTTCTCCTCCATAGCATTTACAGCGAGAGATCATAACGGCTCATAATAAACCTGTAAAGGGCTGGCGAATCCGACTTTCGGCGGATTTTTGCCCATGCGTATGATGAGGATAATTTATTAACCTAGTGTATTATTTATCATCCATTGATAGCGACAACGGATTGTAAGGGAGATCAATTGGCACGGTTAACATATATTCGCAGAAGTTGGCCTTTAGTTGCATCAGCAGGGCTTGTTCTTTACTGGTGGGCACTGGCTCAGCTCATTTTCCCGCGTATTATCGTTTTTAATCCGCTTGAAAATGTTGATTACTGGTCGCTTATTAGCCTGAGTGGTCATAAGTCAGCGGTTATTTATGTATTTGCATGGGCTTTGTTTATAGGTCTAGCAGGCATTACAGTATTTTATGCATGGGATTACTACGGCAATCTTTTGCTCATAGGTTCTTGCTTATTGATAGCAATTGCTTGTCTCGGTTCGTTGTGTATTGGTTATTTAACCTTGTTTTGGGGGCTTAGGGGCGGTTATACGCTTGAACATGTTCAAAGTATGATATTTAATCAGCGTATCTATCAGTTAGCGGTTTCCATTGAGCATTACGACGATTTCAATGTGGGAACGTATCTTGTGTTTGAGTGCGACAGTAGTGGAAATATTTGCCGCTGGTTACAATCCTCTCCCTACTATCCTCTTAACAATCAACCTGCAACCTTAGTTACAGAAAACGACTCAAAGCTCTATTTTAAACAGGGTAGCAGGCGGACACAATTAAAACCCTGACAATAGAGTGTGAGGTGAATATCTTGATGTCCAAAACAATCGCCATTATTGGCGCGGTGGATAAAAACCCATGCTGCTAAAAACCCGCGCTTACCTCCGCGACAACTGGCTTGCACTTCTCATCATCATCGCGATCTTTTGGGGGCGAATTTTCGACTTGCTTATACCACCGCGTTTAGAATGGAATTCTACGCTCATTAACGTTGAATACTGGTCACTTTTTACCAAATCGAGTTTACAGCCATACGCAGTACTGGGTTTTTTCTGTATCGCAATAGTGGCCGGATTGTTGACCTACTTCTATCTTGTTCCCTATTGGAAAACCCGTTATCGCCTCATTCTCCTAATCGCCGCCTTTTCGATATGCGCACTTTCGACCTATACAAGTCACAGCATTCGGATTCTAGGTAGCCAAACAATTAATCACATCATGAGTGTGCCCTATCAAGGCAAAATTTATCACCTCGGCTATTATCAACCTGTCACGTTCTTGAGTCCGAATTCTTCCTTACTTTATGTATTTGAATGCGATGCCTTAGATGATACTTGTTCGAAGATTTATCAAAGTGCAGGTGAGCTATCAGGAAAACTTATCGTCTCTGATGACAAACTCATTCTTGAACAAGATATCCAGCAAATACAAATCTTATCCACCTCAAAATGACGGATTTAAGTTTGTAAACTCGAACCCTATTCGGTTGCTACAAGTACGCCAAGGCTTTAACACCGAGACACGAGTAGTAAAAAATCACTCGCCAAGTAATTTTCTGCGCCACGTATTTACAGTCATTTGGAAAGGTTGTAGATACTCGATTAGTCGCTTGGATGGTTGAGTTTGGTCATAACTGCCTTTAACTAACCACGAGTCCGTTTTTGTATAGCCCATCAAATCCGCAACCGCCACGGCTTCCGCTTGCGTCAGTGCGTAAATCGTCGGTTGATATTCGGTGGAGGCTAAATCCCAAACATAGGCCATGATCAGGTTAGGGAACTTATTGTACTTGCGATGGATACTGAAGGTTCGTTTGGACGCCGCTTTAAGCTGAATCGGTATGCCGACAAACTGGTCAATATCCTCATCAATGTCCATATAAGCAATGAGATCGACGCCACGATCTCGCAGCGGTGAGGCAACCTCAAACCCTGCCTTGAGCAACTCACCGACAAGGTAATTGCGACCAATCAATTCAACGATCTGCGAATTCATCTTTGTCATATTAAACCCAAATTTCCACAACAAATAATAGATAGACTTTAAGAGGATATAGACGATAGTACAAGCAAATTTTTAAGCGCCGCGAATGGTTCATATCCATTTTGGCCTTATCGGAAACGTGGCCTGTTGAAGTTCGGTAAAATCGTGCCGTGCGTAGAGAGATGTTTATTTGTTGAAAGGTTTGTTTTTCGCATGAAGATTACCAAGCTGGAAACGATTTTTGTTGAACCGCGTTGGATGTTTCTGAAAATACATACGGATGAAGGTATCGTCGGGCTGGGCGAGCCGGTGGTGGAAGGGCGGGCGCGCACGGTGGCGACGGCGGTGCAAGAACTGGGCGAGTACCTCATCGGTAAAGACCCGCGCCGTATCGAGCATCACTGGCAGGTGATGTACCGCGGCACGTTCTACCGCGGTGGGCCGGTGCTGGTGAGCGCCATCAGCGGCATCGAGCAAGCGCTGTGGGATATTACGGGCAAGTGGCTGGGTGTGCCGGTGTATCAACTGCTCGGTGGGCAGGTGCGCGACCGCATCCGTTTGTATGCCCACTGCCACGCCGACAGCCCCGAAAACGCGGGCATCGCGGCGAAGGCGCGAGTTGCTGAAGGCTATACGGCGATCAAAACCGCGATTGAAGCGCCTGCCCGAATCGTGGATAACAAGGCATACATCAAGCGGCAGGTGGCTTATATTCAGGCAATGGTCGAGGCGGTCGGTGATAATGTCGATGTCGCGGTGGATTTCCACGGGCGGGTGTCGCCGACGATGGCGATCCGGCTGGCGCACGAACTTGAAGATTTGGGCATCATGTTCATTGAAGAACCGGTGCTGCCGGAGAATGTGGACGCACTGGTGACGGTTGCCCGTTCGACGAGCATCCCGATTGCGACCGGCGAGCGCCTATTCACCCGCTGGGGCTTCCGCGAGGTATTGGAGAAGCAGGCGGCGACGATTTTGCAGCCGGACTTGTGCCATGCAGGCGGCATTAACGAGGTGCGGAAGATCGCCGCGATGGCCGAAGTGTATTACGCGGCAGTTGCCCCGCACAACCCGCTGGGGCCGATCTCGCTGGCCTCGGCGATACAGGTGGACGCGGTGATGCCGAACTTCCTTTTCCAAGAGCAGATTACGCTGGGTGAAGGCTACCTGAAGCAGCCGTTCGTAATCAAAGATGGCTTTGTTGACCTACCAACCGCGCCGGGGTTGGGTATCGAGCTGGATGATGCAGCAATCGCTGGCAAGGTGAATGACGGTAGCTGGCAAACGCCGCACCTGTTCCGCGAGGATGACGGCTCCTACGCCGAGTGGTAAGCGGCAGTACGCAGACAAATAGCTATTATGTAGGGCTGGATTGTGCAGCATCCAGCCCTATTCACCTCCCAAAACCCACACCGCCACCGAATATCTTGGCCTTATACGCCAAAAGCCACTGGTTTCTGGCATTCCTTTTTGCTTTACTAAGTGGAAATAAGGCTACAGTAAAGGGAAGTATTACCCTTACTCAAAGGAACTTTTGCGTATGTCCACCCAAGAACCAAACCCGATTGCCGAACAATTTCAAGAACTCCACAGCCGTTTTAAAGATTTATACGACAACATCAAACTGCCCGACATCAGCCGCGAAATTACGGATACCAGCGACCAGATTCAATCGCTGCCGGCTGACATCGTGAAGGTGCGCCAGCGCGGTTATGTGTTTGCGGCCTACATGGAGCAAAAGAGCAACGTTCTAAACAAGCGCTTTAACGATGTGCGCCACCGCATTGAAAACGCTGTTCAGTCAGAAAGTAACACCTTCCAGACCGACTACCGCCGTTTGGATACATTGTTCACCGAAGGCGTTCGCCTTGCTGCCAGTACGCCCGGTCTGCTCACCAGCCGCTTGCCCACGCTGGAAAATCAGGTGCAGGAACTCGAAGAGCGTATCCAAGCCACCGAGCGCAAATTGTCCGCCGACCTCGGCACACTCCCTGCCGATGCCAGCCAAGCGGCTGACCAACTGAACGACATCAACTGGTATCTTGACCAAAAAGACGAAGCCAGCTTCAAATTCCTAGCAGGCGAATCGGTGTTCCTCGCCGCCAAAGCCGAGTGGGTCGCCACAGGCAAGGGCAAAAATGATCCTGACGGCATCCTCTACCTGACCGACCAACGCCTCGTGTTCGAACAAAAAGAAACCACCGGCAAAACGTTGGGCTTGTTCGGTGGCAAGAAGGTGCAGGAGCTTGAATGGGAAATCCCCCTGCACCAGATTACGGACGTGAAGGCCGAAAACAAAGGCTTCTTCGGCGGCAAAGACATGCTGTACTTCACACTCAAACAGGGTGCGCCCCATGCCCCGCAAATCACGGTCGAGGTCAAAGGCGGCGTGGCTTGCAAGTTCTGGGCGGCACAGGTGCAGCGGATGCTCAGTGGCAACACCAAGGATGAACGCGCTATCCAGCCAGACGCCGAAGCGTTGGAAGCCATCAAGAAAGCCCCTACCGCCTGCCCATCCTGCGGTGGTACGCTGCCGATGCTGGTCGCCGGTCAGCACCAGATCGACTGCGTGTACTGCGGCGCAGTTATCCGCGTTTAGTGACCTTGAGGGTGAGGCAACTTCCGCCCAACCCCTTAACCCCACGACTTGTACGGGCGCACGGTTGTGCGCCCTTTAACCTCCACCCTAAACAATTCAACGATTTTTAGGGCGGCATTTCATGTTTCACCTTTGACGCCTACCGCAACTGAATAGAAATCATGATTGTGTTTTAGGCGGTTCTATTGCCTGTGTATTTCCCGCGCTATACAATCTGAAGTCCACTTCGGCCTGACTCTTGGATAGTAAGGAAAATACATGGATCTCCGACAAATTGCCAACGATATTCCCAACTATGACAGCTTCATGACCATTGACGAGTTGAACGCCTCCAGCCGCCAACTCGTGAGCGATTTCCCCGACCTTGCCAGCATCCGTGTGGTAGGCACGACCCGCGCAGGCGACCCGATTGAACTGCTGACCATTAAGGGCGGCGACATTAACGCCTTCGTGTTCGGCGGGCCGCACCCCAATGAGCCGATTGGGACAATGACGATTGAATACCTGAGCCGGAAGTTGTGCGAGGACGCGGCGCTGCGGGAAGAACTCGGTTATACGTGGCACTTCATCAAGTCGATTGATTCGGACGGGATGCGCTTGAACGAAGGCTGGTTCAAGGGGCCATTCACACCGACCAACTACGCCCGCCATTATTACCGACCCGAACCGGCGGCACAGGTCGAGTGGACATTTCCAGTCGATTATAAAGAGCTGCACTTCCAAAGCCCCTTGCCGGAAACGGAAGCGTTGATGCAGGTGATTGACGAACTCAAGCCGCGCCTGATGTACTCGCTGCATAACGCGGGTTTTGGCGGGGTCTATTACTATGTCAGCCGCGCTTGTGAACCGCTGTACCCGATATTCGCCGAGATACCGGAATGGTTTAACCTGTCGTTGGATCTGGGGGAACCAGAATCCAGCAGCGCTGTTACGCTGGCACCGGCCATCTACCAAACGTTAAGTATCGAAGAAGAATACGACCACCTACTGAAGGTCGGCGTGCCAAATCCCGCTGCAATGATTACATCCGGCGCGTCGAGCGAAGGGTATGCGCGACCCCACGGTACGTTCTCGCTGATTGTCGAACTGCCCTATTATGATGAGCCGCGTGTAAACGACCAGACGATGACCGATGTGAAACGACGTGACGCGATTATTGAAGCGCTCGACAAAGGCGACGAACTCGGTGCGTGGATGTCCTCGCGGTTGGAGAAGGCCAAGCCGTACCTTACGCAAAACTCGGCAGTACGGTCAGCGGCGGAAATTTTTACACAGTTAAGCGTGGGCTGGCGGGATGCTGAGCGCAAATGGGTGGCCTCAACCGACGACACGCTGCGAACGGCAACACAAGCCGAGTTGTTCAGCGCACAGTTAGGGCGTTATTTCTACCAATTCCTGATTTTAGGTATGGTGGCGCGTACACTGAATGATGAAGTGAAGGCCGGCAACACAGAACCGGTCATTGTGGAACTCGCCGCCGAAGCCACCACTTTCCTTGAAGCAGAGGGGCAGCGCTTTGAAGGCCAGCTTGATTACCGCGCCCTGCCTATTCGCAGTTTGGTAGGGGTGCAGGTCGTCGGCGGGTTGGCGACTGCCGAATACCTGCGCGATAACCCGCCCGAAGTGAAGTAAGGACGTTAAAGGTCAGGCGCAAAGCAAACTAACGGGTCTATTTCCCTTCAGTGGCCTTGATACACCTGCTGTTCAGGTCAACAATGCAGAGGATAGAACGTGCTTTTCTCTAATTAGATTGTGTTTGGTTACGTAATCTATATCGCGTTTATCATGTTCTATCTTTAATAGGGATACGGTCTCGCTCGTGACGGTTGATAACCGGCTTAACTTGCTCCCTAACAAACAGTTGATAGGCGGCAGTTAGGCCAGCTTCCTATGCTTTCGATTGTCACTTCCTGCACAATCGAGAGTAAGGAACACATCAATGGGTTTCGCCGACATCCACATGCACACCACCGCCAGCGATGGCTTTAATACGGTCAAAGAAGTCCTGAATCACATCACCCGCATGGGTACGCTGGATGTGATCGCCATTACCGACCACGACGTGATGGAATCGAGTCTGTGGGCATATGAACATCGCCAGAACTATCCCTTCGACATTATCCCCGGCTGTGGGTGACACGCCCCATCGCCAAAGATATGTCGCTTAAAGATACGGTAAACGCCATCCACCAACAGGACGGCATGGCGATCCTTGCCCACCCGTTCGAGGTGGTCGTGTGTGCCGATGCCTGCTACCGTTATCTGCGTAACCCCGAAATCATCCGTGAAGCCGGTATTGATGCTATCGAAGTGCATAACGCCGGTGCTGTTAC
>JAPUDW010000239.1 GCA_027492915.1 Bacteroidota bacterium | reverse complement strand
CAAAGATATGATTAGCCAAACGGTTTTCGCCGCAGCTAAAGAAGATAACCGCCCGATTTTGACCGGCGTTCTGATGCAGCTCGACGGCAATGTGATGACGATGGCTTCGGCTGATGGCTACCGCCTCGCCGTCCGCACCACCGACATTGAGCAGATGTTCACCAAGCGGATCGACATTGTTATTCCGGCTAAGGCGCTGACGGAAGTCGGTCGGATTATCGGCGATGATGACGATGTGGTGACGATCACGCTGCCGAAAGAACGTGATATTGTGCTGTTCCATATGAAGCACACCGACGTGGCGACGCAGCTGCTGGAAGGTAAGTTCCCCGATTTCGCAGCAATCATCCCACGCGCCTATGTGACCTCATCGGTGATGTATACCAGCGACCTGCTGGCTGCCTGCAAACGTGCGGAAATTTTCGCCCGTGACTCGGCTTACAGCGCCAAGCTACTGGTCAAGCCGGCTGCTGGCCCCGGTGAACCCGGTGCTGTGACCATCGTCGGTATGTCGGCTGAACGCGGTGATAACGAAGGTATGCTGGATGCTTCAGTCGAAGGTGAAGCGCTGACCATCTCCTTCAACATCCGCTACCTGATCGACGTGCTGAACGTCATCAACGACGAACGTGTGGTGCTGCAAAGCAACGGTGCCGCGAACCCCGGTGTCATCCGACCGGAAAACCGCGACGACTTTGTTAGTGTGATTATGCCGATGCAGGTGACGCGGTAGGCGGTTTCGACCCCACCCCCAGCCCCTCCCCGTAGTAACAAGGAGGGGAGAAGATATAATCAGTGAGAATGGTAGGGATTTGCCGCTGGCAAATCCTGCCGTCGGCAAATCCCAACAGACACAAATCGCAATACCTTCTCGCTTTTATCCCAAGTTATATCCCAAAATTTAAACATTTGTTCACATTTCAGGCGACTATATCCCAAATACGATTGGGATATATTAACCCCTGCGTCGCTAACGCGACACCTCCCCCGCAAGCGATGGAGGGAATTCGCTCACCCTCTGATTTACCTGCTGCTTGATAAAGTGTGTACCGCACGATAGACTTTATGCAATCGATTGCATTACTTAATGCGTTTGTGTGATAAAGGTTTTTTATGAAAGCGATTATGAAGGTGGCGTTGGGTGTGGGGAACGTCGAGGTACGTGACATCGACGAGCCGCAGGTGGGCGAAGGACAGGTGAAGCTGCGGGTGAAGGCAGCGGGGTTGTGCGGCACTGATCTGCACATCCTCAAAGATGAGTTCAAGTACATCCCGCCGGTGGTGCTGGGGCATGAGGTAGCGGCGGAGATTGCGGAAGTGGGCAAGGGTGTGAGCGGCCTTGAGGCGGGGATGCGCGTCACAACGGAGACCTATTTCGCATCGTGCGGACAGTGCCGTTACTGCCGTTCAGGACAAGTGAACCTGTGCATGAACCGGCGGTCGATTGGCTCGCGGGTAAATGGCGGCTTCACGAATTACGTGATTGTGCCAGCGCAGAACGTTCACCTGCTGCCGGAGAATGTGGACTTCCAAGCGGGGGCGCTGACCGAGCCGCTGGCGTGCGTCGTTCATGCGGTGACGAACACGCCAACGGTTTCGCCGGGGGATGTGGCGGTGATCGCGGGGCCGGGGGCAATTGGCCTGCTGACGTTACAGGTCGTCAAGGCAGCGGGGGCGATGGTGGTGGTGCTGGGTACAAACGCGGATGAACACCGCTTGGCGATGGCGAAGCAGTTGGGTGCGGATTACATCGTCAACGTGCAGAAGGAAAACGCCGAGCAGCTTATCGCCGATTTGACGGTCGAGGGGTTGGGGGCGGACGTGGTATACGAATGCGCAGGGGCGGAACCTGCGGCGCAACACTTACTTAAGTTGGTGCGGCGGCGCGGGCGCTATGTGCAAATCGGGTTATTCGGGCGGTCAATCGGTTGGGATGTCGACCAGTTGGTGTACAAGGAACTGATCGCTACCGGCACGAACGCCAGCGTACCGTCGTCGTGGATACGGGCGCTGCAACTAATGGGTGAAGGCAAGGTGCAGACCAAGCCGTTGATTACCCACGCCTTCGAGGTGACGGATTGGAAGAAGGGTTTTGACACGTTCGAGGATAAAACAGGGATTAAGACGATATTTTATCCGGCGGGGTAAACCCCCTTCTCCCCAGCCCACATCGGCTATCTTCGCAGGCTCATTCCGCCGATAGCCCATAGTAACAGGGGAGAAGGGAGCAAATACACGGGAGGATTGTGGCGCAAGTACCCCCACCCCAGCCCTCCCCCGCAAGCGATGGAGGGAGTCATAAATGCGGTGTAATAACGTCCTCACTTTCTTATAAAGCAAGACGGAATGGTCTGAGAAGGTGTTTTGCAACTGCATATGGCTCGAAAACGGAATGGTCTGAGACCATTCCCTACAAGAAAATGATGGTTGTGAGGGGTGATGAGGACGCAGAGTGCTGCGTCCCTACACAGATTAATATTCAACCTTTTTAAACATGCTCTGAGACCATTCCCTACGGGAAGATAATGAGTGAGGCAGGTATGCGGTTACAAGGGAAAGTGGCGCTGGTGACGGGCGCGGCGAATGAGCGCAGCATCGGCTGGGGGATTGCAAGGGCGCTGGCGGATGAAGGCGCGGATGTGATAGTGAACGATGTGTCACAGGTGACGGCGCTGGAGCAGCGAGCGGCGGAACTACGGGCAATCGGGCGCCGGGCGCTGGCGGTATCGGCGGATGTGACCGATGTGGCGCAGGTTAACGCGATGTTCGACCGTGCGGTGAGCGAGATGGGGCGCGTGGATATTGTTGCTAGCAACGCGGGGATTATCCGCTGGCAGCCGCTGATGGAAACCACACCGGAAAATTTACAGGCGGTGGTGAACGTCAACATCAAAGGTAATGTGTATGTGTGCCAAGCCGCCGCGCGACAGATGATCGCACAGGGGGATGGCGGGCGCATCATCATCACCTCATCGGTGCAAGCGGATGTGCAGTTCACGATTAACCCGATTTACGGCGCGACCAAGTACGCCATGCACATCTTCACGAGCAGCCTTGCGTTGGAACTCGCGCCGCACAACATTACCGTGAACCATATCGGCCCCGGCTGGGTGCAGTCGGCGTTGAATGACCCAACCCCCGACCTACAAACAGCAGAAGGTGTCGAACGGCAGCGGCAAGCGATACCGCTCAAACGGCCGGGTGAGCCGTATGAGATGGGGCGGGCGGTGGTGTATCTGGCGGCGGATGGCGGTTATGTGACAGGTGTGGGCATCCGTTTGGATGGCGGCCTGTCGATTGGGAAGTATTGAAACCAACCCCACCCCTAGCCCGCATCGGCAACCTTCGCAGGCTCAGTCGCGATAGCCGTAGTAACAGGGAGGGGAATAAGAGAGGGGAAAAAGAATCCCTATTTGCATCAAGACAGGGATTTTTGTGGTATTTAGATAACCGGACAGCATGTATGCTGTCCCTACACAACCGAATTTTTGTAGGGACGCGAGACATTGTATCTGAAAATAACGTTTAACTTAATGCCTACACACAGAGATTAACCGTAGATATATAAGCTAAATCAAAATTGTTTTTCTTTGGTAAATAGTTTAGGTTACGTTGGTTTATGTCAAAAATAAAACCGCCCTATTGATTGGCAAATCACTTTCGACGGTGGCGGGGGTTGCGGGTGAATTACATGCGGCGGGGATGAAAATTATCCTCGGCCATACGGCGGCGGATACAAAGGCGGCTTTGCAAATTGCCGCGCCTTTGAACGCCCAAATGGTTGTGCTAACGTTTGATGATCCGATGATGCTGGATGCGGAACTAGGGGCTATTGGACAAGTCGATATGGTGATTATCGCGCCGGGGTGGTTCAAGGCGGTGAGCTTCCTCGACAGCACACCGGCTGATTGGGACGCGGCGCTGCACGATAATTTTGAGGCGAGTGTGTACACGCTGCGGGCGGCTGGCAAACTGCTACAGATGCAAGAGCGCGGTGGCAGCATTCTGGTGCTGTCGTCAGTGGCGGCGTTAAGCGCACATGCCGATTTGAGCGTGGTGGCGACCTCGTTGGCGGCTTTACATGTTCCGGCACGGCTGGCGGCGGTCGAACTGGCTCCGCACGGAGTTACTGTCAATGTGGTGGCGATGGGCTGGCTGCCGGATACTTGGTCAGCCGATTACCTGAACGCGGACAGCCAAACGCTCATCGAACAGGCGGTGCCGATGCAGCGGTTGGGAAGGTTCGCGGATATTGCTTCGGTGTGCCGTTTGCTGGCCTCACCGGACGCGCGTTACCTGACGGGCGCAGTGCTGGCAGTGGACGGTGGTTACACCCTGCATAAGGCGAGCACACCCGCGCCGAGCCGGAAACCAAGCGTGATATAGGCAGAATTGAGGATGAAGCGCAGGTAAAGCACTAGCCTATAACTATCCGATAGGGCTACTCGATAACCCATCGACAGAATGATGTTTCGGACTGAATACACCCCTATAGTAATGATAGAAATGTTTAACAAGTTGTTGAGCACGATCAGCTAACAAAGGGAGTGTGTTCTCATGATCTGGACAATTATTGGTATCCTTTTAGTCTTGTGGTTGTTGGGGTTGGTTGCCAATGTTGGTGGTGCAATCATCCACGTTTTACTGGTGCTGGCGATCATCGGTTTCATCTACAACATGGTCACCCGCCGCAGCCAAGTCTGACACAATTGAACAAGCAACCCAAATGAAAGAGCCTGTATGAACAACAGGCTTTTTTATTGCGAAAACGCTTCGACCGCCTTACAAAAGTGCGTTATGATCGAGGTATGGAAAATATATCCCAACTCACCGTTCAAGCCCTCATTCGTGAACTCTTGGCAGGGATGCAGGTTATCTTCGGCGGCAAGCTGCTGGGTGTCTATGTATTCGGGTCGCTGGTGATGGGCGACTTCGATGAGACTGTCAGCGATATTGACCTGCTGGTGGCGCTGGATAGCGACCTGAACCCGACCGATTTCGCAGCGCTCGATAAGATGCATACCGATTGGGCAACCGCGCACCCCGAATGGGCGGGGCGGCTGGAAATCGCTTATCTGTCGCGCCACGGGTTGCAAACCTTCCGTACTGAAAGCACACCGATGGGCATTATGAGTCCCGGTGAGCCGTTCCACATGGTTGAGGCGGGGCATGATTGGCTGATTAACTGGTATGTGGTGCGCAACAACGGCTTAACGGTGTTTGGTGCGCCCGTTGAGCAGATGATCGCGCCCATCAGCATCGACGAGTTCATCGACAACGTGAAAATTTATTTGGCCGAGTGGCGAAACCGTGTGGCGGAGCTTGAGCGACGACCCAGCCAAGCCTACGCGATATTGACGATGTGCCGCGCCTTATACACGGTGAAGCACGGGCAGCAAGTGAGCAAGCCAAAGGCCGCAGCGTGGGCAGCGCAGGAATACCCCGAATGGGCAAGCCTGATTAATAATGCGGTTGCATGGCGATTGGCATGGCGCGAGGATGCCGACGGTGCATTGACGCGGAATGAAGCGTGGCAATTCGTGCTGTTCACAATTCAGAAAATACTTGGCTAAGAAGTACAACAGCCCGAAACACATATTCACAGTTCAATTAGAAAAACATTCAATTTACAAAAATTTACAAGCTCCATGCTTTTAGGGCAGGAAGGGGTAGATGCGGCTCACAACCAAGCTTTAAGGAAACACACTGTCCAAAAGACCAATTTGGATATATGTGGTCTTATGGTAAACTTGACCCATGATACGTTGAGACACAATCACACAATTGGTATGGATGCACACTTGAAATGCTAAACCCCTCTAAACTGGCTATCGGACTGGAACGCGAAGGTGAAGAACCCATCTACCGGCAGCTTATCCGCCACATTCGCTCCCAAATCGAGAGCGGTACGCTTTCCGCCGGAACGCGACTGCCAGCCAGCCGCGACCTCGCCCAACAGTTGAACATCAGCCGTATTAGCGTGGTGAATGCCTACGCCGAACTGCGGGCTGAAGGCTTCTTGAGCGCCCATGCAGGACGCGGCACATTCATCGCCGGTGATGCGAACAACCCGACTGCCCCATCCGAAAACGGTAATGGGCATGTGAAAACGAGTACGCCGGAAGCGCCGACCACACCAGACCGTTCACTGCGCGAGATGATGCGTATGGCACGGAAGCCGGGGATTATCAGCTTTGCGCAGGGGGCACCGCCGGGGGATTTCTTCCCGATGCAGCATCTACGGGATGCCATCAATACGGTGCTTGACCGCGACGGGGCGAAAGCGATGAGCTACGAAATTGCCGAAGGGTATGCGCCACTGCGGAGTGCCGTGCGGGATTACGTCAGCGGATTGGGGATTCACTGTTCGCCTGACCAAGTGTTGATTACGGGTGGGACGCAGCAGGCGTGCGATATGGTGGTGCAAGCGCTGCTTTCCGAAGGCGACCTGATGGTGACGGAGAACCCGACTTACCTCGGTATGATCGACATTGCGAGGACACGGCGGGTGCAGTTACACGGGATTGATGTGGATGAACAAGGCATCCGGCTGGATATGCTGGAGAACTTCATCCTCGATAACCGTCCGAAGTTGATTTATGTGATGCCGACCTTCCAAAATCCAACGGGTTCGGTGATGCCGCTGCACCGTCGTCGGCAGCTTCTTAATCTGGCTAACCACTACCAAATTCCAGTGTTAGAAGATAGTGTTTACCATGAACTGCGGTTTGAAGGCGAATCGTTGCCACCGTTGAAGGCGTTGGACGACACCGGAATCGTCATTCATGCCAGCGGCTTCACCAAGATGATGCTGCCGGGTTTGCGGATCGGTTACATCATTACCGACAATCATCACTACGAGCGGCTGGTGCGGGTGAAGCAGGCGGCGGATATTTCGACACCAAGCTTGAACCAACGGACGATGCACCTGATGATTCAGCGCGGGGTGTTGGCGCAGCAGCTTGAACGCAACAACCGTGAATTGAAGCGGCGGCGGGATGTGGCGATTGCGGCTGCAACCAAGCATTTGCCACCGGGGTCACGTTGGACGGTGCCGGAAGGCGGCTTGTATTTGTGGGTGAACCTGCCGAAGAATGGCCCAACATCAGCCGAAGTGTATATCACGTCTATTCATATGGGGGCAGCGTATGCCATCGGCAGCGTGTTCTACACCAATAGCTGTGGAAGCCACCGGATGCGGATTAACTTCGGGTCGCAGAAGCCACC
Organism: Bacteroidota bacterium; assembly: GCA_027492915.1. Classification (GTDB taxonomy): domain Bacteria; phylum Chloroflexota; class Anaerolineae; order Aggregatilineales; family Phototrophicaceae; genus CFX2. The sequence goes on along the minus strand of JAPUDW010000239.1, from coordinate 57,032 downwards.
GGAGATCGAGGACGGGCTAAAGCGCATCGGGCGGGCGTGGCGTGAAGTGGCGTGTGATTATGAGGAAATGGAAAAGTCGCCGCTGTTGTAATACATTTACCACAAAGGCACAAAGAATATAGAGAATACAAAGACAAAGGCGATTGAACCGCAGAGACGCGGAGAGTGCAGAGGAATACGGAGAAAGCAGAAATACGGTTTAACCGCCAAGACGCAGAGAACGCCAAGATCAATACAGAGGGATGGTCAAAAGCCATTCCTTTTTATTTGCCTGTAAAACAGGCGATAACAGGCAAAAAAGGCTTATTTTTTACACAGTTATGAAGGTACGGTATGAATATACATACTGAATTCAAACGTTAGGGAGGGCTTATTATGTCGAAACAGCGTTTGCGGGTGGCACGGAGGAGACATCCACAGGAGGCTACGCACCGCCTTTTCCCTACATCCTATCATTTTGTGTGGGCGCAATAAATACCGCCCGTGTACGATAATGTGTAGACATGTAGCAATAACAGCCAACACTTAACTTTTGTGAGGTTTTGGGGTATGATGCCACGCGCTAGTTTTTCTTTCGTACCGGAGCCATCACCCCATGGAACATTCAGCCGCACGTCGGGCATCAATGATTTTGGGCGGTGTTATGATCGCCGCCATTGCATTGAGCGCCATCTTACCGATTTTCCAGAATAACGCGACCAACACTCTTGCAACAATCGAGGCGACCACCGTCCCGACCGTCACACCACCGCCGGTGTTGACCGATTTCACCACCATTTCATTCGACAACGATTACTTGCATCCCAGCGGGTTATTCAGTGTCGCCACCCCCACAGGCTGGATTCCGGGACAAGAAACCAGCAAGCCCGAAGGTGTGGAAATCACCATGAACAATGGGACGCTGCTCAGCGTTATCCAAACCTCGGTGCAAATTTCACCGACGGTCGTGGCTGACTTGGACGAGGTTGATGCCATATATAACTCGGCAAGCCTCAACTCAAGCTGGGCCAATTACGCCCGCTACGCCGAAACGGGTTTGAATTACCGTGAAACATCCCGCACCCGTGACGGTGATAAGCTGACTATCGACTTCGAATTGAAGAACACACGCGGTCAGATTTTCGTAGCGCGGCAGGTGGCGTGGTGGGACACCGACTGGATTTACAGCATCCGTGTGGTCACACCCGATAACCAGATTGAACTGCTGAAGTTCTTGATGGATCATGTGGTCACCAGCTTTAAGCCGAACCGCATTTTCGCGGGGACACCGGGCGACTGGCGGGCCTTCTTTGACCCCAGCAATAACCTTGTCGTCCGCTACCCTTCGAATTGGAGCATCACGGATACCGCGATTGGCCGCCCGACGACCATCAACGGCGCGAACGAAGTTTTGCGCGTGCAGTCACAATCCGTATCAGCACCGTTAGATGAAGCGGCTGCGGGTACATGGGTAACGACCAATGTAGCAGGCGCGACGGTGACCAGCACCGAGCCGATTACACGCGGCACACTGGCTGGTTTCTCGGTGGCGTATACCTACACCGATACCGACGGCAACCCGAACAGCGGCGTGGCGCTGCTAATTAACGGCGAGAACAACACCGTTTACAGCGCGAACCTGCGTATCTTCGAAGCGAACGTTGACCTGAACGACGACACCGCACAGGCTTCGCACAGTGAATTGGTGAAGGTGCTGGGGACGTTCCAACTGCTTTCCGGTGTGAATGTGCCGCTGCCGACCCCCACCCCGACGCTGACCCTGCCGCCGCCGAGCGCGACCAGTGAATTCACAGCGACCCCGGAGGCGACCGAAACACCGCTGCCAACGAATACCGCAGAGCCGACCAACACGACGGAACCGACGAACACCGATGTGCCGGCAACGAACACACCGAAGCCGACCAACACCGCCGTGCCACCAACTGCAACCGATGTGCCGCCGAGCAGCACACCGCGCCCAACCGCGACCCCACGGCCACCGACGGCTACGACAGAGCCAACCGAGGAAGCTACGGCTGAGAGTACACCGGCGTAGTTTCGGCTACTCACAAAACGATAAAAAAAGGCGCGTCCGTGTGGGCGCGCCTTTTTGATTGTGTGAAGATGAGGGGCATCAAGTAAATCGTAGGTGTGGGTTTGGAAAGTGAGCGAGATACGCTATATCCCTATAAAGTGTTCCCACGATTGAAGATCGTCACGCCTAATTTAGGGTTCTGATTCTGCGTCTGCTGATTTCAGCATAAGGGTACGAACCGTTTCACGCACCATCCGCACCGTAATCCCCAGTTGAACGAGAGCTTTCATCGGCGGCAGATTCTTTTGATGCGTCATGCCCAAAAGCAGCTGCTCACTACCGATAGCCCTAATGCCTTGCCGACGCGCTTCATCCACCGCCAGTTCAAGCAGCTTTTTGGTCTCAGGCGCTAATTTAATTATGGTCGGTTGGTCTGGCTGCGGAATGCTATTGTCATACAGAATAGGCTCTAATTTCTCAGCCGTGATACCCCACTGCTTCAATGCCATACCCGCAATGCCACCCCCTTCGCGCACTATGGCAAGCAGGATATGTTCTGTGCGAATGAGGCTGTCGTGCCGTTCTTCAGCGATTTGATGGCTAATCGCCAATACATTCCGCGACCGCACGGTAAACCGCTCTTGTTTGTCATTGGTTTGCCGTGGGTGATGATCCTGCCCGAAAACCCACCGTATGAGCGTTTTCCACATCCTTTAACCGCTCGGCTCGTCCGCCTCGATACGCAGTTCGGTGATGATCGGCGACACATCACCATCCAGCACCAGCGACTCGAACTCGTTATCCGCCACCAATTGTAAAAAGTGGTCGATATAGCGCAGCATATCGTTCAGCGAGTTAATAATCTCGAAAAGCGGCTGCTTGGTCTCCGAGTCATAGACGACTACCCGCACACGCCGTTTGATGTCAATACCACTGCGGTTGGTCAAGCTGGCAAACTTCACCTTACCAGCGGCAGTAAGAGTCAGGTCAAGGTCAAGCCCCTGCAGGAGTTCGGTCGCCTGCGCCGGAGACAGTTTATTTTCACCCACCATTTCGAGTATCTTCGTCATCATTTCCATCGCCATAATCGTTATCCCTTGCTATTCAGTTGTAAGCTAAATTCAACACCATCAAAAAAATTACAATACTACTCGGTTGGACTTTAAACATCCGGCTCTCCCTTTTCAATCCGCACCTCAAGCGTGAACCCATCCTGTGTATAGACGAGCGGGGTTTCGGGTTGGTTGATAACCCGATCCAAAAAGGTGTCGACTTCGGTGAGTAAACGGGTGAGCGGCAGCATTGTTTCGCCCGGTGTTTCTGCGCCGGACGAATCGGTGACGCGAAGGCGCACTTGGTAGTGCTGTAGTTTCTCCATCTGGAAAAGCTGGCTTATTAAATCGGCTTGCTCCATGATCGAGACTTTTAAACCGGGGGCAAGCGCACTAAAAAGCTCAGCCACCTGTGAAAGCGTCAGCGTTTTCGCAGCAACCATTTCCAACAATTTAAAAATCGTGGCTTGAAGTAAGGTGTAATCGCTGTCCGCACCGGCAAGTGGTGGCTTGGGCGGTGGAATGTGGGGACGTAGCGATGCTTTTTCTCCCATCACACGCCGCGTTTGCCGCCAAACTTCATCAGGGTCAACCCCGACCCGCTTGAGGATGTCAATCGCTATGCCGTCTGTGTGGCGCACCAACCCCAAAAGCAGGTGTTCAGTACCGACTAAATGATTTCTCAAATGGCTGGTATTTTGTAAGCGGCGGGATTCATCGGCTGCAAACTCGAGTACACGCTTGAAGCTAGGCGCATAGGCCAATGTTGTTGGTTGGGGCGTAACCTTGACCGAGCCTAGCTCCACGATCAGCTTTTCCACCCGCGCTGGCATCACAGCCAGATCACGCAGTACCCGTGCGCCAACACCATGCGACTCGCGCAGGATGCCCAGCAGCAAATGCTCGGTGCCGATGAGGGGATGACCGAACTCGACGGCAATTTCTTGAGCGGCTGTGATTACATGCACTGCCCGATCCGTAAAAAAACCTGAAGGAATCGGTAAGGTCTCAAAACCCTTTAACGGTGCGTTATTCTTTTTCTCTGTGCGTTCTTGCATCACGCGCTGCGTCTGCCGCCGCACATCTTCGGGGTTAATGTTGAGGTGCTTGAGAACCTGAACACCAGCGCCATCCTCGACTCGCACAAGACCCAGCAGCAGGTGTTCCGTGCCGATGTAGTGATGCCCTAACTTTCGCGCTTCATCCACCGCCAATTCAAGCACGCGCTTGCTGCCCTGCGAAAGATCAGCGTCAGCTTTATCGCTAGGCGGGTTAATGGGCGATATTCGTTCAATTGCCGCTTGCAGGGGCGCCAGTTCCACGCCTAAATCATGCAGCACACGCGCCGCGATACCTTCATCCTCGATAAATAAGGCCATGAGGAGATGCTGGCTGTCAATCGCATTGTGGTGCAAACGTTCGGCGTAATCTTGCGCGAGCGTCAGCACCTGCCGCGCACGTCGGGTAAAACGCTCCATCTTGTTATTCGGCATCGTCTGACCTTCAGTTAGATGACATCAGATACCTTTTTATTGTAGAGCCGTTTTACCCTTTACGAATTTCACAAGCATTGATTTTCACAAAACCCTATCAAGTCGCATCGCTTGTGCTGCTGGTGGGTGGTGCGGCGTCCGGTTTAGCCCACGCGACTAGCACTTTGTCCACGCGCCTGCCGTCCATATCCATCACCTCAAAGCGCATCCCATTCACCTCAAAATGGTCAGCAGCAGCCGGAATGCGTCCCAACTGTGTCATCACAAAACCGCCGAGCGTCTGGTAATGACCTTCTTCTTCAGCAGGCAGCGCCTTAATCTCCAGCAGTTCCTTGAACTCATCAATCGGCAGCAGGCCATCCAGCAGCCATGAGCCATCCTCGCGCTGGGCAGCAGTCGGTTCCTCGGTCACGCCGATGATCTGGTCAATCAAACTATTGAGGGTAATCAAACCTTCTACCCCGCCGTACTCGCTAATGACCAGCGCCATATGCTTGCCCGACTGCTTGAACAACGCCAGCGCGTGGGCAGCGGTCGCGGCTTCCGGCACGAACAGCGCTTCGCGGATGCAGGTATTAAAATCGACCAACTGTTGTTTGAGCAGCGAATCCAGCATATCCTTCGAGCGGATAATGCCCACGACCTGATCCAGCGACCCGTAAGCGGCAGGGAAGCGCGAGTGGCGGCTGCTGCCGATCATCGACCGTGATTCTTCAGCCGGCGCGGCGAGGTCAATCCACTCGATGTCCATGCGCGGGGTCATCAGCGAAGCCACGCTGCGGTCGTCGAGACCCATAATGCTGGCGACCATATCACCTTCGTTGGCCTCGAAGATACCCGCTTCCACACCCTGTTCCATCAGCGAGTAAATCTCCTCGTCAGTCACCGGCGGCTCGTCCGAATTTTTAGTGCCGAGCAGACGCAGCAGCGCATCAGTAGAAATGCTGAGTAACGACACGATGGGCGCACTAATCTGCGACAGGCGGTGCATCGCGGGGGCCACCAATGAAGCCACCCGTTCAGGGTTCTGCAACCCCAAGCGCTTCGGCACCAGCTCGCCCACCACCAGCGACAAATAGGTGGTAACGGCGACCACGACGAATAAACCGAGCGCCTCACTCACAGGGCGTAGGAACTCGACCTGCGAAAAGAGGGTCGCTACGGGATGCGCTAAGGTGGCACCCGCGAACGCACCTTGCAGCACGCCGACCAGCGTAATACCAATTTGAACCGTGGATAGAAAACGGTTAGGCGACTCGGCCAAGGCCAGCGCGTGCTTCGCGCCGCTGCTGCCAGCGGCTGCCATTTGTGACAGGCGCACTTTACGCGCCGAGACAATGGCAATTTCCGACATCGAAAGCAGGCCGTTGACGACCGTCAGCAGCAGGATAATCAGGATTTCCATTGTTTTACTCGCGTAGGATTATTAAGGATAGGGTCTACATGAGGGGGCGGTATAGGTCTACTACCAGAGTCATCTGACAAGAGTCTTTAAATCCACACTTTCTGCAACTCAATGATTGATGAGAGAAATAATACCAATAAGCAGGTACGAAACGGCATTTTCTCAGCAGACACTTATCCAGCGGGTGTCCACACCATATGCACGACTTCACGCCGCATCGAGAATTGGTAACGCTGAAGGATGCTGCTCGTTACCGTGCGGTCAGTCGGGTGTTCGATGCCTAGTGCGGATGTGCCGAAGCGCCGAACTGCCGTGTTGATGAGCGCTTCGTCGTATAAGCCTTCATAGTCGGGGTGTACCATCAGCGTCAGTTGGGTGGTGTGTGACAGGCTGGTTTCGATCCAGATGGAAGCGAGGATGTCGCGCTCATCGTCAGAACGAATAGCGAGCCGTTCACGCTGGCGCAAGCTAAACCAGTCACCCAGCGTTTGCCGCAGACTGCGCCGGAACTGGCGTTCGTGCAAGGGGCGCAGCCAGCCAAGGCCACCCAGCGCTTCTGGCCGGACGCGAGCCGCCAGCGCATACTCCGCCTGCCAATCGTTCGATTGCCGCCGAACGATGTGGATACGTTCTTCTGCCGCGAAAGGCTGTGGAATCGCGTACGCACCGCCACGCCGCCATGATGTCCACCCGCGTTCTTCAACGAAGCCCAAGCGCTGGTACAAGCGCCGCGCCACTGGATTATCCGCGTCCACTTGCAGCATCGCCCGCCGCCCACCACGCTGGGCGATCATCTCCATGCTGGCTTCCATTAACTGCTGGGCAATACCGCGCCGCTGATAATCGGGATGTACCGCCACGTTGACGATCACCCAATCGCGCCCGTCATAACCCAAACCATCAGCAGGGTAGATCGAGACATTACCCACCAAGCGGCCATCGGCAATCCACACTTGCCCCATGCCCATGCCCTGCATCAAGCTGTTCAGGCCGCCAATCAGCCCAATACCGGGGAGATTGCTCATGGTACGCATTTCGCGCACTGCCGCCCGCCCGTTACTATCCATGCTGCTGGCAAAGGCGATTTCAATCAAATCCGCCAACTGACCCAGATCCGTACGCAAATTGACCGGGCGTGAGCCTTCTTGAATGAATGCTGTGTTTTGAGAAGCCTGTAAACCGACCACAGTTTACTATCCTTTAATAGTCCTTGTTAGCGTATCGCACAGGTGAACGGCCTGTCAAGAACTGTCTCGCACCATCCCAAACATCTTATTACGTCATCAAAGGCTGTAGAATACCCTTTTCGCGTGAATATTCATCGCTTGTTAATCCGCCGCTTCCCCCACGCCGAAAAATCCGCAGTTGGAGTTCAGCGTACTAACGGCTATGATTGTACGCTGTTAAAAGGAGTGAACTTTGCTATGACGCGACAAAACTATGGTTCATTACGCGGCGGGGGTACAACCCGACGCGGGGGTGCATGGCAGTGGACGGTGATCGGCTTCGTGGGTGGCGTTGGCTGCGCGGCGATTATCTTCCTTGTGCTGGTCATTACCGGCGCTTCCGAAAGCATTACTAATGCGCTTTCGGGCGGTCAAGCCACACCAACATCTGTTGTAATGGTCATCACCGCAACCCCCTTGCCCGTAACCCCGACTGAAGAACCTACCGTCGGTATTGTAGTGCCCACCACCGATGCACCGGAAGCGACTGACGAAACGGGTGTTCAAGCACCGTTGGTAACAGCGACCACCAATATTCAGGTGCAGGTGCAGCCAACCAACACGCTGCCGCCACCACCGACCGCGACAACCGCAGCCGCCGTTGCCCAGCAGTCCGGTCAAATTCCTAATGATTTGTTGGCGATCCGCAGCCCACTCGTTCAGGTTCCCGGTGGTGCCTTCCAAATGGGGACAACCGCACCGGAAGCCGCGATTGCTGCTGAAGAATGCACCAGCCTGTGGAACAGCACCTGCGATCCGAACTACGCCAGCGACTCCTTCCCGCCGCATTCGGTAACGGTCAGCCCTTTCTACATCGAAGATAAGGAAGTCACCTATAACCAATATCTGGCCTTCCTGAACTCGACCCAAATTGGCATGGGCGCGGCCACCGGCAAACACCGTAACGGCTGCGAAGGCCAACTGTGTATTGAAACCCGTACCGAAAATCAGAATAGCAACATTATCTCCGACAGCCAGAATTACCGTGTCAACGCCGCCATCACCAATTATCCGGTGGCGGGTGTAACATGGTACGGCGCACAAGCCTACTGTGTGGCGATGGGTCGCCGTCTGCCAACCGAAGCCGAGTGGGAACGTGCCGCACGCTGGACGCAAAACAATATTTACCCGTGGGGTAATACGTTCGATGTGCAGTTCGCGCGCACTAGCCGTCCGGTGGAGAGCGACGCCACCTTGATCGGCCCGCGCCCTGTTGGCAGCTACTCATCCTTCAACGGCATTTTCGATATGGCGGGTAACATCGCCGAATGGGTGAGCGATTGGTACGACCCGCTGTACTACACCAGCCAGGCCAACTCGGCCACGCCGATTGTCGACCCCAAAGGGCCAGTCGCCGGAACCGAAAAAACCTTGCGCGGCGGTAGCTGGGACGCGCTGCCCTTCTTCGCTCGCAGCGTCCACCGCCAGAGTTTGCCGCCGCTTGGCCCGACCCTCTGGGCAGGCTTCCGCTGCGCCAGCAACACCAGCGACACAGGCCTAGCCGCGCCCGTCGATCCAAGTATCGGCGCACCGGTCGCTCAGCCAACCGTCGCAGGTAGCACCGGCGGTAACGAAGAGTCGAACAACGCTCAACCGGAACTACCAGCACCGCCCGTGACGGCCACCCTGCCGCCTGCTCCGACCGAGAGCGGCCCGCTGCCCACGTTGGTCTCCGGCTAAATCGGGTAAGCATCAAACGGTTATTAAAGGACGCACAAGCTGTGCGTCCTTTTCATTCACCCCAAACACCATTTCCCCTTGTAGGGATGAGGCGCTGCCTCATCCGCACCGCCCACCGCAAACATCATCTTCTTGTAGGGAAGCAGCGTGCTGCGTCCGAACGTGCCACCGTAAACCTTATTTTCCTATAAAAGTACTCTCTATTGGTTATCCCATGCTTTTGTATAGAGCTAAAGCCAAACGCTAATTGCAAATGGTGCCCTTTCACTGTATTAAATAACCTATTTATAGGCATCGAATAGGCTGTCATAAATAATGTTTATTCAAGGTAATAAACTCGGCATTCTGATGTTCGTCGTCGCGGCGCTGGTAGCAGGCGCGGGGAGCTTGCTGCTCAACCTGCCCAACCCTGTCACAATGATTGCGCTCAGCCTGTCACTCATCGGCATGGATGGCATCGTGCGGCTGCGTTCCCGTGCCACCACCGGCTGGCTGATGCATAAGGAACTCAGCGGGTATCTGTACTTCATCCCCGTTTGGGCGGCTGGTATCGTCGCCATCTTGGTGAATATCACCGCCGCCAGCAACCCGAATGCGTTTAATTAACGCACCCATTTTCTAAACAAAAACAAATTGACTCGTATAGATCTTTTGTTCTATAATAATCTCGTGAATTATCCTTTTGTTTTTTTCTTTGCGTCCTCTGCATCTTTGTGTCTTTGCGTTAAAATCTTTTGTTTTTGCATTTTCAGCTATAGTCCCCTTGTGGGGCAGCGTCATCCCTCACATCCGCTGCGACGGCACCGACATTTGCACAGCGGTGGATTGCTCCCTCAGTCCCGCCATTTTGCGCCATTTCAGCGCCGCGCCCCCTCACTCCCGCCGACACAAAATGACAATTCGGCAGCCACACGGGAGCCTCCCGCCTGCCATTTCGGCGGGAAATCGTGCAAATTGCGAAGCTTGCGAAGCAAAAGGGCGCACAGTGTGCGCCCCTACGAAGTGATGTTAAAAATCTTGATCACTCCGTATTTTCTTGGCATCCTTGGCGTCTCTGCGGTTAAATCTGTCTTTCTCTGCTTTTCTCTGTGCCTCTGTGGTAAACGTATTGTCTTGTATTCTTATTCAAACCAAATCGGGTTTGACCAAGCCTTATGCTGATATTCGTCCCGCACCAGCACCCGCACATAATCGCTGCGCCAGTTTTTGAGGCTGAACTCCGCCTCGGTGATGCTGTGTTCGCTCACGCTGTCGAACTCAATCGGTCGCCCCAGCGCGTAAATCTGGCTGGCGGGTGAACAGCGAACATACAGCTTATCACCGGGGATCACCTGCACATCGTACAAGCTTGGGCCGGTGCTGGAATAATAATCCCCTGCTTTGAGCGCCGTCATTAAGGCTTCCGGCGTTAGCTCGGTGCTTTTCACCCGCACCCAGCCTTTGATGCGGTCACGGGCATTCACGTTAAAATGCGCGTCGTCGGTGGCGCAGGCGGTAAAGCGCTTGCCCCGCGCTAACATCAAGTCGAGCATGTAGGTGCTTTCCGCCGTGTCGCTGTCGTGCCCGACCCCCGCGTTAAAAATTTCTACCGCGTGAATATCCCCCAACGAGAGCATGTCGTTCTCGGTCATCGCATACCACTGCGGGTGCGCCGCGATCACGAATGCCCCCGCATCCAGCGCCCGCTGCGCCAACTGCGGCCCCGTTTCATCAACCGGCGTGTGGGCAAAGTCGAAGGGCAAACCCAGCGCTACGATATGCCAACCGTTATCGAAATCCATACCGTCCGTATGCAGCTCCGCGCCAATCAGTGTCGTAAACCCTTCGCTGCGGTAAGCCGTTGTATCCGCAATCGGCCAACCGTAGCGCTCTTTGAAGTGGTCGGTAATCGCCACAAAGTCGTAGCCGGCATCCTTGTACAACCGGCACACCGCCTCCGGCTGCCACTTCCCGTCAGACAGTGTGGAATGCGTATGCAGGTTGCCACGCCAGAACTTGCCGGGTTTCGAAAAAACGGTTTCGATCATGGTCTCGTGTATTCCTCAACAATGGTTACTTGTAGTGGAAGGTCTGTAACCCTCCCATGAATGACTCCCTGCCCCTGTTGCTACGGGCTATCGCGGAATGAGCTTGCGAATGGGGTCCGATGCACTTCAATTCTGCTTTAAGGCTGTTATCGCGCAGTTAAACCCATGTTAAGGGCTGGCATGGCTAAAGGTCGCCGCCTCGACCAGCGCGAGAAACACCTCGTCACCATCGAAGCGCGTGTAAATGTGTTCAGACTCTCTGCGCCGCTGCCGGTAGCCATCCAAGTTGGCGAAGAACGCGCTCAAGTTATCCACCGTAACCATGCTGGCGGCTGTGCCAACGCCTTCCTGTGTAATCACCTGCGCGTTCAACTGCTGCTCGTAATGGTCGAAGGGCAGCAGGAATAATGGCACTTCGAGATACAACGACTCGGTAATCAGGTTATGTCCGGCTGTGGCGATCACTGCCGACGACTGGCGCAAACACGCGATGAACGCCGCCCGTCCGTTCGGCTGGCGAATTACATTCGCGGGGGGCTGCACGTTGGGCGCATCCATAAAGCAGTGAAACGTATAATCGGGAAATCGGCTGAACACCGCGAACACCTCATCAACCGACTGCTGAATATGGCTAGCGTTGGAGAGATACACCGTCACCTGCTTACCCGGCGGCAGGGCAGTTTGCCCCTGCACATCCTTGCCGATGATTGGCGGGATAATCGTCACGGGGTAAGCCGTGCGCGTGTCATAATTCACTTTAAAAAACGAGGTCGCGACCCGTGCCTGTGCCTTCGGGAAAAAGTAGCCAAGGCGCATCCGGTGTTCGTTGGGGTTAAAGCCGCCCACGTCGGGGAAGTCATAGCCGAGGAACTTGCTCTGCTGGTCGAGCGTCACCAACGGTACGCCGAATAAGTACGCCATCTGCGCTGACACCATGTCGTAGTCCGAAATCACCAGATCTGGCACCCCGAACTCGCGCTCGATCAACCCGCAGGCATTCCAGAAAGCCGCGTTCGCGCCCGGCTGCTCGTTGCGTGGGTCGGCTGCTGTGGCGGCGAAGTCGAGGCCGCGCGGTGTCGTGTGCATCACCGGCACGTAAACACGCGCATTCGTCACCTGCGGGTAATAGGTCGAAAAGAATTGATAGCTGCTGTCGTTGGTGACGAGGATCACCGAATGCCCGTGTGCGATCAACCCTTCGAGGATCGGACGCTGGCGGACGCTGTGCCCGTAACCAAACCCGCAAACACCGAGTACGATTTTCATACACCTACCCCTTCCGCTGGTTCACGGTCATGCGCCAACCGAGCAAGCGCAGCAGTTTAGCCACATTTTGTATCGGCACAAAACAGTGGTCGAAGTACCAATTCTCGGTGGTCTTATAACGCAGCCGCTTGAGCGCCACACTCGGCAGCATCCACGCCAGTGTTTTGAGCGTCGTCCCCAGCGCCCGCAGCCAGCCGCCGAAGCCGGGGTTTTCCGCCAGCGCAAACTCGGCCTCGAACTGCCCGACCGCCGTTGCCCGTTTGAGGATGTAGCGCATGGTCATTTTCTCCGGTGGAACCCAGTGGTAAACTCGCAAGTCCGGTGAGTAGAGGAATATCGGCGCGGCTTCCGCTTCCCAGATGCGCCGGAACAGCGCGGTTTCCTCACCCATACCGAGCGTGTTGCCCTTCATTCCCGCATTGACCTCAAAGCCGCCATAAGTCGCCAGCGCACTTTTGCGCCATGTCATATTCGAGCCGGAAAAGAACTCACCTTTGCGCAGGTGGCGTACCACGTCGCCGCGCGTGCGAATTTCATACTTCTCTAGCCACCAATCGGGGCGTGGGCTGGTATAAAACGGGTAGATCGGCCCACCGACACACAGCAAGTTTGGTGGTGCATCCACCAGCAGTCCGGCAACCGTTTCGAGCCAATTGGTTTCAGCCTTCGCGTCATCATCGAGGAAGGAGACGAATTCGGCTTGTGCCGCCTGCCAACCGGTGTTGCGTGCAGTCGCCAAGCCTAACCGCGTTTCGTAGATATAGCGCAGGTTGGGATGGGAGGGCAGCAGCGCCTCGACCGCCGCGCGAGTGCCATCTGTCGAGGCATTATCGACCACAATCACCTCATACGCCGTAGGATCGATGGTTTGCGCAAACACACTCGCAATCGCAGCGGGTAGATGGTCAAGCCGGTTATACGTACAAATGACGACCGAAAATTGCATAGCGATGCCTGCATAAATGGTGTTGACCGATGTTCATTTCGTGTGGGTCGATCATAACCCAAGTGCATGGAATGAGATACGGCCTAATTGGTATTTGGTGCTTCCATTGAGATGCCACTTACAGTTTCGCTCTATAATACTTTTACTGAAAGCAATATGATTTCACCATCGGGAGAATGTCATGCTCGCTCATAACTCACTGGCATGGGGGCAGTACTTCTACAACCGTTCGCACGCCAACCTACCCGGTACTGACCATGCGTTGTATCGCATGACGGATTTGATCGGGCGGGGTGCGCTTGACCCGAAGATGGCGCGTTCGGTGCTGCACGACTCGCTCCTACTGGATATGGTGTGGCGCGTCACATGGGCGGACGATGATGGCTTACCTGATCCATACTTGCCCACGCGCTTCGCCGACTGCGACGGTTGGGTGATCTTCATGCACGGCTGGACGGGCAACAACACCATCTGGGAAGATATGCCCGCCATGATCGTGCGTGCCAACCCCAACCTCATCTGCCTGTCGCTCGACCACAACGGTTTTGGCGAATCACGTTTTGAGATGGATACCCCCGCGCTTGACCAATGCTGCCCGCCCTCGGCGATGGCGGCTGCCGAACGGCTGGTGAAGGTGCTGCGCATCCGCCGCCAACCGGGGGAATCGCGGCGGAAGGTCATCAACTTCGTCGGGCACAGCATGGGCGGTGCGGCACTCTTTTACCTGAACCCCATGAATTACGACTTCGGTGAGGAAACCCGCTACGCCCTCGCTCCGGCGCTGCTGCTGAACGACAACACCCACCGCGCCTTCTTTAATGCGATGGGATTAGGCATCGGCATCGTCAACCGCCTGCGCATCTTTGAGCCGATTGAGGACATCATCAAGCCCAACATGGTCAATGCTGTATGCGAAGGCAGCAGTACCTATGTCAAAGACACCCACACACGCCAGTACGACGAAACGCCGCGCGGCACGACTTCCGCCACCTTCCGCGCGATGGGCTTGCTGCAAAATTGGGAAATCGCCCACCGCTGGGACTTATTCCGTGTCATGCTCGGTCATAAGGACGCACTGGTTGGCTTGCTGCCAATGATGGATATGCTCAGCAGCATGGAAATGCCCGCCGGACACATCCGTGTGGTCGCCGGTTCGCACTACATGTTCAGCGTCGGTCGTGATACTGTTTTCCAGCACGCCCAGAACCGTGACCTCGCCGTTCAAGACATCCTTAACCTGCATGAACGGGCGCTCGATATGCAAAAGTCAGGCATGGGGAATCGGATGATCGGCTAAAGTCAGGCAGCGTTTATGTTTATGAGGTTTTTTTCACAAACTCTCCACAAAGTCTCCACATTTAAACGTTAAAGTAAGAGTGTCCTTTGAGCGCATTGCTGTTTCATCGAAGCTAACCCCCACCTCAAAGGACAGTTCCCAACGGATGACAAAACAGGGTAACCACATGTGGCTGCCCTGTTTTGTTTTCTAGTAGGGTTGAAAAAATTTACACAGTTCTCCATCACTTCTTCATAAGCACTTGATACCCTGCATGAGCAGATAAAGCTTTTACTTATGGAGGATACACAACATGAAACAGCTTCAGTTAGGTATAGCAATATTCGTATTCGCGGCGATCACGTTGAGCCGTGTTGTCGTGGCAGCACAGCCCATTACAAATAGCCCTACAACGACCGAAGTTGCCGTTACGATTACGGGCGGCTTCCAAACCGAGCGGGTGGATAATGGTCGTCCGGTCGTGCTGATTGCCTCGATGTTGGGGGTTACGCCGGAAGTATTCCGCGAGGCATTTTCGGGCGTTACACCAGCCAAGAACGGCGCACCCAGCGGCGCTGAAGCCCGTGCCAACAAAAATGCTTTGCTCAAAGTTCTTTCGCCTTATGGCATCACTAACGAACAACTAGACGAAGTTTCCAATTATTACCGCTACAAAGCCTCGCAGGGCGAAACATGGGCGCAAACACAGGCGGAAGCCGTAGCAACAATTGTCGATGGCAAGATTACGGGTATCACCATTACGAATGCCGGCGCGGGTTACACCTCCACGCCCAAAGTCACGGTGCGCTACGGTGGCATCACCTATCCGGCAACCGCTGCCGTCGCCTACACGCAGGACTTCGCCACCAACGGCAGCATCACTGACATCACGTTGAACCCATAAACCGAACTGCTATTCAGTCGCTAAACGGGGTAGCCAATTGTTGACTGTCCTGTTTTATTTATGGCATAAACCAGCAGTTATCCCCTCAAAATCGTGGATTAATTTTTACTATTCAAATCTCCACTACTTTTCCACAGCAAGTTGATAACCTGTTGGTCGTAGAGCAGAGTGCATTGGGCACTCGAACAGCAGATGGAGGTTTCGGAAATGAAACGTATGAAGATAGGAATAGTCGCGCTGGTGATTGCAATGCTGGCGATAACAGCAGCAGTCGTTGGTGCGCAGCCGGGTAACGGCGGTAATAATGGCGGTGGTCGCGGTGGCTTTGGCGGACGCAGTGTCGAGCTTCAAGTTGTCGCCGACGCGCTCGGCCTTGACCTGACGGCGCTCCAAACCGAGCTGCAAGCAGGCAAGACTATCGCTGACATCGCTACCGAGCAGGATGTCGAACTCAGCACGGTTGTGGATGCAGTCGTCGCCACCCGCCAAGAAGCACTGGCGACAGCCGTCACCGATGGCACGATCACACAGGCACAGGCCGATGCACAAATCGCCCTGCTGACCGCCAACCTCGAAGCCCAGTTCGCTAAGACCCTGACCTTTGGTGGTCGTGACGGCTTCAGCAGTCGCGGCAGCGCACAACTCAACGTGATCGCTGCGGCACTTGGTATCGACGCGACAGCCCTGCAAACCGAACTGGAAGCGGGCAAGACCGTTGCGGACATCGCCACCGGGCAGAATATTGAAATCAGCGTCGTGATCGATGCTGTTGCCGCCGCCCGTCAGGAAACCCTCGCCGCTGCCGTTACCGATGGCAAACTGACGCAGGCACAGGCCGACGCACAGCTTGAACTGTACAAGGCCAACCTAACCGAACGCTTTAGCCAGACATGGGAAGCCGGACGCGGTGATGGCTCGATGGGTGGCGGTCGCCCCGGTAACAACGGCCCGATGGGGCAAGATGGACAGGGCAACGGCGGACGTGGTGACCACAATGGGCAGGGTGGTAACCGCCCCGGTGGTAACGGCGCACCCGTCCCGCCGGATGGCAGCGCTCCAGCAGCACCGGACGCGACACCCGAAGCAACCGCTGAGGCGAACGCCTAAGCACCCGATTGAGCAAAGAGGGCGAACAGTCGCCCTCTTTGCGTTTGTGGCAAAAGTGACTAGACTACAGGCATAAGTGTAAGGGTGGGGGATTATGGCACAGCGCGTACTCGTGGTGGATGACGACCAACAAATCGTCCGGTTGGTGCGTTCGTATCTGGAACAGGCGGGGATGAGTGTGTTGATGGCGTATGATGGCGAAACGGCACTACACGTCATCAAAAAAGAACGCCCCGACCTGATTATTCTGGATTTGATGCTGCCGGGGCATACGGGTTGGGAAATTATACGCTGGCTGCGAGGTAACGCGCACCTTTCCGATATTCCGGTACTGATGCTCACAGCGAAGGTTGAGGACGAGGATAAAATTACCGGCCTCGAACTCGGTGCAGACGATTACCTGACCAAACCCTTTAATCCGCTGGAGGTTGTTGCAAGGGCGAAAGCGATTATACGCCGTGCGCGGGGCGGGTTACAACCGCCGCATGTGCTAGAAAATGGCGAGCTGCGCCTTGACCTCGACCAACATACGCTCACCCACAACAGCCGGATGGTCGAACTGACACGCACCGAATTCGCCATCCTCAGTGCCTTGATGTCCAACCCGAATTATGCCTTCACCCGCGAAGAACTGGTCGAGAAAGCCCTCGGCTACAGCTATGAAGGCTTGGAACGCACACTCGACACGCACATCAAAAATCTGCGTAAGAAGATTGACGACGACCCCACCCAACCACGCTACATTGAAACGGTGTTCGGCGTGGGCTACCGCTTCCGCGAGAGTGCGGCATGAACCGCTTATGGGTACGCCTGACACTGGCTTTCTTAAGCGTTACCTTAGTCACGGTCATGTTCGTCGCGCTGTTGGGCGGCTTGAGCGCGGGTGACCAATTCAACCGCTATATCGTCGAACGTAACGAAGCACTCGGCACCTTTGTTCCGAAAGCGACAACGAACGCTCAACAAGCAGCCCCGCCGGTTGAACAAAACCCGCAAACAAACCCTAACGCACCGAATGGGCAGCGGCCTAATTACGGCAATCAGGGGAATAGGCCGGGTGGCGTTAATCGTCAGCCACCGGGGATACCCCCGCGCACACCGGAACAAAATTTCCTTGACCGGCTGTATGTCACCCTTATCATCGCAGCCCTTGCCGCGGGCGGCATCGGCACAGTGCTGGGCATATATATCAGCCGTAATATCGCCGCACCGTTGGCTGGCCTTTCCAACGCAGCCCACGATTTCGCCGCGCGTAAATGGGAACGGCGAGTCCATGTGCAGGGCGCGAATGAAATTGCTGATGTCGCCCGTGCCTTTAACTCGATGGCCGATGCCCTTCAACACGCCGAAATTCTGCGGCGCAACCTGATGGCCGATATTGCCCACGAACTTCGCACACCGCTCACTGTCATGCAGGGTAACTTACGTGCGCTGTTGGATGGTGTGTACCCGCTGGAAATGCGCGAAGTCGCCACGCTTTACGATGAAACCCGCCTGCTCAGCCGCTTGGTGGCGGATTTGCGCGAACTGGCTCTGGCGGAAGGCGGGCAGTTACCCCTTAACCTGCAAACCGTTGAGCTTCGTAGTGCGTTAAACCGTTCGATTGAGCAGTTCGCGCTGGCGGCGGAAGCACAGGATACGCAGATCGAGATCAACCCCACGCCGCTGCCCAGTGTACAGGCTGACCCCGACCGCTTGGTGCAGGTCATGCATAACCTGCTGGCAAACGCCCTACGTTATACGGCGGGTGGGCGTATCCGTATCTCCGGCGAGCAGGTTGCGAATGTGGTGCGTATTCAGGTCAGCGACACGGGCAAAGGTATCTCGAAGGAAGATTTACCGCACTTGTTCGACCGCTTTTATCAGGGGGATAACTCGCGTGCAGGCAGCAACACGGGCTTGGGTTTGGCAATTGCAAAAGCGTGGGTCGAGGCGATGGGCGGGACAATCGGCGTGGAGAGCAACGCGGGAGAAGGCAGCACCTTCTGGTTCACCCTCAAGCCGGTGCGGGGTTAGCACCTATCATTCGCCAAGATTACCCGCACGCGGCATAATCAACCTTCAATGACATGTGTTTAATCTCGAAGGTACACCCATGCCCCACGCTTATATCGCAGGCCCCTTGTTTAACGAAGGCGAACGCTGGTTTGATGAGCAGATTGAAGGTATCGCTGCCGCTGCCGGTTTCACCACGTTTCTCCCTCACCGTGACGGTACCGAGGGCAAAATCAAAGGTGAGGATAATATTCCCAAGATTTTTGCCGAAGATGTCGCCGCCATCGACCGTGCGGACATCGTAATCGCCAACCTCAACGGCATCACGACCGACGACGGTACGGCGTGGGAAATCGGTTATGCCTATGCCAAAGGCAAACACATCATCGGCGTTTATACCGATTGGCGCTTGCAGTTCAAATATGTATCGGTCAATATCATGCTCGAATGCTCACTCAACAAGCTGGTGCATTCGTTGGATGACCTAAAAACCTATTTGGGCGAAACATTTCCTTAAGCACTTCAAAGATTGCCCATTTGCGCGTATACTAATACGTCATACACAGCCAATATTCGAACTCTCGACGACAATCTGTAGTGCTTGGGTAGGGACAATCATTCCCCTAACAAACCCAATTAAGACCTATCGTGACTTGTAAGCAAAGTCATTTTTCAATTAAGCTACTTCATATCATTGTTCAGCAGGATCGATTTCATGCGTGATGTCGTTATTATCGGCGGCGGCCTCAGCGGCTTATCCGCAGCCCGCGAGTTACAACGCCTCAACATTCCATATCGGCTAATCGAAGTTAAAAAGCGTCTCGGTGGCAGCATCACGAGTGCATCCACCGACGGTTTTGTACTGGATGGCGGTGCATTTTCCTTTCAACGGGGCGATGATTGGGCATTTCTGGATGAGCTAAACTTGCAACATGCACTCGTTCCGGTGGTGGACAGCCATCACCGCGATCTGGTGGCGTTCTCCGGCGGAACGCAAATGCTGGTGGACGCGCTGGCGAAGGACTTAACGGGAACCTTCATTCACCGGATGGCGATTAGCAGCCTTGGTACGCTCGACGGTAAATTTACACTGTGCCTCGAAAATGGCCTAATGTGGGATGCCGCCGCGATCATCGTCGCCGCGCCCGCCCGCCACGCCGAGCGCATGTTCCGCACCCTCGCGCCGGACTTTAGCTACCGACTGCTGAACTACGGCTACGACACCATCACCCGCGTATCGCTCGGTTATAAGCAGGGTGATATGCCCATCCCACCCATGTTCCCGTGGGATGTCGCCATTCCCTTTTACAGTTGGACGGATTCGCCGCAGCGTGTTCCTCCCGGTCACGTCTTGCTGAATCTCGGTGTACGAATGCTGCCCAAAGGTGTTAAGCCGGATGCACTGGTGCAGGAAATTCACCGCCAGATTAAAGCGCAGGGTAAGCCGGTCATCAGCCGTGTGGACTTCTGGGAAGATGCCGACCCGCTGCCACCGCACCTGCCCAACTTCACCGAAAAAACCACTGCCCTTGAAGGTCTGCTGCCGGCAGGGGTAGCGCTAGCCGGCAGCGACTATCACGGCCTCTCACTGGCGGCACGGGTGGCAGCCGGCAAACGCGCGGCACAACAAATCGGAGCCTATCTAAAATCATGACTGACCCAGAACTCGCGTCTCGCTTCCCCAATCTCTTTAACGTAATGACACGCGGCACAGTCGAAATGCAGTTCCACCTCTTTCAAGAACCGCCGCCCGACGAAATGATTAGCAACGTTAACCTTGTACCCTATGTGGGTGACAAGTGGCTGATTATTCAGGTGGATAATTATTACTGGGAACTGCCGGGTGGCACGCGTGAACCGAATGAACCGCATACCGACACGCTCAAACGCGAACTGTTGGAAGAGGCGGGGGTCAGCCCCAAGAACTCTCGCTCGTTAGGCGCGTGGCGCTGCCATTCCAGTTCGGTTGTACCCTACCGCCCACATTTGCCACACCCTGACTTTTACCGCTACGTAAGTTATGGTGAGGTAGAAATTGTCGGCCAGCCGCTCAACCCCAGCGATGCCGAGCAAGTGACATGTGTCGAGTTGGTGACGCTGGCCGAAGCCATCCGCCGCTTTCACTCGACTGACCGTGATGACTTTGCCGAACTTTACCAACTGGCGGCATGGGCGCGGGAAAACCACCACTAGATCATCGACGGGTTTTTCAACTCATCTAGCACCGACCGCGCGATGAGGAAACCTGCGTTATCGCGGGCGGCTGGCAGTTTACCATCGTCGATCAACCGCAAAATCGCATCTTGCGATACCCCCATATAGGCCGCTGCTTCTTTCACCGTCATGACGTTAGGTAGTTTTACCGGCTGCTGCGGCGTGAAGCGTTCCAGCGGGTGACGCTGGGCGGCAGGCTGCGGCGGGGGCGGCTGCTTGGGGCGCGAGGACGAGGATGAAGAAGGCGGTGCTGCCGATTTACCGCGCCGTTCCCGCTGAATATCACCCAGTATCCCCGGTAGCTGCGGTGCGTTCGGGGGATCAACAACTAAGATGTAGGCCAGCACCACCGCGAGCACCATCATCACCAGTTGGAAAATCGCTAAAAAGGCGAGGATGAACTGAATTGAATTGGCGTTCACCCCAAAGATCATGCCCATGATAATGCTCAACAGCAGGAAGCTGGCTGCGGGCAGCATCAACACCACGCCAGCGGCTTTCACATGCCGTCCTTCAGTCTGCACCGGCCCGAAGGTAATCTTCCCCTGCCAGAATAAAAACCCGCCGAGGATTAAGAGCGCAACCAGCATGATATTCATCAAGACAACCTTTCGCTTTTAGGCGCATTATAACCAACTCATATAAAATCCACGTAAAGATGCGCGAACTTCTGATAGGAGTCTCATCACCTTTTATCTACGTCCACCCGTTTGGGAGTCGGGCGGTTGTGGATTACAATAGGCGTATTCTGTTATTCACTATACGAGTTGTAGCGATGTGGCGGTTCGCACGAGCTGACCACATCCCTTTATTAGAGGAGTTATGCTGATGACCACCACTGCCGAAATCGTGAAAAACAACAAGGATTACACCCTTGCTAGTTGGTCGGTGCAAAATGCTTGGAACCCGATTGTGATGGATCGCGCAGAAGGGGTTTACTTCTGGGATGTCGAAGGCAAGCGCTATATCGACTGGTCATCGCAGCTTGTAAACGTCAATGTCGGTCACAGTCACCCACATGTGATTGAGGCCATCCGCAACCAGATCGGCAAGATGGGTTATGCCCAACCGAGCATCGCCACCGAAGCGCGCGGCCAATTAGGTGAACTGCTGGCGGAAATTACCCCCGGCAAGATCAGCAAGGCATTCTTCACCAACGGCGGTACGGATGCCATCGAAACCGCAATTAAGATTGCCCGTATGTTCACCGGCAAACAGAAGATCCTGACGCGCTACCGTTCCTTCCACGGCGCGACCTTTGGTGCCGCGACCGCCGGTGGTGACCCGCGCCGTCATGGGCACGGCCCCGGTGTGCCGGACATCCTGCACTTCCCCGACCCGTATGCCTACCGCAGCCCTGTTTATAACGGGCGCACGCAGGAAGAGGGCGACCTCATCATGGCGGATATGGTCGAGGAACAGATTCAATTAGAAGATCCAAAGTCGGTCGCGGCCATTTTGATCGAAGGTTACAGCGGCACCAGCGGCGTTATTCAGCCGACTGAAGCCTATTGGAACCGCCTGCACGAGATTTGCCAGAAGTACGGTATCTTGCTGATCGTTGATGAAGTGATGAGTGGATTCGGGCGCACGGGCGAATGGTTTGGTGTCGACCACTACCCGAACGTTCAGCCGGACATCATTGCGACCGCGAAAGGCATCACCAGTGGTTATGTGCCGCTCGGTGCGACCATCGTGAGCGAGGAAATCGCCAACTACTTCAACGACCACATGTTTTCGATGGGCTTAACCTACAGCGCCCACCCGCTGGCGATGGCTGCCGGTGTCGCCAATATCGAGGTTTACCGGAACGAAAACCTGATTGAGAACAGCCGCGATATGGGCAAGGTGCTGCGCCGCGGCCTGAACGACCTCGCTGAGAAACATCAGGTCATTGGTGACATTCGCGGTACAGGCTTGCATCAGGTGATCGAGCTGGTAAAGAACCGCGACACCCGCGAGGCGCTGTCATCCTTCCAGCAGCCGTTCACCGAGCCGCTGCAAATTGTGTATAAAACGCTGCGCGACGAGGGCATGAGTACCTTCGTGCGCTGGAACATGATTTTCAACTGCCCGCCGCTGACCATCACCGAAGCCCAGCTCAAGGAAGGCTTGGACATCATCGACCACGCCCTGACCAAGATCGACGGATATTACGAAGGGTAAGTCCAACCCCTACCCTAACCCTCCCCCGTAGTAACAGGGGAAGGAACCAAGACTAAAGCGGTGGATGAGAGTTCGCCGCTTTTAATTCACAGCCATGCGCCCCTACACTGTGCATGTGGAATTTACTTGAAGCAAATAGCATCACGTACCAATTGACCACAACCTGTCTCATCCCCATCATGCCCTAATCGCGCTGCATGAATCCTGGCAGCCGTGGCGTTTCAATCCGCTGCTTACTTTGCATACCTTGGCGATTCGTATTCTCCCTGTGGTATCTTCTACGCACTGAATAATTTTGTTACCGAAAGGATTTTAACCATGCACAAACTCGGTCAGGGTGCGATTACCACCGAAAAAGATGTTGACCAGATTATTTTTGATTGGGGCAAAATTCACTTCTTGTCCGATGAAAATGTCACCGGCTCCAAGAGCATCAGCTTCGGCACAGTCGTGCTGGAACCCGGTAAAGGCCACGTCCGCCACAACCACCCCGATGCTGACGAGATCATCTACTTCGTTTCTGGCGAAGGCGAGCAAATGGTGGATGACCACCCGCCCGTCAAATGTGAAGCTGGCGCGTGTGTCTGGATACCCAAAGCCGTCTACCACTCGACAATCAACACCGGCAGCGGGCCGCTTTTGCTGGTCGTCGCCTACGTTCCGGCTGGCTCGGAGCAAGCACTGCGCCAAGACCCCGCCGTGACGATCATCCCCGCCGGACAGCACTAGGTAGTTACAAGCTGCAAGTTTGAAGTGGCAAGTTGGAGAGCGTTGGCGAAAGTTCACGCTCTTTTGTTTAGTCATTAGTCTTTAACAAGAGGCAAAATCCCTGCCTTTGTAAGGTCGCACCCAGCCGTGCGCCCCGACCCATTATGAAACATGGTAAAATGCGGTTGTTGAAACATATATAGGGTGACGCTATGGTTCTCAACACACGAATGACCGCCAAAGCCTTCTTTGAACTGCCGGAAACCAATATCCCCACCGAACTTATTGATGGAGAGCTGATCGTGAGTCCAGCGCCTATCCCTGACCATCAAAGCGCCAGTATCGAACTCATTTTTCTGCTCAAAGGTTTAATACCTAACGGAAAACTGTTCCACGCGCCGATTGATGTGTATTTGGATGAGAGCAATATTGTGCAACCGGATATTTTGTGGGTCGCACAGGACAGCCAATGTTTTATTGGCGACAAACGGCTGGAAGGCGCACCGGATTTGGTGATCGAAATTCTATCACCCTCTACCGCCCGACGCGACAAAAACAAGAAGTTTCTGCTGTACGAAAAGTACGGTGCGCGTGAATATTGGCTGGTTGACCCACAGGCGCAGTATGTGGAAGTCTGGCGGCTGGAAGAGGGCAAGTTCGCACCCAAAGGTGTCTTTGGCCCCGGCGACACCTTTATCTCGGTGGTACTGGCAGATCAATCGGTTGATGTAAGCAAAATTTTCAAACTCTAATCAGCCTCGAATCCTCCTGCGGGATAGCGAATCGTTTTAGCATTTGACTATCAACTAAAAACGACAGACTAACGACCTACACACACGCCCCTTGCAGCGTTTTCCAATCCAGCCCGATAATCTGGTCAGCCAGCCCCACCCGCAGCAGCCCATCTGCACCCATGTCGTACCACAGCTTCGCCCGACGATCCCCATAAATATGCTGGCGGCTGCACACCGCGCCAGAAACTGCCTGCACCGTCACAATATCGCCACCGCTGGTCAGCAGCAGCACTTGATTATCGCGGCTGATGAGTTGGGCGTGCCCGCTGGCGCCTTCGACCGCGAACTGCCACAGCACGGTTCCGGCGGCATCGCTCGCCATCAGCGTTGGCACAGCCCCACCCGCGAGGATGAAGCGCGTCCCATCCGGCGCGGCGGTCACAGCGCTCGTGGCTGCATCACCGCTTATGCTGCTCGCGATGGCTGTCTGCGTTCCACTCGCGTCGATCTGGGTAATAGTGTTCTGGCTGATTAGCCACAAGCTGCCATCGGGCGCGGCGTTGAGCGTACTCGCACCCAGCAGCGGCGTTCGACTGACCAACGCGCCCTGTGTGGAAATGGCTGTCAGAAAGCTATCGCTGGTGATGAGGCCGATCAAGCTCGGCGTTACAACCGACTGCGTGAACGCGGGCACATTTTCCAGCCGCCATACCACACTGCGGCGATCAGCCCCCAGCGCCACCAATTCATTACCCGATGTGTGAAATACCAACAGGTCGCCAACCGTCAGCGGTGGGCTGTCGGGAGGAACCCCCGTTAGCCAGCTTTCGCCCAGCGTGGCATCCATGTTGATAATTTGCATCGCGCCGTCGTTGTAGACCAGCACCGGACTGCCGTTGTAAGTCGTCAGCGCGGCGGCTGGCGCGGGTAAAATGATGCGCCACAACACCCGCCCATCCACCGAGGCGTATCGAATGCGGTCGCTCGTTAGAACCAGCATACTGCCATCATTCAGCAGCAGCGGCGGCGCGGTCGGGCGAGTGTCATCCGGCAGTTGCAGGTGCCAGCGGTGGGCAGGGTTCAACCACGTCTGCCAATTGGTAATGAACTTACTCGCTTGCAAGTTACCCAGCAGGGTCGGCACTTCCGGCGAATAACCCGCCCCCGGTGTGTCCGGGCTGCTGGTGCGAATTTCGAAGTGCAGATGGGGCGCAGGCCGCACGTCCCCGACCGCGCCGACAACATCCCCCGCACGAACGCAGGCGAAACGTTCAGGGAACGGGTACACATCGGTGCTCATCATATGCCCGTACATGCTGTAGGCGATTGAGCCATCGGGGAAGCTGTGTTCAAGGATGACCACGCCGCCATCCCGCCCCCAACCGCTCGGCGCAGAATATGTCACCCGCCCATCCGCGACTGCCGAAACCGGCATCCCCAAACTGCCGCGCCCACCATAATAATCCTCACCCGTGTGGTAACGCCCTTGGTGACGGGCGCTCGGCACGCCGAAGTCCTGCACCAGTTGGAACACCGAACGGTCAACCGGATAATTGATGCTGTTGACCACGCCGCAGTCAGCCTGTGCCTGCACCTTACCGAAGATCGAAAACACCACCCAGAAGGCGAGGAATAAGCTGTTGAACTTGGACGTGGGGATATTCAAAAAAGAAGGTTTCATAAGCCATCAGTTCGCCTATTTTGCTGATGCCCTGATGATAGCACAACAAAATAGGGTGTGACGATTTCTCAGCCACACCCTACTTAAGGAGGGAGCACACCCGTGGAAGATTATTGCCACGGGCACGCGGAGCAAGCACTTATGCAGTAACGGTCGCGGATCGGCTGCCGGACTGCGCGGTAACTTCGACCCGCTTCTTGATTTCGCGCATCATTTTGCGCTCCATTACAAAGCTGATCGGTTCGGTGAACGCGCACCAGATCAACCACTGCTTCAGCGTGTTGGGTTCATAATCCAACCAGCCGCGCACCAACAAACGGGTAGCATGTGGGCTAATCGGCTGGAGGTAAAAGACCCAATTCGCCAGCGTGTATTCCTGTGGCAGCGGGTCAGGTAAGCGCAGTCCATCCGCTTCGGGGATTACATCCGCCGCTGCGAGAATAAGTGCCTCATTCGGGTGTACATCAAGTACGGTGTAGTACGGATAACCAGCAGGACCCAACTTCACATGGTCACCAACCTTGATGTGTTGGAACTCTGGCAGAATCCGGTCGGTATTGTGGATGTCACAACCGACAAGGTTTTCGAGGTGTTCATAGCTGTACAAGCCACCGCGATCTTGCCCAATCTGTGCCAACCACGGCCAAATTTTATCCGGTGTAGTTGCAATTGTGATACCGCGTGTATATTTGACGCGGGGGTGTAGGACAAGTTCATCACCGGGTAAAAGCCGTGCCGTTTCAGACTCAGTTGCGCCCCAATTCAGATACCAGCGGCGCAGCAGCGGCCTGAACAACACCAGCAGTATGATGGAAAAGACAGCGGTCACCGACTCAAAAACACGTTCCCAACCCCACTGCTTCTTCACCATAACTGTCCTCCCTTCGCACCAATGATTGGTGTGCATAACCGACATTTACTATGTCTCTATTATCGGATGAATATGGATTTGCAAGCAGTGCCTAAGGTCATGTAAAGGGGGTTATCATCGTCGGGGAATGTGGTGAAGCCTAGAAATCAATACGGATGCGAGGGTTCGCATCCGTTTCAAAATTCAAACGTTATGCTCGTTTGCGCAGGATAATCTCACCATCGTCGTCGAGGTAATATTCCGGCTCGTAACTCTCAACGGTTTCCAACCGGCTCAGGTCACGTTTGCGCTTGCCGTTCGGCAGCAAGATTCCGGGGAACTTGTGCATCCCCACCGCGACCGCGTGCAGCAAGCGCGGTGTCGCGAGGCGCAGATCAATCCCCAGTGGAGCCAGCAGCAGCATTTCAAACGCGAGGAACGGCAGAATAGAGAAGGCCGCGATGATCGCCGCGAGGCCGATAGGGAACTTGAGTGCCAGATAGGCCATGCTGCGCCATGTGGTGAAGCTGCCCATATACATGCCCAACCGCTCGCCAAAGTTCGCGCCGCGCGGGTCAACATCATCAGCGATTTCGGGCGCTCGGCGGTCGAGGATAGCCGCGAACAAGCGTTGATCCATCGCCGCGACTGCCCGAACCGAAGTGAGCACAAACAGCAGCAGCGGGATGCCCACCAGCACGAATGATAAACCAATGCTCACCATAAACATGGTGATGAAGAAGGTGATATAGATGCTGCCGAGCGCGAAGTGTGCGAACAGCGAAAACCAATCACGGATAATCTGCCCATCCGTCAGCGCGTCCATCCAATTTCGGTTTTCGGCCATCATTCACCTTCTTAAATAGACCCCCACCCTAACCCTCCCCCGCAAGCGAGGGAGGGAACAAAATCAATTAGGAGGAGTTTCGAATTTATCCCGCTGGTGTGGGCAGCGGCAGCGATGAGTCGCGCCACATCGGGCAGCTAAAGTTGATATTGAGTGTTTGCCCCGGTACCAACCGCGACAAGCCGCCCAACTGCGGATTCGAGTCCTTCAAGCATTGGAGTTCAATACCGAAGTCGCAGGCGATAAAGTCCAGCGCGTCACCGTACTGCACGATGTAGCTGTCACCGCTACTGATGCGTCCGGGGTTGCGGTCGAACTGGCAGGCCTGCGGGTCAACACCCGTGCTCGGCGGGATATTGCTGACCACGCCGCCGCCCGAACTGCTGGTGCAGTTGGCGCTAATCAACAACTGCTGCCCGACATAAATCAGGTCAGGGTTGATGATGTTATTGGCAGTCGCGATACATGCCACCGTCAAGCCGTAGCTCTGGGCGATGTTCGCCAATCGGTCACCGCTGACAACCACATACGTCGTATCCGCGCCCAGCGTTGGTACAGGTGTAAGGGTTACAGTGCCGGTTACTGAGGGTGTGGAAGGCGTGCCGGTCGCACGTACCGTCGCGGTAGGTGTCGGCGTAGTCGTGCCGGAACTCGCGTTCGTGGGCAGCGGCGTAAAGGTCGCCGTCACCAACGACTCGATTGATTCAGGTGTGGGGGTTGCTGCGTTATTAATCGCCAGCATCCCCTCACAGTTTTCGGGGATCAGAATCGTGGTCAGGCTTGCCAGCGAGAAGTTGGTTGAAGCCAGATTGTTGGCGGCTTGCAAACACGCGACCGGCTTACCGAACCGTGCTGCGAGTCCAACAAGCGTATCCGTCCGTTGAAGCTGGATCGTTTGACCAGCAAGGGGTGTAGGTGTGGCGTTATTCTGGGCGAAGGTGAGTGGTAGCCCTATCAATGAGAGTGCGAGGATACCCGCAAATAATAGTGGTAAAGGCAGCCAGCGGCGCATAAAAAACTCCTATTGTGATCGCGTTTCTATGTGCCGAGTGTAGCACAACTCGCGTCAGCCTTGCACGAAGTGTGTCCGCGAGGGTGAACGGGTACCCACACGCGTCATAATCGCCGCGCCAAAACCAACCGTCCCCACCACCAGCGGCAGCAGCGCCCCTAAAATTGGCCCGAATGGTAACACGGTTAGCAGCGTCCAGATGACGAACAACCCCAGCGAACCGGCGATC
The DNA here is from genome assembly GCA_027492915.1 of Bacteroidota bacterium. Classification (GTDB taxonomy): domain Bacteria; phylum Chloroflexota; class Anaerolineae; order Aggregatilineales; family Phototrophicaceae; genus CFX2. The sequence goes on along the minus strand of JAPUDW010000239.1, from coordinate 28,200 downwards.
ACGGTCAGCATCGGCGGGCTTTGACGGCGGGCGAACTGCCGCAGCAGCCAATCACCAGCCATCAGCGCCAGCGTTATCCAACCAACGGCGAACAACAGCCCCAACGGCAGCGCCAGCAGCGCGAATATCGGCAGCAGCACCAACCCCAACGGCGGCAGCACCGCGATAATCACCACCACACCCGCCCCCAGCGCCACAAATAAAATCTGCGTAAAACAGCCGACCCGCGCCGCCCGACCCGGCAGACTGCGTATGGCTTGCGACATGAAGCCGAACGGACGTGGGAAAATACTGACCACCACACCCGCCAATGCCGACAAGCCCAGCGCTGCAATGCCCGTAAACACGAACACGCCGAACGAGAAACCACCGCCTGATAATGTCTGGCTCACGAATGTGCCATCCCGCAGCGACTGCCATCCGGCGAGTTCATCTTCAGCACAGGTGCGGCTGACGACTTCGATTGTGGATTCATTGGTGAAGTTACTGGCGCACAGTTCCAGACTGCCGTTGAAGCTCGCCCCCGGCAGCAGGTCAAACTTTTCGGCCACCACGCTCAAATTACCGTTGATCTGTCCGGCGAAGGTAATATGGCTGCCGATCAAATCCGCATCGCCATTGATCTGTGCGCCTTCGCCGATGTTGATATTGCCACCCATCGCCGTCAGGTCGCCATCCACCTGCCCATCCACGGTGATACGGTCACGCCCGACGAGCGCGGCATCCGCCTGCACATGACTGTTCGCCGCGAGGTAAGCATTATCCGCCAGCACGAACAGGTCATCGGTTTTGGTAGTTTCGAGGGTGTATTCCGCTGTAAAGATCGGGCGGTTATCGTCGCTGTTGGCCTGATGATTCAACACAGCACGGCTGGCGACAGTCCCGATGACAAGAATGACGATGATAGCAACGAGGAGACCCAGCAGCTTACGCACAGTAAATAACGAACCTTTACATCCGCTTCCACAGGTACATGGTCGCGACAATTCCGAGTGTGATGATGACCAACGACTGAATAATATTCAGCGTATACGTCAGTCCATTGGGGTTAATAATCAACAGTAGGATGAATGCCAGCAGGACGACCAGCGACAAAGTCCGGTTATTGAGCTGCATGGTTAGTTCCCCTCGCCTTTATCCTGCTCGACCGATTTCAACAGCCAGAACAACATGATCGGCACCACCGAAATAATCAGCAGCGGTGCTTGCGGGTAATTCTGTAGGACAGACTGTGCGCCTTCCACCAGCGCATCCAACATGCCGACCACCAGCGCTAACAGGTTGGCGATCTGCTGTAAGATGGCGTTCAACGCGGCGGCGCTGCCGATAGCGGATAGGAATAAGCTGATGGCGACCGTGAGCACCGGCAGTGCGACCAGCACCACCATCGCCAGGCCGAGCGCCACTGCCCCGCTGGAAGCCGTCGAGAGTTGGCGCGGGTTCATGGTTTGCGCGAGCTTCGCCATAATGCCGAGCGCCAGCCGTGCCGGTGCGCGTTCGTGCGGCGCGGCACGGAGCATGTCGTCCACCTTCTTCAAGCGGTTGAACTGCTGGTTGCCCTGCGAGTCACCATCAAGCTGCTGCCGGAGTTTTTCGAGCAGTTCCGGCGAGAGCGCTTGGTCGAGCGCCTCCTGCATCAGTTGTCTTTGTCGTTCGTCAGCCATTTATAATCCCTCCATCAAGGGATCACCCAGCCGTGCAGCCGAGTCTGAACCCAGTTTGTCGGCGAGTGCTTGCCTCGCGCGGAAAAGGCGGCTTTTTACGGCACTTTCAGTCGTATCCATAATGTCCGCAATCTCCGCATAGGAATAGTCGTACCAATAGCGCAGCACCACCACCGCCCGATAATCGGGGCTAAGCTCGTTCAGCAGCCCTTGAATAGCGATACTCTGCTCTTTGCTGAGTGTCGCCGGTTCCGGTTCGGGGTCATCGCTGTGCAGCGCCAAACGGTCAGCCACCGGTTCGTCGTCCAGCGACATCCACTGCAAACGGCGGCGGCGCAAACGGTCAATACAATAGTTGGATGCAATGCTCAGTACCCATGTCTTAAACGAACGCGCAGGGTCATAGCGGGTGAGGTTCAAATACGCGCGTAGGAAAGCTTCCTGCGCCGCGTCCTCGGCCTCGCTCCGTTCGCCCAGCATCCGGTAACACAGGTTATACACCGCGTCCTGATAGGCATAAACAATGTCGGCAAATGCGTCCTGGTTGCCTTCGAGTGCCGCATTTACCCATTCTAATGTGGTCGGATCAGACATGCTTCTCGTCCCGATGGTCTGCCACACCGCGACATGCCGGGCGTGGTATCTGTTAGGGCTATACGCACAGGTGGTGACAAAGGTTGCAGTCGTGAGTGGTTTTCGGTAAAGACAGCCTTCGCCCTGATTTTGAATGGCATGAAAATTGCAATCATTCTAACCACAAACAAACCTGACAGGGAACAGTGTACTATATCTTCGTCCGTATCCCTACGCTAAAGTGTTAACAGAAAATTGCTTTCTTTACGCAATTTTACACTTTATATGTGCAGGGGGTCATGATGCGGCGTTATTTATCATTTGGACTGTTTGGATTTATCACGCTTTTGCTTGGTATCGGGCTGAACTTACCGAAAGCCGTTGAAGCCAACAGCGGCATTGTTGACGTGCAGCAGGGCGGCAGCGGCGCGGCGCTGGTCGTGCAGGTCACCCCGCCGACGCAGTTGTTTGGCGGGAACGTCACCGCGGCGCTGCGACTGAACAACGTCACCAACCTTTATGGTTTGCAGGTGGATTGCACCGTGAACGCAGCCGTGCTGCAAGGGCAAACCCGCACTGATGGCACGGTCTTTACACCCGCGAACAGCTTCATCCTCGACAGCGGTTACCAGACCAGCGGCACATGGTCGGTCACGGGCAGCTTGCTCAATCCGGCTCCAGCCTTTACGGGCAGCGCGGTGGCCTTCACACTGACCTATAAAGTGATCGGCGCGGGGAACTCCGGCGTGAACTGCGTGGCGCAGGCAGTGGATGCCAGCGGCAATCCGATGACGCTCACCGTCACCAACGGCAGCACGACCGGCATCATCCCAACGCCGACCTCCATACCACTTACCCCGACGGCTACACCCACAGCAACGACCGTGCCGCCGACCGCCACCAAGACACCCACGCCCACACCAACGGCGACCAATACACCGACCCCCACCACTACGCCAACGAATACGCCTGTCCCACCGACTGCCACACCCGTGACGGGAACGGTCGGCGGTGTGGTCAATTACGAAAAACGCGCCAACCAATCGGGCATCGTGGTTAAGCTGCTGCTGGGCGGTTCAACCGGAACCATACTCAGTGAACAAACCACAGCCGCCAACGGTGCCTTCCAATTCCCGAACGTCGCGGCGGGCGGTTATGCCGTAACCATCTCGGCAGCCGGTCACCTCGGCGCGGTTTACAGCTTCACGGTCGGCGCGGGCGGCATCACCCTCAACACGGTCACGCTGTTGGCGGGTAACGCCGATAGCAACGGCGTGGTTGACCTAGCGGACGCGGGAATGATCGGCGCGAATTACAAAGCACCCGTGCCACCCGCACCTGCCAGCGCGGACTTCAACGCGGACGGCGTGATTAACCTGATCGACCTTGTGCTGGTCGGTAAGAACTTCGGCAAACTTCCGCAGACGATTAACCAGCAGGTCGCCAGCACCGGCCCGACTATCGGCAACTGTCCGGTATTCCCTGCCGACAACCCGTGGAACCAACTGGTCACGAGTTTGCCCCTGCACCCGAACTCGGCTAACTATATCGCCAGCATCAATTCCAGCCGCACGAACCTGCACCCCGACTTCGGCTCGAACCCTGAATACGGCATCCCGTATGTATTGGTGAATGGGTCGCAGCCCAAAGTGCCGATCACATTCACCGCTTACGGCGACGAAAGTGACCCCGGCCCGTATCCGATCCCGCCGAACGCCCCCGTGGAAGCCGGTGGTGACCGCCACGTTTTAGCGGTGGATGTCGACAACTGCAAGCTGTACGAGATGTTCAACTCGCAGTATAACGGAGCGGGCTGGAATGCGGACTCCGGTGCGGTGTTCGACTTCCGCTCGAACGCACTGCGGACGCTGGGTTGGACGAGTGCCGACGCGGCGGGTCTACCGGTTTTCCCCGGCCTCGTGCGCTACGACGAAATTCAGGCGGGGGTCATCAAACATGCACTACGCTTCACCGTGCAAAATTCTCAGCGGGCGTACATCCTGCCAGCCACGCACTTCGCGTCATCCAGCACCAACGCTAACCTACCGCCGATGGGGTTGCGGCTGCGTTTGAAGGCCAGCTTCAACATCAGCGGTTACACCGGCGCGTCACGCATCATCCTACAGGCGCTCAAGGACTATGGCATGATCGTCGCCGACAACGGCTCTAGCTGGTTCATCAGCGGCGCGACCGACAGCCGTTGGAATGATGATGACCTGAACCAACTCAAAGGTGTCGCCGGTAGCAATTTCGAAGTGGTCAACACCGGCAATCTAATCACACAGTAAATCAAGAGCTAATCGAACACACACTCCTTGTCTTTTTCCCCTCTCTAAAGCATTGGAGAGGGGTTAGGGGTGAGGTATTTGTTTCTCCCACCATTCAAGGGGTCGTTATGCATAGAAAACGGTTTATCGGTTTCATCTTTATCATATGTGTCTCGCTCGTCATGGCGTTACAGGTTTCATCGCTGGTGGTGCAAGCCGCCGCGCCCATCACGATTTACGGCGATGCTTTGCTTTCCGGCTGGGCGAATTGGTCATGGAATACCACGCTCAACGTCAGCGCCACCACGCCGGTAAAAAGTGGCAGCCGTTCGCTAGCCGCCACCTATACCGCGCCGTGGGCAGGCATATACCTGCGCTCGAACCCCGCGGTCGCAGCCGGTTACGACACGCTGCGCTTTTGGGTCAACGGCGGCACGGGCAACCCGACGATCAAAGTGTCCTTCTATGACGTGAACAGCAACGCGGTTGAAGGCAGGGTGATTCAAGCCACTGCCAACACATGGACGCAGGTCGATATACCTTTAGCGGTGTTCGGGGCGAGCAGCAACCTGTGGGGTATCGTCTGGCAGGAAAACACGGGGAACGTCCAACCGACGTTCTATCTCGACGACATCCAACTGCTGACGCTCGGCACAACACCCGCGCCCACACAAACTGGCTTGAGCCTGTCGGTGGACGCGAACGCCGCCAAACGCGCGATCAGCCCTTACATTTACGGCTTAAATTTCGCGGATGCGGCACTGGCGGCAGACATCAAACTGCCGGTCAACCGCTGGGGCGGCAACTCGACTACCCGTTATAACTTCAAGCTCGACACCCACAGCACCGCCTCCGACTGGTACTTCGAAAATATCCCCGACGACAACGCGAATCCAGCGGCTCTGCCCAACGGTTCCGGCGCGGATAATTTCGTGAACGCCAACAAAGGGCGCGGCACCGACACCATCATGACGCTGCCCCTCATCGGTTGGACACCCAAGAGCCGTGCTTATGCCTGCGGCTTCAGCGTGGCGAAGTACGGCGCACAGCAGGGAACCGACCCCTACCGCCCCGACTGCGGCAACGGTGTGAAGCCGGATGGCAGCTTTGTTACCGGCAACAACCCGACCGATACCAGCCTCGCGATTACACCGGCCTTCGTGGGCGAGTGGATACAGCACCTCAAAGGGCGCTTCGGCGCGGCGGGTTCCGGCGGTGTGCGCTTCTATAACCTCGACAATGAGCCGATGCTCTGGAACTCGACCCACCGCGATGTGCATCCCGCGCCGCTGAGCTACGATGAACTGCGCGACCGCACCTACCAGTACGGCGCGGCGATCAAAGCGGCTGACCCTGCCGCCCAAACGCTCGGCCCTGTCGAGTGGGGTTGGACGGGTTACTTCTACTCGGCGCTGGACGCGGCGGCGGGCGGTTCGTGGTGGAACAATCCGGTTGACCGCAACGCCCACGGTGGCATGGAACTGACGGCATGGTACCTCGACCAGATGAAGAAGTACGAACAGGCCAACGGTGTCCGCATCCTCGACTACCTTGACCTGCACTATTATCCGCAGGCGGGCGGCGTGGCACTAACCGGCGCGGGTGGGCAAACCGTGCAAGATTTACGGCTGCGTTCAACCCGTTCGCTGTGGGACGCAACTTACACCGACGAAAGCTGGATCAACGACAAAATCCGCATGATCCCCCGTATGCGCGACTGGGTGAATACCTACTACCCCGGCACCAAACTCGCGATGACCGAATACAACTTCGGCGGCTTGGAACACATCAACGGTGCGCTGACGCAGGCCGATGTGCTGGGCATCTTCGGGCGCGAAGGGTTGGACTTGGCGACGATGTGGGACCCGCCGACCGCCGCGCAGCCCGCTGCTTACGCCTTCCGCATGTACCGCAACTACAACGGGCAGGGTGGCATGTTCGGCGAAACCAGCGTACAGGCCACCAGTGCCGATCAGGGCAAGCTGGCGGTTTACGCGGCGCTGCGTTCGGATGGTGCGCTAACCGTCATGGTCATTAACAAGACCGCCAACGGCCAAACCAGCAGCCTGAACCTCGCCAACTTCAGCGGCGCGGCGGCACAGGTCTACACCTACAGCGCGGCCAACCTCAACCAGATCGTGCGCGGCGCGGATTTGCCCGTGACCGCTGGCAGCATCACCACCACCTACGGCGCACAGTCGATCACCCTGCTCGTCATTCCAACCGGCGGTGTCGTACCGACCGCGACACTGCCGCCAACCGCGACCCCCATCGTGCCGACCGCGACCGCTGCCCAACCAATCGGCACGCCCATTTCCGGCCCACCGAGTACCGGCTGGACGATGGTCTTTAACGACGAGTTTAACGGCGCGGCGCTGGATACCACCAAATGGCACACTTGCTATGCCTCGGCTACCGCGCAGGGGCGTACTGGCTGTACCAATACTGGCGGCGCGGAAATGCAGTGGTACCAACCGGACGAGGTATCCGTACAAAACGGTTTGCTGCGGCTGCGCGCCCAGAAGCGCATCATGAACGGCTACCAGTACACCTCCGGCATGGTGTCGTCGCATGATAAGTTCAGCTTCACCTATGGCTATGCCGAAGCGCGGTTCCGCATACCGAAGGGCAAGGGGTTGTGGCCGGCCTTCTGGACGCTGCCACAGGACAGAACGTGGCCGCCAGAAATCGACATCATGGAAATTCTCGGTCATCAGCCGAATATCGCCTACCTGACGATGCACTGGGGCGCGACCAACAACAGCAACGGTAAAGTGTTCACCGGGCCGGATTTCTCGGCGGACTTCCACACTTTCGCCGTCGATTGGAAGCCGGGCTTGGTCATATGGTATGTCGATGGTGTAGAGATGTTCCGCGTCAACAGCACCAATGTGCCGGATAAAGCCATGTACCTGCTGCTGAACCTCGCGGTCGGCGGCAACTGGCCGGGTGCGCCGGACACAACCACCGTGTTCCCCGCCTACTTCGACATCGACTATGTGCGAGTGTGGAAGCAAACGACTGCGCCGACAACTACACCGACAGCAACCTTGCCAGCGACCGCTACGGTAGCGGTGCCAACGGCTACGGCAACCGCCACACTGCCGCCCACCTATACGCCGACCGTAACGGTTGTGCCAGCGACGGTTACACCGCTGCCGCCCACCCCCAGCCCGACACCCAATGGGCCAACGGTGACAGTGGAGGTCAGCCCCGCCAACGGCGCGATTGGCTCAACGGTCAATGCCGCGCTCAAGTTGAGCGGGGTCAGCGGTTTGTATGGCTTGCAGGCCGAATGTCAGGTGAATCCAGCGGTGCTGACGGGCGGTGGCGTGATCGTCGGTGACGTGTTCACCAGCGCCAACAGCTTCATCGTGGACAGCGGCTACCAACCCGACGGTAAATGGTCAGTCGCGTCCAGCTTGCTCAATCCGGCTCCGGCTTTCAGCGGCGCGGGTACCGCCTTCTCGCTACGGTTCACGGTCGTGGGCGCGGGTCAAACGCCCGTCAACTGCACGATCTTAGGGGTGGATGCAGACGGTAATCTGCTGCCAGTAGCGGTGATCAACAGTTCTTTTTTAGCACTTGAGCAGACGGTGGTAACGGAAGTCCCAACCACCGTCCCACCAACCGCAACGCTGGCACTCCCCAGCGCGACACAGCTACCCACGCTGACAGCAACCCCGCTGCCCACGTTAACGCCCGTAGCGGGGGCGATCAGTGGCAAAGCAGCGTATGAGAAACGCGGCGATCAGTCCGGTATCACCATTACGGTACAGATCGGGGACGCGAATGGCGCGACCTATGCCGAGGTGCAAACGGCGGCTGATGGGTCGTTCCAGTTCGGCGCGGTGCCAGCGGGTGTGTACTACCTGCGATTCTCGGCGGCGGGGCATCTGTTCACCGGCACAATCGTCACCGTCGAGGCGGGTATCGGCGCGACCACACAGGTTACGCTGCTGGCGGGTGACATCGACGGCAGCGGCACGGTTGACCTTGCCGACGCGGGTTTCATCGGCGCGAATTACCGTGTGCAAGCGCCTCCCGCGCCCACGCTGGCTGACCTCAACGGCGATGGCACCATCAATCTTGTCGATCTCGTCCTCGTCGGTAAAAACTTCGGCAAGGTCGGTGGGTAAACACACCACATCTCACCTTTGTAGGGTTTTGCTGTCGGCAATCCTTATCTTGTTCCCCTCCCCGAAGTATCAGGGAGGGGCTAGGGGTGGGGTTTCTCCGCGCTCTCTGTGCCTGTGCAAAGCCTCCTTTAGGGCTGTGGTTAATTCCCCTCCCTCTGCCTTGATCTTGGCGTACTTGGCGTCTTGGCGGTTAAATCTCTCCGTATTCTTGCCTCCGCCTCTCTACGGTAAAGCCTTTTTTCCCCTCCCTAATGCTTTGGGGTGGGGTTAAAACCTCATGAGCAATTTACAAACCGCGCCCTATCCACCGCTATACTGGGTGCAAAACTGTTTGATTTGAGGTTGAACTATGGTTGCTTTTCGCTGGCTCGCCTTCGGCGCTGTGCTCCTACTTATGAATATTGCACCTGCCGCCGCGCAGGACGCTACCACGACGAAACCCTTCATCATGCCGCTGGCTCAACCCGCCAGTGCGTCCACATGGCTGATGGGGCAAGCTTACGGCAACACCACCGGCGCGTTTAACTACGGCACGGCATGGTACGCCGCTGGTCAAGGCTTGCACTTCGGCATCGACATCACCATGCCCTGCAACACCCCCGTTATCGCGATGGCTGACGGCGAGGTGATTTACACCGACAACCTGACTTTCGGCTCCGGCCCGCATAACCTGATCATGCGCCACTCGCAAGCGGGTGTAACCGTGCTTTACGGTCACTTGCTGGAACGCCCAACCGTGCAGCAGTACCAGACGGTGCGGCAGGGGGATGTGGTCGGCTACTCCGGTGACCCCGACGTGACCTGCGACTCGCGCCCTCACCTGCACCTTGAAGTACGCTCGTTGGATTACCAGATCGCCTACAACCCCATCGACTACATCGAAGCACCGTGGGATGCGCTGGTGAGCATCGGCTCGTACAGCCGCAGCTTGTTCGAGCAGGATTTCTATAACCCGCGCCAGTGGATGAGCCTGTACGACCAACCGCCGACCGCCTTCGGTGGCGCACGCCTGAACGCCTACGCCGAAAGCTGGCCGCCCAAGAACGAGGACACGCCGCCCCAGAACACCCCACCCATGCGCCCCTATACCACGCTGCCCGAAGGCACATGGGGGATGCAGCCGCTAACGATGGATGGCTGCTGCGCCGTTCACTGGTGGAACCCGACGAACTCTAACCTCGCCTATGTCATCGACGGTTCACCGGGGCAGTTGGCAGCGATTTTCGAGTGGGATGTGACGGCGAAAGCCATGACCGGCGTGATCGAGAATGTGCCGCCGCGCCAGCTCTCACCCGATGGCACTTATCGTGTCATCCGTGGGGGTGGCACCGTCACCGTGCGCCGCTTGGCGGATGAGGTTGATTTCCCTGTGCAGACTAGCGGCTTCCCACCCGCCGTCAGCCCTGATAACAGCCATCTGCTGTGGGAAGTGCAGTACGGGCAGGCCATCCCCGGCGCAACCCCGCCGCAGGTCGAAATTTGGGTGAGCAATGTTGATGGCACGAACGCCCGCGCCGTCTTGGCGAGGCCGGATATTTCCGCGACGTGGTTGGATGGCGCTCGGCTGCTCATCTCCACCAGCGACCGCACCGTGACCACGCTTGATGTGCTGAACGTCAACGATGGCTCGACCTTCACTCTCGGCTCGTGGGATCGCATTCGCGGGGTGAGTGTTGCCCCCGGTGGCGAACGCATCCTGTTCTACCAGACATTCCAAGCTGACCCGAACGTGAACGGCATCTACCTGCTCGAAACGCAGACCGGCGCGGTACCGCAAAAGATGGCGTGGTTCGGCGGCTGGCGCTGGCGTGATGCCCAGAGTTTGTACTACATTCCGTTTGATCCGGTGACGGGTGTGCAGTCGATGCACTACTACGACCTGACGACCGGCGAGGATCGCCAGTTGACCGACCCCGCCACCACCAACTTCACCATCGCGAACGGCGATTGGTCAGTCTCGCCGGATGGCTCACGCATCCTGTTCCAGAACGCGGCGGATAGGCGGTTGTGGGTGCTGGAAGCCCAACCTCAATAACCCCGCCGCCTTCGTAGGGAGGGTCTGTGACCCTCCTTCCTATGCTAATAAGTATCAAATACACCTAAAGCTTTTTTTCTTGATCACTATTGCTATTAAAAAGATCAGAGAACGATTGATTTTCCCGCGCGTTGTACATCAAAACGGTAACATACTGGATGCCATAACACCAATCACCCAATAGATGATGGATGTGCTGTGAAATAAATTCTGTAGAAAGAGGGCTGTTCCAATTGCCAGCATTACACCGCCGACACTCATATAAATCAAACGTGTGGTTCTCAAGCCAACAAGCTCAGGTAAATAAAACCCTCTAGCTAATCGCCACCACCACTTCCACTCATAGCAACCACTTAAAATGTTGACTATTCCTAAAAGCCCAAATCCGATAGCAAACCAATCTATCATCTGAATTTGCCCTGTTTACTATTGGCTGGTCGAGCGGCTTGTGCCAAATTCCTCCGCCTTAATCTCTGTGTTCTTTGTGCCTTTGTGGTAAAAATATCTTTGCCTTTATCTACCGACTACCAACTATCGACTTATTATTTTCCGTGTTGTCATAATTATATCGCGGTACGATAGCACAAATACCAGTTCGGGCTGAGGGTAGCATAGATTTCTCCAATACCGCCCGAGCCATCGGTAGCGGCGCAGGTAATAATCACATTTAAATCAGCATAGTTTTCGGTGTAAACGTAGGCATATTCACTTTTAAAATCGTTAGCATAATAACTAAAAACAATTGCATTCGACGAACGAGGGATATATACCCCCACGGTGTAGGGACCGAAACGACCGGGTTTTCGAAGGTCAGGATGATTCGGATCTTGTCGCATTAAAGCTGCTTGATGGTCAAATTCGTCTCGATGTTCGTAGAAATATCGCGCCTCTAACGTGGGTATTACAGGCGCAAAATAGGCGATGACACTTGCACAAACGATGGCAAGAAATAGATTAATCCCTCTGACGGACGAGGGTTTTATTACCCCGCACCACCACAATAATGTATAGATAACAGCCGCAGCGATTGCGAGGGCAATGGAAAGAATCAATCCATTGATCGTAAATGAAAACAGATAATATAAAGGACGAGCGGCAATGAGGGTAAAGAGCGAACGTGCTGTGTAGATCAATACGGGGATAATAATCGCCCCGAAGATCACAAATATCATTTTTAAAGCTTTAACAACTGATCTTGAGGTATCGCTGCCTACTTTTTCCATCTCTATCTCTCCGACTTAATCTTGGCGTACTTGGCGGTTCAATCGCATTTTTCTGTGCCCTTATCTATCGACTTATTATTTCTTACATTTGAATCAGGTTTGTCGGCAAACCGTTTCCTAACCATCGCCCAACCTTTTCCACGCCGCGCTCCCCTGCAAGGTTAGCGTCAGCATCGCTTAAAAGCTACCAAATGTTCTTCCAAATGGTAACCTTTTCGCACCCAACCTCTGCTATCCTGTTGCTAGCGTAACCTCATTTGTCGCCATCTTACTGTATTAAGCCTCCATCGCTTGCGGGGGAGGTGTCGCGTCAGCGACGGAGGGGGTCTACATGCATCTTAACAACTTATTTCGCGCCGCCTCTGCCGCTTTTGCCGCTTGTTCCGCATATTGTGCATTTGCATTGGACTGACAACTGTAGGCTAAAGACTGCCTTTTGCAGCAAACGTTGCAGCAGCGAACTAACCATCCGCCGCTGCAAATAAAATGGCAAACTTGGCACAAAAACCAGATTTGCCATTGCCGCCTTTGCTGCCAAATTTGCCAACTGACAACTCTGACACTGACGACTGTGACGACATTTCCGACACAAAAAACGTTTTCACAATTGCAACATTTCAGACATTTTCAACTTTTATGGCGTTTGTAACCCTTTATGTCGTCGCCGATTTGGACGACTTCGACGACAATTTCGCCATAAAATGCACTGTGAAAATGACGAATTTGAAGAATTTTGCGAAGACTCAGCAAATGGCTCCCTCAATACCGCCGAAACAACTCATCTCGCATTTGCAGAATTTGCAGCTTTCGCAGTTTTTCGCAAATTGACACTCTACTGCCGCCGCCACTGCCGCCATAAACCTTGTCTCTGTTTTTCTCTGTGAACTCTGTGTCTCTGTGGTGAATCGTCTTTTCTCTCTGCCTTGATCTCTGCGTTCTCCGCGTCTCTGCGGTTCAATCGTATTGCTTTCACATCTGCGCGTCGGTTTCCTCAAGGTAGATGCAAGCCGCCAGCGCATCTACGGCGGGAGAATGCAGGTTCGAGCGTTGAATCACCACCAGCTCCATGTCCGGCAGCCGAGGGAAGCCGTCATCGGGAGTCAGGATTTGCAGGTTGGCTGTTACGCTTGAACGGGGCAGCGCCGCCACCGCGAGTCCCGTCTTGACGACCGCCAGCAGTGCTGCGAGGTTCGGGCTGCTGAACGCGATTCGGTACGGTCGCCCCACGCCGGAAAGCGCGGTCATGGCATACTGCCGCGCGAAACAGTCCTCTTGGAACAGCGCCAGAGGAACCGGATTGCGGGTCGCGGTCGCATGCAGCGGTGAACACGCCCAAACCAGCGGCTCACTTTTCACGTAGCGCCCCATCGACGTGCCGGGGATACGCGAAATCAGCGCGAGGTCAACCACGTCCTCGTCCACCAGCTCGATCAAATGCGGCGTGGTATCGCAGCGCACCTCGACCTCAATCTGCGGGTAGTAGCTGGCAAAACGTTCGAGGATTTGCGGCAGGATGCCCAGCGCGTAATCATCGGGAATGCCGAAGCGAACAGAACCCGTCGGCTCTGGCTCGGAAAGCACACCCCACGCTTCATCCTGCAACTGCAAGATGCGGCGAGCATAGCCCAGTAGGGTTTCGCCCTTCGCGGTCAGGCGCACGTTCGGGCGTTCGCGGAGGAACAGGGAGCAGCCGACGATTTTTTCCAGCCGTTGAATTTGCATACTCACGGCGGATTGCGTCCGGTGTACCTGTTTCGCCGCCCGCTGAAAGCTGCCGGTATCAGCGATGGCGATGAACGAGTGCAGGAGTTCGGGGTCGATTTGTGGGTTCATGGGATTATCAATTCTATTGAATTTAAACATCAATTATATCAATTTGACTGATACTTGCCCACACCCTAGAATGCGCCTATCGACCGCGCAAAATTATGGTGGCATGAGCATGTTAATTACCCTCGTTCCTTTCTTATTCTCGCTGACGGGCAGCCCCGGCCCCAGCAATATTCTGGTGCTGGTGTCGTCCATCAACTTCGGCTACCAGCGCACCATTCCGCTCATTCTTGGCCTCCTCAGCGGTTTGGCGTTGATGATCGTGGCGATGGGTGTCGGCCTCAGTCAAATCTTTACCGCTTACCCCGCCATCCATACCGTACTCAAGGTGATTAGCATCAGCTACCTGCTGTACCTCGCGTGGAAAATCGCACGGTCGAGCGGCCTGAATGTAAATTCGGAGGGGGCTAAAGCCATGTCGTTCATCCAAGGCTTGATCTTCCAGACGACCAATCCGAAGGCGTGGTTCGGTGCCATTAGCATCGTCGCCAGCTACACCAACGAGGAGAGCGACATCCTAAGTCAGGTGCTGGTCATCGCCCTACTGCTGATCATGATTGGGTTCATCTGCCTATCAGTCTGGTCGGTTTTCGGCTCGGTGTTTGCCCGCTTTCTACAGGTGCCTCGCGTCCGGCGTATATTTAACACCGCCTTAGCGCTGGTTCTGGTGCTGTCACTCGTACCGCTGATCGTATGACAAAACACAGGTGTGGTGTAAAATGGTTCACGAGGGTTCATAATACCTGCCCTCGAAAAGCGAGTACACCATGCAAAAACAGCTTGCCGATGGCCTTATCCTGCGCAGCCTGAGCGAAGGCCACGCCAGCGACCGCGAGGGTCTGCCGGAAATTTACGCCGATGTGAACTGTGAAAACGACCCTGATCTGATTAAAGAAGGGGCACGATCATGGACACGCGACCTGATGGACGGACACCCCACCGTTACGCTGGATGACATCTTCGTGATAGTTGACCCCGCGCAGGATAACCGTGTGGTTTCCGCTACCCTACTCATCCCGCAAACGTGGCGCTATGAGGACATCGAAATCAGTGTCGGGCGGCCTGAACTGGTCGCTACGTATCCCGAATATCGCGGGCGCGGGTTGGTACGAGCGCTGTTCGAGGCGGTACATGAACGCAGCGCGGCGCTCGGTCATCAAGTGCAGGTGATTACCGGCATCCCCTACTTTTACCGCCAGTTCGGCTACACGATGGCGGTTGATCTGGGTGAACATGCTTATTACCCGCTGGCAAAGATTAAACCGCCCAAGCCGGACTATCAACCCGCTTTCACGCTGCGACCTGCGACCGGGGACGACATCCCCAATATGATGCGCTGGCACAGCGAGATGGCGCGGAACCGGCTGCTCACCGAAGTAAAGTCGCCGGAAGTCTGGCGCTATGAGGCATTCGGGCGCAGCCGGTCATCATTCACCTGTGTCGAGTACCAGATTATTGTTGACGCGCAGGGGCAAGGTGTCGGCTACTTGGAGTTGTTCGTCTTGCTCGAAGGCGATGACGAAATACGGTGCAGTGGGTATGTGGTCGGCGCGGAGTCCTCGTACCTCGAAACCTTCGAGGACACGATGCGTGGCATCAAAGATTGGGCGCAAACCACATTTAACATGGCACCGCCATTTGTGATTTTTGGCTGTGGGCTGCACGAAGCCATTGATATGCTGATTGAATATTCGGAAAGTGGTCATGTTCTTAAGCGCGAGTATATGTGGTACATCCGCGTGCCGCAGATGATCCCGTTCCTCAAGCATATCCAGCCCGTATTGGAACAGCGGTTGGAAGGCAGCGGGGCGCAGGGCTACACCGGCGAACTCAAAATCGGCTTTTACGATCTGACGGGTATCCGTTTTGCCTTCGAGCGCGGCAAGATTACGGGCATCGAGCCGATCAGCGGGAAGGATGGCTACGACATCTCCTTCCCGTGGCATCTCTTCTGGAATGTGGTGTTCGGGCAGCACCGACCGGATGAGATCAGGGAAGTGCTGCCGGACGTATGGGCGACGGGCAAAGGCGCGGTGCTGCTTGAAGCCCTGTTCCCTAAGCGCAAGTCTTGGTTGAAGGGGTTGACGTAAGGTACTTAGCGGTATTGATCGACAATTGTTACATCGAGTTCGTTGAGGGCATAAAACCAACCGCGATTGTCAATTCCGCCCCAACGACTGCCTTTGTAATCATGTTGATCACCGCTTAGTGCATCCGTCACATGTTCAATCCAGCTTTGCATGAAATTCGACAGAATATTTTGCGGGTCGATGAAGAAGGCATCAACCAGCGATTCCCATACATCAAGCGAAGGATGCAGCATCAGCGCCTCACCTGCCTCAAAACGGATTGGCGAATGATAGGGCGGCTCTCCCCAATTATCATCTGCATGTTTCAAGAGATACTGTAATGCATTTAGCGAGTCGTATTTGGGCATCAGCTTGCCGATAAAATGGGTAGCAACCGCACGTAAGGGGATATTACCATCCCATTTGTTTGCAATCCTTCTCAGCTTGTCGTAGGTAGTTTTGTCGCCGTGTTGGGCGGCCTCATACAACTCAAATAGGAATTGATAGATTGGGTTCTGTTGAATAGATTGGAGTTCCTGCTGCTTGCGAAGTTCCCTATTATTTCGATTAGCGTCCCACTCTTGGTTGAATAACGTTATCCGTGTTTCCGTTTCTGGTTTTAGGTCAACTAAGGCCTCACGTAATTCATTCCACGCTATAGCAAGTGGTAGCCATTCCCTAACCTGTTCGCTGCTCAGACACATCTCAACTATGCGGTTAAGCTGCGAATTTAAAAATGCCCTGCCATAGATGTAAAGGGGTCGAACAGTATCCAACGTCAAGAGATCAGGCTGTTTAACAAGTTGTGCGATTAGAAGATCAAAAAGGAGACGGCGAAAATCGTCTGATAACTCGTAGTGCAAGGCATTCGTTACATAATCATGAACGATTATTGGTTCATTGACGCGATTTAGGACATCTAAAAACCAAGTGCGATTGGTTGGATGCTTATCCACAATACTGATAATTTCATCAAGAAAATCAGCGCTCATATCGCTGATATATCCCCTACTTGCTGATCCCCTTTCATAGGCTTGTGAACGTTTTAAAAATGCTTCCTCCATGCGTTGGGCAATCTGAGACATATCCAACTCGCGCGGAACAGCGTTTATAGCACGTAAAGCATAACGGCGTTCCCATATATCACGGCTTTCGTCATGAGCAATAGCGGTTAACTCAGGGATGATGCTCGCTGAGCGGATTGAACGTAGAAGACTTAACGCGCGCGAGCCAACCGATGGCGGCGCATGATAAGCAACCAGCAGCAAATCCTTCGCGGCAGTATCACGATCTATCCATTTGAATTTTTGTGTGGGCATTTTGAAGCGCATAAAGCTGCGCTATGGCTCTAATTGAGGATAGCGTTACTATAAGACACAAAATATCCTGCGTCAATAAAGCTGTGTTCAATAAGCGCAGCTTAGTCGGCGCTTGGCGGGGTTGGGGCGGCTTTGTACAATGGGTGGATGCAAAACCTACGACGCGCTTTACCCCTAAACCTCGCGATTTACGGCCTCTACCTGCTGGTGGCGGTCGTCATGACGTGGCCGCTAGTTACCTTAATGAGTACGCACTTCGCCGGATACCCGTTCGGTGATGCGCACGAGATGACGCGCCACATCTGGTGGATGAAACATGCGCTGCAAACCGGCCAACCGCTCATCTTCCAACCACTGCTGGGCTACCCTGATGGGATGCAAGGGGTGATCCTGTGGTCAGACCCGCTGCAATTCTTCCCCGGCTGGTTGTTCGCCTTCTTCATGTCGCTGCCTGCCGCATATAATCTGTTTGTGCTGCTAACGCTGGCGCTCAACGGCTGGGCGGCGTACTGGCTGGTGTGGCGGCTAACGGGGGTGCGAACGGCAGGCTTACTTGGTGGGCTGGCCTTCATGACCGCACCGGTTATTCAAGGCCATTTAGCAGGGGGTCACGGCGGGTTGCTGGTGCAGTGGCCGCTGCCCCTGCTGGCGTGGAGCTTGTTAGAAGTTACAAGTTTCAAGTTTCAAGTTTCAAGCCAAGAAGTTAATGCAAAATCAGTAAGGCGATTACCTTTTAATCTTCAACTCAGTACTCGGTACTCAGTACTCAGCACTATCTTCTTCTTCTTGACGGCAATGGGGCATACGCTGCAACTGATTTACGTGGTGCTGCCGCTGGTGGCAGTGATCGGCCTCACCGTGATCGTGCGGCGGGATTGGCGGGCGCTAGGGCGGTTGGTGGCGGTGTGCGTGGTGGGAGCGGGTCTGATACTCCTATTCCTGCTGCCGGTGTTCAGCAGCACCTTCGGCACGAGCGCCTACACCGGTGAGGGCGGCGGCGTGGATTACAGCCTTGATCTGCTGGGCATTGTTACGCCATCGTTCGAGCATCCGATGTACGGACAGTTGGAATACACGCACCGCGTTTTGGGCGTAAATATCATCGAAGGTTCGGGCTACATGGGCATCATCGCGGGGCTGCTGGCACTGGTTGGCCTGTGGAAGTCCAAAGCAGCGCGGTGGTGGCTGCTGGTGAGCGCAGTGGCGTGGGTGTTGGCGCTGGGGCCGCTGCTCAAGGTTTTTGACACGCCGATTAGCGGTGTATTCGGCGGATACGAGACCCATTTTACGCTGCCCTATGCGCTGGTGTTCAACCTGCCGGGGTTCAGCCTCGCGCGGACACCGGGGCGCTTCGGCTTTCTACTGGCGCTGGCGGTGGCGGTGCTGGTGGGCTACGGCTGGGCGGCGATCAGTTACAAGTTTCAAGTTTCAAGTTTCAAATTGAGGGAAAATCACCGGTCGAAATTCACGCTAGCGGCGGTGATTATCGGGGCGCTCATCATCTTTGATTATCAGGCGTTTTGGTCAAAACCAAGTGAAGGTGTGCCAATCCCTTCGCTTCCGACGTATAACGCAGTCATTCCACAGGCGGTATATGATGTAGCGGGGCGCGAGGATGTACGGGCAGTGTTTGACGTGCCGTGGGATAACCTGCTGGCGGCGAAGGATGCATTGTGGCTGCAAACAGCCCACGAAAAGCCGATTATCGCAGGTCAGGTGACGCGGCGCACACCGGTTAGCCCTGCCAAGCTGACGATCCTTGAGCGGACGCTGAATCCGGCGCTGCTGCGGGAGGCAGGGGCGGATGTGGTAGTGGTGCATAAGCAATATGATGTAGACGGCAAGCTGCTGGCAAATGCACGACAGATGTTGGGTGAGCCGAATTACGAGGACACGCAGGTAGCGCTGTTTGATGTGCCAGATGATGGAACGCAGCCGCCTGCGTTCATCCATACATTTGATCAGCCTGACCGCTATACGAACCAGCTCCACAGCTTTATTTACGCAAGCGAAAGCGGCTGGCTACCGCTGCACATCCGCGCGGCGGGCAACAATCGAGCCTTGTCGTTCGCGGTAGATGGGCAAATAATAACACGCTGGCCTGCGGGGAACCGCCTGTCGGATGTGGTGGTACCATTGGATGCGGCAGGTTATCACATTATCACCATTGAGGCAGAACCGACTTGCCCGGACCGCTTTAGCATCGGCTTATATTGCCCACCGCCACTGCTTCAAATTGAACCGGATTTGCCAGTGCGCCCCAGCAGCATGGATGGAGGGGTATTGTTCGAATACGGCTTACGGTTGAATGCAGCGCCATTGCTCCAAACCACGGCTGGAGCTTTAGACCTGACGTTATGGTGGCAGTTCGACCAAGCGCGGGGTGAACAGGATATCCGCTTCGTGAAGGTGCTGGGTGCAGACGGCAATCAGGTGGCGGGAGATGACCATACACTTGGTGCGCGGGCAGCAAGCAGCCAATGGGTGGAAACCGTATCATTGGCCTTACCGGCTGACCTTCCGGCAGGCGAGTACCGCGTATTTGTGGGTTGGTATTCATATCCTGACCTAACACGCTTCCCCGTGCTGACGAATGTGGAGGGTGCGGTAGACGGAATAGCGCTGGTTGGAACATTCACAATAGGTTCACAACCATAATAAGCGCTTTTGGGTTACAATCAGACAAACGCTGTGGTCAATCTCATTCACGAAGGATGGACGAATGGATCGCTCAACACGCAACTTGTCCCTTATTACGCTTATCGTAATCGTTATTTTTCTGGCATTGAATTTTATTGCCAGCAGCGCCCCGCTCGGTGACTGGTCGCCGGTACTCATCCTACTGCTGATCGCACTGGCGATCTGGGGTTATGACCGCCTGAGCAGCCGGGGTGTGGACGACTCGGAGACCATCGATACGGAGATCGAGCCGATCACCTACGAACGCCCGATCCTCACATCGGTAACCCCCGGCGCGGCCTATCAACAGGCTGAACCGAACCCAGCCGCACCGCCTGAACCGATCCTTTCGGCTGCGGCTGCACCCGTCGCCGATGTGTTGGTTGCTGCACCACCCGCTTCGACGACGGCGACCGCCTACACCGAACCCGTAGTTGAAACCCAAGCGCCACCGATGCCACCGCAGCCGCGACCGGATGTTGACTCGGCACAAGCGCCCGAATCGGCGGTTGGTGAACGTGCTGCGGCTGCCTTAACGGATGCCCCGCCGCGTGACGCGATTGCTGAAGATAAAACCGAACCACCACCACCCGCGCCGGATGCGGAACAGCATCCGCCAGCAGCAGCACCAGCAGCCACGACAATCGAGGAAAAGTCCGCCCCGCCGCCCTCTGCGTCCGCGCCGGAAACCGACCCTGAACAGGCTGCACATGCGCCGGATGGGGTGTCACTGCCATCGGTACCGGTGGAAGATGCATCAGGCCGCCCCGCGACTTTATCCAAGCCGACCGAAGGCGCAGCACCCGAACCCAAAACTTTAAATCGCGGTAAGGGCAGCAAAGCTGTTGAACCGGATGTTTCCGCCACGCCGCTGGCAAACGCCGCACCCACTTCTACTCTGCCGATCAACGCCGACCCTGCCAAACCGGATGACCTCAAGGTGATCGAAGGCATTGGCCCGAAGATGGAGAAGGCGCTGCACGCAGCAGGCATCACCACCTTCGCCCAGCTTTCCGGCGCAAGCGAGGCGGATATTAACGCAGCGATTGTGGCGGCTGGGATGCGCTTCGCCCCCAGCGTGCCAACATGGGCAGAGCAAGCCTCGTATGCCGCGAATGGTGACTTCGTGGGGTTGGAAGCCTACCAGAAGTCATTGAGCGGTGGGCGTAAGGCAAAGTAGGTTTAGTCGTTAGTTCGTCGTCTTTAGTCGATAGACCCATCATGCGAAATGTGCATGTGATTGGTGGGGAGGGGCCAAGTTCCCTCCCTGTATTCATCCCCACCCCATTAAAGCCCCTCAATAGGTATCCATGATGATCTTGCAAGCAACGGTGGATGCACTGTACATTGGCGACCACAAGGGACTCGAAAAAAACCCGTGTGCGTCGCTAGACTTCACGTTGGAAGGTATCGTAGGTGATAAACACGCGGGGTTCACCAAGAAGGCAGATGCGCGAAACCCCGAATACAAGCGCGGCACACCCATGCGGAACGACCGCCAATGGTCAGCCGTCACGCCGGATGAACTGGCCGAAGCGGCACGAGCGATGGGCGTAGAAACGATTGCCCCCGCGTGGCTGGGCGCGAACCTATCATTCAGCGGCATCCCCGACTTCACCCTGCTGCCCAAAGGCACGAAACTGATCTTCCCATCGGGCGCGGTGCTGGTGGTCGAGGGTGAAAATATGCCATGCATCGGGCCAGGGCGGGTGATTGTCTCGAAGTATCCTGATGTTGGTGTTTCACCCAACCGTTTTGTGAAGGCCGCGATGCACAAGCGCGGTCTCGTCGGGATGGTCGAACGGGCAGGCGTGGTGCAGATTGGCGACACGGTAACGGTCGAGGTTTATGAGGCGGCAGCTTACCCGCTGCCAGCAGGATAACCAGCATGACAACGGTAAAATGGTCAGATGTGTACTACCAGCAGTTTCGGTTAAGCCAAGTATCACCACTTATTGAGGCCACGAGCCGTGTCAAAAGCGGCACCTTGTATGATGGCTTGTATATTGGCGACACTAAAATTAATGTGGATGAATCACTGGATATTGATGGGCGTGAACAAGTTTCCATCAATAGTGTGTTCGATAATCTGCTGCAGCTTGAAACGCTAACCTTAAGCACCTGTCGTCCTCAACTCGCCTTCCATATCTTTGCGCTCACGCACCGTCCACGCTACATGGAAACCTACTTTCCATTGGTCAAAAGTTTAGATAAAGCCCAGCGCCGCCACTTCCACGAAATCGTGCAGAAGGTGATGCTGCACGAGGGATTTGACCTCAAATTTCTGGGTACATATGATGAGCGTTCAATTGTTTTTAATGCTCAGGGTGTTCATAGTTTAAAGCGGATAGAGACTTACGAACGCCCGATTGGTAAATTCAGGAATTTTATCCCAAACCTACCCGCGCTTGGTTACTTAGTAGCGGGGCATATCGCCGAGGTGTTTTTCTACCGCCAAGATATTCTCGACCGTTTGCTGCGGACGGGTGTGCATATCCGGCTGTATACGGATGCTGCCGCGTATAAGGCCGATGGTGGCGTGGCAGGTGGCTGCTACGACACACAGGAGGGCTGCATTAAGCTGGTGGTCAGCCGCTTGTTCGAGGGCTTCAACCAGCCTGCGCCAGGGGTCGCGCCCTTCCTGCACGAGTTCGGGCACTTGCTGGACTTCTTTGACGCGGCGCACCTCAAACAGTCAGCCAAGAGTTTTGGCTGGATGCCGGGGATGCGCCAATCGGATGACCGCTTTCCACCGGATGGCGCGGATATTTTCACACCGGAAGCACGTTCGGCGTTCGTCAAAGGCAAGCGGATTGAGATGCAGCGCTACGACAAGCTGGCGGCGGGTGAAAAAACGGATGTATTCCCTATAGGACATCCGTATGTGTTCCAGAACAACGGCGAGTTTTTAGCAGGTTATCTGGAGATGTTCTTCCGCAACCCGCACACCTTCGCCGCGCAAAACCCCGACCTGTACGCGGCCTTCTCGGTGCTGCTGCGGCAAGACCCGCGCCAGTATTGGGAAGAAGACTTCCCGTTTTATATCGAGCAGAACCGCGCGTTTTACACCAGTGGGCAGCAACCACAGATGCACGGATTGACGCTCGAAAACGACTCGTGAGGAACGCCGTTAGGACTGGTGCGCCAGTGTGATGATGACATTCCCCTGCTTGCGCCCTGTATCCACATAGCGATGGGCATCGGCGGTTTGCTCCAGTGGATAATAGCGGTCGATGACGGTTTTGACCTGACCCGCTTCGATCAATGCTTGCAATTCGGTGATGTCTTCTGGCTTGGGCGTTGGGGCGGTGAATATCACCTTCTGGTTGGTGCTGCGCGAAACCCATGCTCCCCGCAGCATATAGGATAAACCGGGGTTAGCGAGTAAGTAGCGACCATCGGGTTGAAGTGATTTGAGGCTGCGAGAAAATGGGCTTTTGCCCACAATGTCAAAAATAACATCATAGGTCACGCCGCTGCGGGTGAAATCGTCCTGTGTGTAATCAATAACATGGTCACTGCCAATAGTGCGCAGCATGTCCAACTTCGCGGTGCTATCGACACTCGTGACTTCCGCGCCGAACACTTTAGCGATTTGGACAGCATAAGTGCCGATGCTGCCACCCGCGCCGTTAATCAGCACTTTTTGTCCAGCTTGAATAGTTGCCCTGCTCAAGAAGTCCCACGCGATCAAGCCACCCACCGGCAGCGCGGCGGCTTCGGCGTAGGTCATGTTGGCAGGTTTGGCTGCCAGCACACCTTCCTCCGGCGCTTCGGGAAGCACGACATATTCAGCATACGAGCCTAAGTGCATACCCGTTGAAGCAAAGATTGACTCGCCCTTTTGAAACCGTGTAACCGATTTTCCAACAGCTTCCACTTCTCCGGCGAGTTCTTGCCCCAAAACCTTTTTGCGCGGTCTAAAAACACCGATCCAGATGCGGATAAGCGGCCACAGCCACAGCGGAAAACGCGAACTTCGGATTTCGCAGTCCCCCATCGTGACGGTGGTCGCGTGTACTTTGATCAGCACTTCGTCATCCTTGAGCGCCGGTTTCGCAATTTGCCGGAGTTGCAGCACATCCGGCGAACCGTAGCGGGTAAAGACGACTGCTTTCATGAGATACCCTCCAGACTAACAACGACTTTCCCTTTTGCGTGTCCGGCTTCAACGTAGCGCAGCGCTTCGGCGGTTTCGCTTAGGGGGTAGCGGCGGTCGATCACCGGCCTCACCTTGCCACTGTCGATCAGCGTGTTCAAGAAGGCGAGGTGGTCGGGATTCGGCCCCGAAAACAAACCCATGATTTTCTTGCCACCCTTCTTGGACAGCATCGAGCCGAAAATCATCGAGTTTAAGATTTGCGACATCGAGCCACCCGCCACCACGCAGATGCCCTGTGGTGACAATGCACGTTTATAAGCCGACATGCTCAGGTTGCCATTCGCAGCTAATATCAAGTCATACTGCTGACCGTTTTTGGTAAAGTCGGTTTTGGTGTAGTCAATCACATGGTCTGCCCCCAGCGCCTTCACCATCTCGACTTTTTGGGTGCTGCACACAGCGGTCACCTTCGCACCGAAGGCTTTCGCAAGCTGCACCGCGAACGTACCCACACCACCGGACGCACCATTCACCAGCACCTTTTGACCAGCTTTAATTTGCCCTTTATCCCGCAGGCCGTTTAACGCGGTAACGGCTGCCATCGGCACGGCGGCAGCTTCCTCGAACGTCAGCTTGGCGGATTTTAGAGCCAACACATTTTCGGGAACGGCGGCATATTCGGCATACCCGCCCCACCCGCTGCCCGATAGATCGCCAAACACCTCGTCACCGGCCTTAAACAAGGTTACATCTTTGCCTACCGCTTCAACCGTCCCCGCGATATCTGCGCCGAGTACCGTATGTTTAGGCTTGAGCAAACCAAACTCAAAACGCAGGAAGAACGGTGAACCACGTAAACAGTGCCAATCGGCAGCATTCACGGATGCCGCGTGAATTTTGACCAGCACTTCACCATCCCCCGGAACAGGCTTTTCAATCGTTTGAAGCCGCATGACATCCGGTGAACCATATTGAGTGCTTACGATTGCTTTCATAGCGGAATTCATTTTTTACTACCTATCTTGATGAACTTAATTAATCTATTCACGGTTTGACGGTCGGTGCGGGTGTCCTGTCCGGTTCAATCGGGTTTACGGCAATCAACGGCAGTCCTAAATCGCGCACCTTTTTGAGCAATCCATGCAGCGCGGCTTGATCTGCCACCGAACCGGTGAGCAGCGTATCGCCGTTGGCCTCCAGCGTGATGGACAAGCCTTCAAACCAACTAGACCATTGACGACCGAGATGCCCCTTAATGCGGATTTGATAGACGGTGGGCTGCGCTAAACCCCTGTCCGGTTTCGGTTTGTTTGCCATTCGGGTATCCCTGTTGTGACCACATGAACCGTGTGCCACTTGCTCAACGTACAAAGCAGCATATCGCCAGCGGGGTGACGGTGTATAGACACTAAAGTGTTGTTTTGGGGTGTTGCTGGAAGTTTTGTGAGTTCCTACAACAACCCAAGTTCGCGGGCACGGGCGACGGCTTCGGTACGGCGTTCCACTTGCAGCTTGCCGAAGATGCGGCGGTTGT
The DNA here is from genome assembly GCA_027492915.1 of Bacteroidota bacterium. Classification (GTDB taxonomy): domain Bacteria; phylum Chloroflexota; class Anaerolineae; order Aggregatilineales; family Phototrophicaceae; genus CFX2. Next base: position 2,766 of record JAPUDW010000239.1, on the reverse strand, counting down.
GACCTTTGACGCTGTTTAAGGCGAGGAAAAGGCGTTCGCTAATGTCGTGGTTCGAGTGTCCGTTTGCGATCAAACGCAGGACTTCCAACTCGCGCTGACTAAGCGGCTCAATCAACGGCTGGGCGGTGAACGAAAATTCTTTAGCAGCACCGTACTGCCGTTCAAGTTCAAATGCGGTAAGCAGCTTACCCAGATAGTCGGGCATCATCCCACGAGCCGCCGCCTGTGATAAGAGATCAGCCATCGGCAAACCGGCATCAACGAAAATACGGATGAAGCCTTCTGGCGCGGCAGCTTCCAACGCAGCCTCCAGCAGTGGTAGACCCGCATCCAAGTCCCCTTGCTGACCGTATGCGGCGGCTTGCAGCACCCGAATTTTGAGCCGCTCGTCCGCCCAACTTTTGGCTTCGGCGTGCTGGTACAGCGGTTCCAACAACGCTAATGCGGCGTTCGGGTTGCCCTGCGCAAGATAAACATGTGCCTGACTCATGGGGAGTTCGTGCGCCTGTGCTAGCTCCGCCGCCGCAGTAAGGCTGCCGCGTTGAAGCAGCCCAAGCACCTGTACAGCAACAACTTGTGGCATCCACATCGTAAAGCCGTACTGCCGCATAAACTGAACAGCCTGCGACAAGATAGCATCTGCGCCAGCCACATCCCCGCGTGCGAGGCGCAGACGAGCGAGAAACACCTCGCTGGCGATAAAGCGATCACTGATTTCGAACTGGCGGGCAAGCTGGACGCTGAACTGCCCATGCCGTTGAGCCGCATCCATCTCGTTGCGCGCGTAATAGATACGGGCAAGGCCAAGATGAGCTTCGCTGGCAACCGGCAGGGGTGGCTCACCGACCATTTGCAAAACGCGCAGGTAGGTTTGCTCGGCTACAGTGAGCCGATTTTCAGCCTCGTGCAGATTGCCAAGACCGATGGTTGATCCAATCATGATGATGATATGCCCTATCGCCTGACTGGTAGATAAGGCTTCGGCATACGCACGACCAGCAGCAGCACGATCCCCCTGTAAATAGTAGGCGACACCCAATGTCCATGTGGTGGCTGTGCGAACGGGCAGGTTGGCAGGGTGCAGATATTCCAGAGCGCGGTGCGACTGGGCAAGAATGACATCAGCCTGATTTTGGAGCACAGCGACCGTCGCACGGATCGCGGCGATATGCCCGATCAAATCTTTTGCACGATCATCCAGTGGCATATTTTCTAATGCAGCTTCGGCGAACTGGAGTTTTTCCTCGACTCCGACAATCTGGTTAGAAAACAAGATAGCCGAGGCATACATCACCCATAGCACGGGGCGCGCATTCAATTCCGACGGCGGCAGCGATTTTAGCCAGTTCAAGACCGGCATAGCTGCACCGCGAAAGAGCAGCGGCATCCCTCCGCCTTCGGCAATGTGTGTGGCCTGATCAAGATCATTTGCTACGGCGGCGTGGTGGAACGCCTCAATTTCCAAACCGTTGGCGGCATACCATGCGCTGGCACGCAGGTGTAGTTCACCCACGCTGCGTCCTGCATCCGTTAATGAGGCGTACAAACGCTGGCGCAGTAAGTCAGCAAAAAGGTGATGATAGCGATACCAGCGGCGTTCATTATCGAGGGGGATGATGAACAGATTGGCACGTTCGATATATTCGAGGGTTTCCTGACCCTTTGCGGACGCATCCCCTAACACAGCGTCACACAGCGAACCACACAGGCGGTCAAGAATAGCGGTGTGGAGCAAGAACGTCTGCACATTTTCCGGCTGCTGATGTAAGACTTCTTCCGCTAGATAATCCAGCACAAAATGATGACTGCCGGTAAATGATTGAATGAAGCTGGCGGTATCGTGATGCCCTTGCATGGAAATAGCGGCAAGCTGCAAACCAGCGATCCAACCTTCGGTGCGGGTTTCCAGCGCGGCTATGTCAGCGGCAGATAGGCTTAACCCCATCACCTGATTTAGAAATCCGGCAGCTTCGGCGTGGGTAAAACGCAAGTCAGTCACACGCAGTTCAGTCAACTGCCCCCGTGCGCGGAGTTGGGGAAGCGGTAACTGCGGGTCTTCGCGGGTGGCAATAACCAAATGCATTTGCGGCGGCAAATGCTTGAGCAAAAACGTGAGTGCCTCATCAACCGATTTAGTATCAATCATGTGGTAGTCATCAAGGACGAGAGCGAATGAATCGGGGACGGCGGCAATTTCGTTGAGCAGCGCGGTCAAAATCGACTCAATCGGCGGGGGCTGCGGCGTGTGGAGAACCGCCAGCAGCCCTTCACCGATATCTTCAACAACTGTTCGCAGCGCGGCGACGAGGTAAACCAGAAAGCGGGTCGGGTCGTTGTCACCTTCATCAAGCGACAGCCAAGCGGTCGGGCGCTGGCTACCCGCCGCCCATTCGCTCACGAGTGTGGTTTTGCCGAAGCCAGCGGGCGCGGAGATCAGGGTCAGCTTATGATGCAGCCCCTCGTTCAACCGGTCGATCAAACGCCGGCGCGACACAACCTTTGGCCGCGCCGGTGGAACATAAAGTTTGGTCGCTAAAATTGCTGCTGACATCTATTCACATCCTCTGGCACAGCCGACACGCATAAGACACACCTTTTAACATCGTGCAAACTGATGTTACACCGTCCGTTTACATTACGCTTGCAAGCGGTTGTCGGTAGCGCTTACTCCGGCTGTGTTTGATGTTCCTTACTTATAAATCTCCTATTAATCGCTGGCTTGGAATTAACAAAACCACAACCATTAACATTATTGCTATTAAATTA
>JAPUDW010000238.1 GCA_027492915.1 Bacteroidota bacterium | reverse complement strand
GTTAACCCGACAAATGGTTTTCTAACTATTCACCAACTAACTTAACAATCTCACTCCCTAAAAACGGTTAATGCCGACTCGCGTTAAAAGCTACCAAATGGTCTTCCAAATGGTCACCCTTTCATACCCGATGTCGATTATGATGTTCATAGAAGCCATTATTTTTGCTCCCTACCCGCTTCTCAAATAGGGATTGAAGGAGGGGTTTCGCCGCAAATTAACATGCACAATGAACCAAATTTTCGGGCCGCCGCAATTTCCGCTTAATCTGGAGACTGGTGACTCGTGACTGATAGCTGTCGACTAAAGACTACTTTTGCAGCAAACGTTGCAGCAGCACCCTATCGCTTATTTTGCAGCAACTCTGCTGCCTTTTTCTGGAAACTTAAAACTTGTCACTTGAAACTTAAAACTGCTGATTGGCAATCTTGGCGGCGGCACACCAACATCTGATTTTTCGCCAACTTTGCCAAACTTTAGCCGAGAATAGAGATGTATGGCATAAATTTACCAATTGAAATTGCCGCCTTTGCTGCCAATTTTGCCACTGATGACCAATATGGAGCTAAATGACGCGTGTGAAATTGAAGAATATGAAGAAACTAGCAAATCTTCGCTCATTCCCTCCCTCAATACCGCCGAATAGACAAGGTCTAAAAATGCAAACTGTGAATTTTGCGCATCACTAAGTGAATCAAAAACCACCTTGCTCAGATAGTTTCTGTGTTTTTTATGGGCTAAAAGCCAATTCCAAAACTTCGGCACTTCGCTCTCTAATCATCGCCGAATAAACAAGGATCGAAAATGTTGAATGTGAATTTAGTGAATCACACTTGGCTTTTCTCTATCTTTCTTGGCGAACTTGGCGATTCGTCTTACCAATTTTACCCAAGCTTATAGCTTAGATAATCCGAAATTCCCGGCCAAATATCGGCCGTCGGCATATCTTCCGGCAGAAGCACCTGCCCCAGCAGCGCCTGCATCTTCCCATTCCGGTACATCTCTTGAATCGTGTATTCAACCAGCAGCCGGAAATCAATATCGTTTCGTGGAACGGCCATCCCAATGTAAATACGACTGTACCACGCATCAGGGTTGGTACCACGCCGCGTCAAGCGCAAATCATCGGGTTGAGCTTGCACTAATGGAACCAACTTTAGGCTGTCACCAAACACCGCATTCGCATTATTCTCTGAAATGAGGGTCGCTGGTGCGTTCGCCTCATTATTAATCACGAAGAACCGAACACCGGAGTTAGCACTTGTCGCCCATGCCTTTGCCCGCTCTTCAGCGCCTTCTTCGTTGTTAAAAATGCCGACGACCCGTGCCCGTAAATCAAGAAAGGTTTCGTATTCGTCGCTCTTCTTAACCATCACCCGATCACCATGCAGGAAATAAGGTGCTGTTAAATCAACTTTGTCAGCCAGTGACCAATCCAGCGTCACCCCAATCGCAATATCGGCCTGCCCACTCGCCACCAGATCAACCGCGTTCCCAACCGAGTTTGGGATGTAATCAACTCGGTAGCCCCAGATAGCCGCCATCGACTCAATCACCGCACGGTTAACCGCCTCGAACCGTTTTTGGCTCTCCGGTGCATCAGCCGGTAAATCGCTAACACCAGCTACGCGTATCGCTTTGGACTGCTGTAAACGCGGAATGGTATACTGATTAGCTGGATATGGAACATCCTGTGGCATCTGGTCAGGCTTCGGCTCTTCTTCGCCAATACCCGCCCAAACCGGCACAAGGTTGATCGAATAAGGTAAACCCGTTAGGTAGGTCTGATGCAGCTCTTGGAGTTTTCCCTGTTGCGATAAAAATTGCAGAGTCTTGTTAATCAGATTACGCCAATTCACGTCTTGCCGTCGTACCACAATCGCGTACGGTTCCGAGCCAACCGTTTCTTCGAGGATTTTGCCCATGTCCTGCTGAGGAATAACCTTCAATAACTGAACTCGGCTGTCAACCACGCCATCGACTTCATTGTTCACCAGCGCTGAATAGGCTTGGTCAATGGTTAAATACGACTGCACCGTAATCCCGATGCCCGAACGCTGCTGCCATAAGCTGATCGCCTCAGCCGCTGGCGTTCCGAGAACATAACCAATCTTTCGACCGCTCATATCACCCAAACCTGCTGCACCGTCATCTTGCCGCACCAACATCGATTGCGCATCTGCGAAATAAGTTTGGCTAAACTCAACTTGAGCGTCCATATCGCGTCGGTGGGTCTGCAAGCCCATCAACATATCAATTTTGCCCGTCTTGAGCATATCCACACCCGTTTGGCGCGTCACCTGTATGGGCATGAATTCCACGCCCCATGTTTCAGCCATCGTTTTCGCGAGGTCAGCGTCAAAACCGGAGACTTCACCTCGCACATTCAGCGTCCCAAACGGTGGCGCATTATAAAGTAACCCTACTCGTACCGCGCCGTCGGCTAGCACTTTGACCAACGATGACTCGGTCACCAGCACATCGCCAGCCGCCGCATCCTGCGAGGGAACAAGTGTTGGGGGCACTAAAGTAGGCGCTGGTTGTAACTGGACATCTGCCGAAAACGAAGGAGTCAGGCTGAATGCAAACAGCCCAATTGCCAACATAGCAAAGACAGTTGAATATCGCTTCATAGGATTACCTGTATAACTGGTTGGTGTTGATGTACTCAAGCACAGCATCCGGCACAAGATAGCGGATGCGAAGTCCCGCTTCGATACGCGCCACAATCGCAGTCGAGGAAATATCGATGAGAGGTGCATCTACAATCGTAAGGCGCTGTGCGAGTTCGGGCAAAGTCGTGGCGTGCATATCCACCGAGATTTCACTCTGTGGACGCCGCATCACCGCAATCCGACATAAGTGGATTAATTCCTGTGGCTGGTACCATTTGGGCAAATTCCGCAGAGAATCCCCGCCCATAATGAAATACAATTCCGACTGAGCGTATTCAGCCTGTACCAGCTTAATCATATCGACCGAGTAATGAGGGCCGGGGCGGTCAACATCAACCCGTGAAATCGTGAACTGAGGATTATCATGCGTAGCACAATCCAGCATCGCGAGTCGGTGCTCAACCGGCGTTTTGGTATCCATTTGTTTATGCGGTGGGTCACCTGCTGGCATAAACAATAATCGCGTCAATCCAATAGCATCCACCGCATGTTGTGCCAGAATCAAGTGACCGACATGAGGTGGATCGAATGTGCCGCCTAGGATCCCAATTCGCTCCATGCGCCCTCAGTCAGCCCATTCCAGTTCATAATCACCGATGTAAACCGTATCGCCAACTTGGACACCGGCCTCAACAAGCGCAGCCGATACGCCAAGCGTTTCCAGAATATCTTGAAAACGCATCACCGCATCTTCATAATCCCAATGTGTCATCGAAGCCGCTCGCTCAATACGCCGTCCGACAACACGGTACGCACCGTTATCTTCCCGCACGATGTTGAACACAACTTCTTCTTCGGCTAGTTCGTACACAGGTTTTTCTTCAATCGGCGTAATCTCAACTGGCGGGAGCGCGTCAACGGTCGCGAACACACGCTGTATTAGGTCTTTGACGTTCTGCTGGGTCGCTGCCGAAATCGACATCGGCTCGATCCCCTGTTTATTCAGGAACGCCTTAACTTCAGGCCACCGTTCTTGGGCTTCTGGCAAATCCATCTTGGTAAACACGACGATTTGTGGTTTTTCAGCCAACCGCTCATCATAAAGTGCAAGTTCAGAGTTAATCTGGCTGTAGTCCGCAATCGGGTTTTCACTCGCGCCGTTCAACAAATGCACCAGTACGCGCGTCCGCTGAACATGTCGCAAAAATGAATGTCCTAGCCCTACCCCCATGTGTGCCCCTTCAATCAACCCCGGAATATCCGCAACCACCATGTCACGCTGGTCATAGATCACAACGCCGAGGTTAGGCTCAAGAGTTGTAAAGGGATAATCCGCAATTTTCGGGCGTGCATTGCTAATCACCGAAAGCAATGTAGATTTACCGGCATTCGGCACACCCACCAAACCTACATCCGCGATCAACTTCAGTTCCAGAGTCAACCAAAATTCCTGACCGGGTGCACCCTTCTCTGCCATACGCGGCGTTTGGTTCGAAGCAGTAGCGAAATGTTGGTTTCCACGCCCGCCACGTCCACCTTTGGCAATCAAAATGCGATCATCGCGCCGAACAAGGTCAGCGATAATTACTCCCGTTTCAGCATCTTTAATCACCGTACCGGGTGGCACTTCAATCTCAATCGTCTTACCACTGAGGCCGCTCATATTTTTGGCACGACCAGGTTTACCACTGTCGGCCTTAAAATGAACCCCACGCTGGAAGGGCGAAAGTGTGTTAATACGCGGGTTCACCTTAATGACGACATCACCACCTCGACCGCCATCTCCGCCGGCTGGTCCGCCGCGTGGCATAAACTTCTCGCGCAAAAAGGCGACGATTCCATCGCCACCATCACCACTTCGCACGTAAATCTTAACTTCATCTAACAACATACCCGTACACCTGCATTCATAATTGATCTACTGATTGGAATGCACTTAGCACTCCAACTCAGGTAGCATTTCTGGCTGACCTGCGCGATACCAAGCAATCGTACGTCGCGCCCCTTCACGAAAGTCTATTGGGGTAAATCCTAACTCACGACGCGCTTTATCACTGGACACGCGCCAACTATTATACACGTAAGAACGCAGGTTCAACGGCCAGAATGGCTCGGTGCGCGTAATCACCGACAGTGCTTCAAGGAAACGAGCAGTATTGATACCTAACCATCTGGGAATAGGTAAGCGCGGCCAATTCAGGTTAGCCTCCTGACAAACGATGTCAAAAGCCTCGCGGTGGGAAATCCAATCCCCGCAAATATTGTACACCTCACCAACTCGCCCACGTTCAAGCCCTTGAAAGACACCCCGAGCAACATCACTAATATAAGCCGGAAAAATAATATAACGTCCGCGATTGACCTGCATAATAATGCCACGCATCGGGTCTTTAAAAAACAAGCGGTTAAAAGCGTACTGACCGAGCGGCCCATAATACGCGCCCGGACGCAGCACCACCACAGGTAGTTGATAATCGTAGAAATACCGCATAACCGATTGTTCGGCCTGCCATTTACTGCGTTGATAGGCATCAGTTGGATGTGCGGGATGGGTTTCGTCAACGATGCGATTAGGGTCAGGTTCCCCAACAACAGCTATCGTCGAAATGTGAATAAACCGTTCGACTTTAGCCTGTTTTGCTGCCTGTAACACGTTTTCCGTACCTATGGCGTTCGTGGCTGCAAATGCTTTTTCGTCACCCCAAAAACGGAACATGCCTCCAGCATGAATAACCGAAGTGCAGCCTTCAATCGCACGCGTAACAGAAGCTGTGTCCTGAAGATCACCGGAAACGACTTCAAGCTGAGGATAATGCTGTAACCACGAATGAGCTTGAGGATGTCTGGTCAGCACACGCACCGGCAAACCTGCACGGCACAGCATTGGAACCAAATGCCTTCCCAAAAAGCCAGTTCCACCTGTCAAAAATATCATCTTTTACCCTTAAACCGGACGAATCGCACTAAAAATCTCGCCCGATAATGGTAGGCAGTTGTGATCGAAAATGCACATGCCCGACATCAACCCGATTACACCAACCGGGTGGCAGTTCTTGAATATATGCCTCAATCTTCCAACGTTTTCCAGCGATGTCATAACACATCTGGAAAACAACCGCACCATCCCCAAGATCCTGACCAAGTGACCAGTCTTCATGGTTAGAACATCGCGATTCCATACGTCGTTCTGTCTGACAATCGACCACTATACAACGACTACCATCCTCAGAAAATTGGCGTACTTGTACATGATGCCGCATCGTCATAACACCATCAAAATGAATACGCTTATCGTTTCCAGTGTGGTTGATAATCATGTGGAAACGAGCCAGAAAACGCCCCATCAAATAATGATGCGCACCATGCAAAGCAATACCGGCCGCAGCACCGCCTAACCATTCTACAGCCTCTAGATAATCACGGCGTACTTGATCAACAACCGCATCTGGTGCCACCCACTCTGCCTTACCTGCCACACCCGCTTGAACGCGGCGCAATCGTAATGTCCAGGGCATAGGTTCGCGACCAAGATAAAAGAAGATCAAAGCACTTGCAACTAAAACAAGAACCAGCGCGATGAGCATAACAGTTCATAAACCTCGCACAGGTAGTTCATTCGGAAATTATAGGGCAAGACTTGAAAATCCTGAATTGCGCCTGAATCAAGCACCTCCAAGCGCCATCCAAATGTTTTGGCGCAAGCGTGCCTTACTCAAGGGGCGTTCAAGATACACATCAACTTGAGATACTGCCAAAGTCAACGATGCATCTTCCGGCATGGCATGATCTGCAATAAGGATAATTGGCAGATGGCGCAATTTCGCAACCTCGCGGAGCTTACCCACAACTTCCCATGCGTGCATATCAGGCAGTTGCATATCCATAATCAGCAAATCAAAATGTTCGTCCTCTAGACGCTGCAAGGCCTCATTTGTATCCGCCGCCACCTCAACGGATATTTTAAGATCAAGACTCAAGTTGTAAATTAGCTTACGATCATCGAGTGTGGCTACAAGCAGAAGCAGCGTTTTACCAGCAGTTGCGGTAGTATCACTCTGGCTGGCAATAATGGCCGCTAATTCCGATGTTTCGTCAGAAGGTCGCAGTTCATGGACTAACTGACTGTCGCGCTGCTCAACATTGGCAAATGCAACTACCGATTCAGCAAACCCTTGCGGTTCCAATTCCAAGAGTTGCTGACGAATCGCTTCAGCACGGTCAAATTCGCCAAATAAAGCACCCTCGATACCGGTAATAGCGATGAGGTCAGACCGAATTTCAACCGTTACGGATGGAGCTAAAAACGAGTGTTGTATAAAATCCTGCACCTGCTCAAAATCAGATGACGGCAGCATTGTATTGACGTAATAAGATCGTACACGCCGCTTTCCCGTATCCTTCGAATAATTTGGATCATAAACATGTGGCTCAGGCAAGCCAATAACCCAAACATAAGCGCTATTGTAATGATCAACTCGACCGGCGATTATCAGCCGGTCGAGTTCGGCGTCACTTGCAGGGCTAGCGCTTCTAATTGATTCAATCTCGACAATTTGCCCTGTATACATTTCTTGCCCACGCTCATTACCCAATTGAACAATGGTCGAGCCAGCAGTGTTTACAAAGACGAAATGCCGTGGGACAGCGGTACCGTTATATGCTCTGGTCATTAGGTTCTGTCAGGCCCCAAGCCTGCTCCTGATGAAAGTCGCTCTATTGTACTGTTGTCTCCATCATCGTTCAAATCACAACTTCACGAAATACGATGCTGCCGCGCGGTCGAGCAGTTCACGGGTAAGTGCCGGTGGTTGGTTGAGATAGCTAGCTATATCAATTAGTTGGTTTAAGATGTCACGCGGATGTACACTGCGCAGCGGGCGATCGTGGTTGATATACCATTCCTTGAGCAGGTAGGCCAACGCCTGTTCATCATAACGAACCTTCTTTGCATCACACATGCGCTTGAAGATCTCACGAAAATCCTCATAGCTGGGGTCAGTAACCTCGATCTTATGACGAATACGCCGCAAGAACGCTTCGTCAACCAATTCACGAGGATCAAGATTAGTAGAGAAAACAATTAATACGAAAAATGGAATTTCGATTTTTCGTCCTGTATGCAGTGTCAAAAAGTCCACACCTTTTTCAAGAGGCACAATCCAGCGGTTGAGCAAATCACGTGGGCGCACTTGTTGGCGACCAAAGTCGTCAATCAGGAACATACCGCCATTGGCCTTAACCTGAAACGGCGCTTCATAGAACTTATTGGTGTCATCATACACAAGGTCAAGACCCGCTAAAGTTAGTTCACCACCCACCATAATCATCGGGCGCTTAATCCTGATCCAGCGTGGGTCAGAAATCATACCCGTCGCTTGCTTAACAGCGCCCTTTTCCGAAATCACATGGTTCACGTCATCGAATACACGGATCACCATGCCGTCTACGTCAATAGCATAGGGTATCCACATATCATCGCCCAGAATTAGCCGACCTACAACTTCAGCTATTGTAGTTTTACCATTACCGGGAGGTCCGTACAAAAAGATCGAACGACCGGAATTGATTGCAGGGCCAACACGTCCTAACATATCTTCTGAAATCACCAAATGATTAAGCACCTGTTTCAATTCGCTCTCGTGTACAACCAATCGTTCGCGGTTCTGTGCTTTGAGTGATTCAATATAGTGTTCGAGCGTAACGGGAGCAGCACCTGCATACTGAGACCGTTCAGAAGCTTCGCGTGCCTTCTCGGAACCTTTTTGCGAAATAATATATTGGTAAGATGATTCGCCAAACCCACCAGCGCCGCGCACTTCGATATATTTTTCACGTTTTAAGAAGTCAATAATCGTTTCCAAAACACCCGTATAGGGCAGCTTAATGATTTCAGCGATTTCATGCCCTGCTAACACACCACCAAGGTATAAAACCTTTAGTACGAGGTCTGAAACATTAAGCATATTCAAACCAGTATCTTCAAGCTGCGTCAGCGGTGGTGGAGTCCATCCATCTTTGGACTGTTGACCAGATGCTCCACCTAGTCCCCCTGCTCCACCGATTGGGCCAGTAAGCTTCTTAATTTGCTGCGGACGTGGGGGGTTACGATTCATTTGGTCAGTCATTACGGCCTCCAGCCACTATCAACTGAAAATAGCTAGTCATGATTTGGGTTAAGATCCCATATATAAAGTGTTGTTCATAATGAGCCTAAGAGCATTATATAGTACACTCAAGAAACTACACAAGCAGGCTAAAGTCGCATTTTAGTTCAGACTATGTGCATTGGACAACCAAAATGATTGATCAAATTCAATGGTTAGGATATGGGGGATTCTTCATTCAAGGTCCTCCACTTATTTACATCAACCCATCGATGGTGACTCGCAACACATTTTTAGCAGATGTGATTCTAGTTGGGCACCATCATGATGAGCACTTCTCGGTAGCCAGTATTGACAAACTGCGCGGTGCACAAACGCATGTGCTGGCAAATGAATATATAGCAAAAGAGGTTGAAGGTAGCCAAATTATTCGCCCTTGGCAAAGTATTATGGTCGACAGAGCCGGAATAAAAGCAATTCCTGCCTATTCACCAAACAGTCTACTACATCCACAAAGTGATGGTGGCCTTGGCTTTATCATTTCAGTGAATTACTACGACATTTACTATGCCGGTGACACGCAAATCATTCCAGAGATGACGACCATTCATCCTGATATTGCTATCCTGCCGATTGATGGTAAAGGAACACTCACGGTAGAAGATGCTGTCGAAGTGGTCAAGTTCATGCGGCCACGATGGGTTATTCCCTGTAATTGGGGCACAGGAAATCAGGCGGGTGCGCGATTATTCAAGAAATTAGTCAGCGGGCGAGCGGAAGTCATTCTTCCTCCACTCATCGAATAAATAATGAACAGCGGACAAATTGTCCGCTGTTCATTATTCCAACTCCTACTGAAACATCACGCCGCCGGTTTCAAACGACCATCGGCAGACCATTCCAACTGAACATCATTGTCCGTGTAGATGCGGGGATTAATCTTACCATTAATGACATCCCCATCGACTACGACACGTCGAATATCAGTACGCCCCGGAATTTCGAACATGACGTTCAAAAGTCGGCTCTCAATGATTGAGCGTAAACCACGCGCACCCGTACCGCGTGCCATCGCTAAATCAGCAGCTGCACCCAGCGCTGATTCCTCAAACGCAAGTTCAACGTCATCTAATTCCAGCAAATGTTGATACTGTTTGGTCAGTGCATTCTTCGGCTCAACCATGATACGAGTTAGCGCCTCGCGGCTCAACGGGTCAACATTCACCAACACAGGCAAACGTCCGACAAACTCAGGAATAAGACCATGAGCCATCAGATCTTCGGGGCTGATTTCATGCAAGAGTTCAGTTGTATCTTTCGCAGTACCTTGGATACTGTTATGAAACCCGATGGAGCCTGATTTACCAATGCGCTTGCTGATGCGTTCTTCTATACCTGCGAATGTACCACCGCAAATAAATAAGATATTCGTGGTGTCAATTTGCAGGAATTCTTGATGCGGGTGCTTACGTCCACCCTGCGGAGGGACATTCGCCAATGTGCCTTCAAGAATCTTCAAGAGAGCTTGCTGAACACCTTCACCCGAAACATCACGAGTGATTGAGGGATTATCATTCGACTTACGTGAGATCTTATCAATCTCGTCGATATAGATAATCCCTTTTTCTGCACGAGGAATATCTCCATCTGCGGCTTGTATAAGGCGCAGCAGAATATTCTCGACATCCTCACCAACATATCCAGCTTCAGTCAATGCAGTCGCATCCGCAATACAAAATGGCACATCCAACATACGAGCCATCGTTTGTGCCATCAATGTCTTGCCACTACCCGTCGGCCCAACAATAAGAATGTTACTCTTTTGAAGTTCCACCCCTTCAGCCGATACTTCAGACTGAATACGCTTGTAATGGTTGTAAACGGCCACACTCAAAACACGTTTAGCCTGTTCTTGACCCACCACATATTCATCAAGGTGCGCCATCATCTCGCGCGGAGAAATCAAACGCTCGATCTGGAATTGCTCGGCAGGAAAAGCATAAGGTGATGCACCTTGCGCTTCTAGCAGCTTTATTTGCAACCGTTCAACGCAGCGATTACAGATGTATACGTTATTCGGACCGGCAATCAAATGCTCAACCTCAAGGTCGCTTCGACCGCAGAACGAACAATGATGACTTCCCGGAATATAGTTCACGCCTTACCGTTCTCCTTGGCCGCGCCGTTCGGGGTCGCGCCAAGTACCGAGTCAATCAACCCGTACTTAACGCCCTGTTCAGCAGTGAAGTAAATATCGCGGTCAGTATCGCGTTCCAGAACTTCACGTTCTTGACCAGTATGCTTGACGAAAATGTTGTTCAACATATCCTTCAAGCGCATGATTTCATTAGCTTGAATAACAATGTCAGAAGCCTGACCCTGTGCGCCACCTAACGGTTGATGCAAGTGGATAGTGGCATTCGGCAGCGCATAACGCAAGCCATGTTCACCAGCAGTCAGCAGAACTGTACCGAAGCTGGCGGTCAAACCGATAGCAACAGTGCTGACAGGTGATGAAATCTGCTGCATTGCATCATAAATAGCCAAACCAGCATAAATCACGCCACCAGGTGAATTAATATACATATTGATTTGACGATCAGGATCTTCTTGTTGCAGGTACAGTAATTGCGCAACGGTCAAGTTTGCAACCTGATCGTTAATCGGGGTACCCAGCAAAACAATACGATTACGCAAAAGCAGAGAGAAAATATCATAAGCACGTTCGCCACGCGCACCCTGCTCAATAACCATCGGAATTACGTTAAAAGCATCCATTACTACGATTCTCCTTCTGTCTGTTCGTTTAGCTAGACGCGGAAGTAACTTCTTCTTCAGCCGCCGGTGCTTCAAGTGCAGGCGCTTCACCTTTGGCAAGGGCGACAACACGATCCAACGTACCCTGCTCCATCAAATCATTCTTGATGTTCTCACGCATTTGCGGGGTATCTAGAATACCGCGCAGACTGGCAGCTTGGTCACCAAATTGAACCAGCATCTTATCAATTTCGGCATCAATCGCTGTATCGGCTACATCGATCTTTTCAACCTGTCGAATTTCGCGCAGCACCAACGCACGTTTCAAGTTGCGACTAGCATTATCT
>JAPUDW010000237.1 GCA_027492915.1 Bacteroidota bacterium | reverse complement strand
CTGTCACCTTGCAAGGGCTGCCGATTGAGGGGATTCGTGCGCAAGGGCGTTCGCTGGGCGAAATCAACGAACTTGAAGTGGTCGGGGATACGATTTACGCCAACGTTTGGCCGACGACCTATATCCTGCGCATCGACAAGTTGACAGGCGCGGTAACCGGCATCGTCGATGGGTCGCAACTGCTGACCGAGGACGCGCCGGTGGATGATTCTGCCCGCAGCTTTTTAAACGGCATCGCCTATAATGCCGATAATGAAACCTTCCTGATTACGGGCAAATGGTGGCCTTACGTATTCGAAGTGACATGGAAAGTGATAGATGTGCTGCCGCCGCTTGGATAAGCGACAGCCATTTGCTCAATCTGCCAATCGCACATAAACTGGTGAAAGATGAACCGTGCTTGCCTCAGGGGGGTTTTGTGACCACACCTGCTCATCAAGAAATTAACCTTAAAGTCGTGATCATGGATACCGACTTTTACGCGCTACACGCCATCAACAGCTTTTTGGCGTGGGATCGGCGTACCCGTGTCACCAATCTCGCGGAAACGCCGCGCGATATGTGGTTGTATATCAACAGCACGCCGCTGGCAGAACTGCCGGATGTAGTGCTGCTGGATGCTGACCACCTCGGTGGGCCGGAGGCGCTTGCCAAAACGATCACCGAGCTTGATCGCCGGATAGAAGGCGTAAAGGTCATTTGCTTGGGGCAGGAAATCGCCGTGAATCTGGTCGAGGCAGCGGCTGAAGCCGGTGCTGCTGGCTATTTTCTCAAGCAAGATATTCGCTTGCAGATAGCTTGGGGCATTGTCTACACTCTCAACCACGATTTCGCCATCACGCCCAGCATTGCCCACGCGACCGCTGACCGTTTTAACCACCGTATCTTCCACGCCGCCACCATACCGGGGATGCGCAAGTTCCCCGAACTGACGGGGCGTATCGGGCAGGCGCTTAAACTGTGCGTGTTAGACGGTCTCCCCGCGCACCTTGCCGCCGATGAAATGGGTATCAGCCTGCATACCATTCGAGGATATATCAAAGAGGGCTACCGTATTTTGGAAGCCCATGATGATTTTGAGTACGCCATTAGCATGACACCACAGGAACGGGCGTTCATGCGGCTGACGGCCTTTGATGAGGACGACGAAGATACGCTGCCCAAAAAGCGCGAGATCGAATAGGGCGTTTAGGTTGCCAGCACTGCGATTAAGGCGATGAGCGCTGGCAACCCTTGAACCACCAGAATCGAGCGTTTGGCGGTCAGCCCGCCGTATACGGCTGCCACAAGAACACAGATTAAGAAAAACATTTGAATCTGCTTGGCAACCACTGGGTCTGCATACAGCACCCCCCAGAACAACCCCGCCGCCAAGAAACCATTATATAACCCCTGGTTCGCCGCCAGCGACTTCGATTCTTCGGCGAACTTTTGGGTGATGCCAAAGGTTTTTAACGCGCGGGGTGTCGTCCACAGGAACATCTCCAACACCAGAATGTAGACGTGCTCGATTGCCACCAGCAGCACCAGCAGCTTACTAATCGTGTCCATGCCTATCCCCCTTATTTATCGGGCAATCCTTCAAGTTGGATGCCTCTGTTGATAATACCCGATATTGGCGTGAATGCCTTCCACATTCTTGCGCGTTTTCGCCGTTACCCGTTTTATCCCATACTCACCGGCAGCGAGTGTAAGCCGCGCAGCACCCATGTTTCGCGGTAGGTGGGGTTGTCCTCTAGCAGCGTCAGTTCCGGCGCACGCTGCAATAACGTTTGGATGGCGATCTGCCCCTCCAACCGTGCCAACGGTGCGCCGAGGCAGTAATGAATGCCGTTGCTAAATGACAGGTGCGGGTTCGGGTCGCGGGTAATGTCCAGCGTCCCCGGCTGCTCGAACTGTGCCGGATCATGGTTCGCCGCCCCCAGCATGAACGATACCTGTGTGCCTTTGCGGATGTGCTGCCCCTTAAACTCGACATCTTGCAGCGCCGCGCGGGAAGTCATCTGCACTGGACTGTCGTAGCGCAGCAGTTCCTCAATAGTGGTTTTGCCCAGCGCCGGATTCGCCCGTAATTTCGCCAACTGCTCAGGGTTCCGCAGCAGCGCGAATAAGCCGTTGCCGATCAAGTTGGTCGTGGTTTCATGCCCCGCCACCAGCAGCAGAATGCAGGTTGAAATCAGCTCTTGCTCGGTCAGCTTGTCGCCTGCGTCCTCTGCCGCCACCAACGCGCTCATCAGGTCGGCTTGCGGCTGTTTGCGTCGTTCGTTGGCGAGATCGCGTAAATAGGCCGAGAACGAAACCGTTGCTCGTGCGCCCATCTCGTAAATTTCCTGCGAGTCGGTCAGTTCCAGCGTATACGCCAGGTCCCGCGACCAATTGCGGAACAACTCGCGGTCACTTTCCGGCACACCCAGCATATCGGCGATGACCATCACCGGCAGCGGCACGGCGAGGTCAGCCACCACATCCAGCTTGCCCTCGGCCTGTGCTGCATCCAATAAGCTGTCCGTCACACTCTGGATACGCGCTCGTAACTGCTCGATCATACGCGGCGTAAATGCTTTGTGGACGAGCATCCGCAAACGGGTGTGGGTTGGCGGGTCGCGGAACAGCATCCAGCCCCTTTGCATCTCCACCAGCGGCATCTGCGAAGCGGGTGGTTCTGTCCAGCCCAATTCCTCGCGTGTCATCACACTCAACAGTTCATGACCGAGCCGGTTATCTTTCAGCAGCGCAGTACTCACGGCGTAGTCGGTTACGAACCACATATTCCACTGATCCCAGTAGAACAGCGGCGCGTTCGCCCGCAGCATGTCATAAAACGGGTAGGGGTTGGCTTTAAATTCAGGGGATAAGGGGTTGAAATCAAACATTGGGTTTGCTCCTGTTAATAGACGAGCGTACTGCTCACCTGTACGTATCATAGGCGGAAATCGGTGCAAAGTCAGCCGATACAAAAAAGTTAACCACTGTTTATTGACGGCTCGTGCGATTATGGACTATAGTAAGGATAACATATGCGTGATCGCGCATATATTGAGATAACGTATCGTTTACTGAAATGTGACTATCATGACTGAAACCATTTACCGCATTGAAGGTATGGATTGCGCCAACTGCGCCCGTGAGCTTGAAGACGGTGTGAAGCGCCTGCCGGGTGTGCGCCGTGTGCAGGTGGACTATGCCACCGCCAAAATGCGGCTTGAAGGCGATGTCTCGCTGACCGTGCTTAAAGGGAGGGTAGAGTCGCTCGGCAAACGTATTCAGGATGGGGATGCGAAAGCACCAGCCGTCAGTAGGTCGCCCAATTTCTTCCGCTACCTGCTCACACGCGGCGAAACCCGTTTGGCGCTGGTCGGCGCGGGTATCATATTACTCGGCCTTGTGGTATCACAAATTACCCCAATCGCGCACCTTTCCAACGCGATATTCGTGTTGGCAACCATCATTGCCCTCATACCCATTGCCCGCAGTGGTTTCAATACCCTGCTCATCAACCACGACTTCAACATCAACCTGCTGATGACTGTGGCGGCTGTTGGGGCAATTTTGATCGGCGAAACCCTTGAAGCGGCCACGGTCGTGTTCCTGTTCGCCATCGGCGAATCGCTCGAAGGTTATACCGCCGACCGCGCCCGTGACAGTCTCCGCAGCTTGATGTCGCTGGTTCCATTAACCGCCCTGCGCATCCGTCGTGCGGCTGTCCAATCCGATGTAGGCAGCAACTTTATCTCCATCGGCCTATTGACCATGCCCACCGAGGAAACGGTTTCGGTCGATGATCTCATCCCCGATGATATGATCCGCGTCAAACCCGGCGAACGCATTCCAATGGATGGGTTAGTCACGGCTGGGAACAGTGGTGTTAATCAAGCACCGATTACCGGCGAGAGTATTCCCGTCAATAAAACCGTCGGCGCGGAAGTCTTTGCTGGTACCATCAACGGCGAAGGTGCGCTCGATGTGCGCGTCACCCGCCGCGCGGTGGATAACACCCTCAACCGCATTATCACGATGGTCGAGGATGCCCAGAGCGTCCGCGCTCCCAGTCAACGCCTGATCGACCGCTTCGCCCACTACTACACCCCCGGCGTGATGGTGTTCGCCGCGCTGGTGGCAGTCATCCCGCCGCTGGTGTTCAGCGCCCCCTTCTACAATTTGCCGGATGGCACACAGGGTTGGTTATACCGCGCCCTCGAACTGTTGGTGATCGCCTGCCCGTGTTCGCTGGTCATCAGCACACCCGTCACTATTATTAGCGCCATCACAGCGGCGGCGCGGCGCGGCGTGTTGATTAAAGGCGGTGCATATCTAGAGGCGTTAGGCGGCATCAAAGCCTTTGCCTTCGACAAAACAGGGACGCTGACGCAGGGCAAACCCGCCGTTACCCATATCCGCTCGGTGGATTGCGAAACGGGTGTGATCTGCGAACGCTGTGACGATGTGTTGGCGCTTGCCTTTGCGGTTGAACGCAGCAGTGCGCATCCACTGGCGAAAGCCGTCGTCAACGCCGCCCACGCGCATGGGGTCAACCAACGCTATGCACCCGCCGAATCAGTAACAACACTGGCAGGGCGTGGGGTACAGGGGCGCGTCAACGGCAAGCTGGTTACGCTTGGCAACCACAGCCTTTTCGATGCCGAGTATCCGCACCAGCATGACCTCTGTGAAATGGTCGATACTGCCGAGGCCAATGGTCAAACCACTATGCTCCTTTCGGATGGCGACCGTGTGCGGGGTTTCATCGCCCTTGCCGACCAACCGCGTACCGAAAGCCAGAGCGTCGTCCACGAACTCCATGCGCTGGGAATGCAAACCATCATGCTCACGGGCGATAACCCGGCTGTCGCGCAGGCGGTTGGTCGCACCGTCGGCGTGGATGATGTACGGGCAAGCCTGCTACCGGCTGATAAAGTCGAGGCGGTCAAACAGCTTGTCGGGCAGCACGGCAGCGTGGCGATGGTGGGCGATGGCATCAACGACACACCGGCTCTGGCAGCGGCTACCCTTGGCATAGCGATGGGTGGGGCAGGCAGCGCTCAAGCCCTCGAAACGGCGGATATTGCACTGATGGCGGATGACCTGCGCCAACTCCCCTACGCGCTGCGCCTTGCCCGTTTTGCACGGCGCATCATCCGCCAGAACATCGTGATTAGCATCAGTCTCAAATTAGCCGTCGTGCTGTTGGCGCTGGCGGGTGGCGGCACACTCTGGTTAGCCGTCTTTGCGGATGTCGGTATGTCCTTACTTGTCACGGCTAATGGAATGCGACCATTTCGCTTTCAGTCACCTATTAAATGAAGAAGTTTGATTATCATGACCCAACAAACTGCCCAACTTGATCTCGCCATTCTGCTGCCGCATATCGACGCGGGTGATGGCTGTACGCACTTCCTGACGAACACGCTCGCCCACACGCGCGGAGTCGAGCAGGCGCACATCGTACAAGAGGACAATAAAAACCTGTTATGCCTGCACTACGATCCGAACCTCGTCACGCTGCCCAGCTTGCGCCGCTTGGCGACCGAAGCCGGTGCGTCCGTGTCCGAGCGTTACCACCACGAACAAATCGCCTTCGAGGGCATGACCTCCGCCGATGCCGCGCCCAACCTCGAAAACTTGTTAAGCGGCTTACACGGTGTTGTCCACGTGACAGTCAACTACGCCGCTGGCCTGATCTTCGTCGCCTATGACAACACCCTCATCCAGCGCCCCACGATTGAGCAAACCATTCGCCAGCAGGGGCTTCGCATCGGTGCAGCCCAGCCGGATACCCACGATCATGATCATGCTGACCACGACCACGCCGAAGGTGAGCATGACCATCACGGACACAGCCACGGCAGCGCACCCGCCTTTTTGCCCCACTGGATGCAAGAACGCTGGACAATGCTTCTGGTGGTGGTCGCGGGGGTGGCCTTCCTCATCGGCGCGGCAGGTGAACGCTTTTTCGGCTTTTCGCCCAATCTGGCGCTTGTCTTTTACATCATTGCCTATATCGCCGGTGCTTACGACATCGCCTCTCATGCGCTGCCCGGTTTGCTCAAAGGCAAGTTCGATACCGATGTGCTGATGCTTGCGGCGGCGGCTGGCGCGGCTATCCTTGGCGAGTGGTCGGAAGGCGCGTTCCTGCTGTTCCTGTTCAGCCTCGGCCACGCCGGTGAGCACTACGCCCTCGACCGCGCCCGTAACGCCGTTAACGCGCTTGGCGCCCTCATGCCCAAAACCGCCCGTGTCAAACGCGGCGACCAGATCACCGAAATCGCGGTTGAAAGTTTGCAACTGGACGATGTGGTTGTCGTGCGCCCCGGCGACCGTATTCCGGTGGATGGTGACATCCTCAGCGGCAGCGCCAGCATCGACCAGAGTACGGTTACGGGCGAAAGTGTACCGGTGACCAAAACGGTGGGCGAGGGTGTATTCGCGGGAACAATCAATCAAGATGCGGCGCTAGAAGTCAAAGTTACCCGTCTGACTGCTGATAACACCCTGAGCCGCGTTATGAAGCTGGTCGCAGAAGCCCAGAGCCAGCGCAGCCCGACGCAGCAGTTTACCGAACGCTTCACCGCCCGCTTCGTGCCGATTGTGCTGCTGTCAACCGTTGCCGTAGTGGTTGTGCCGCCGCTGTTGGGTTGGCTGACGCTGCAAGAGAGCTTTTACCGTGGGATGCTGCTGCTGGTCGCCAGTTCGCCGTGTGCGCTGGCGCTCGGCACACCCGCCACCGTCCTCGCCGGTATCGCGCAGGCCGCCCGTAACGGTGTGCTAATTAAAGGCGGGATGCATCTCGAAAGTCTGGGCAGCTTACAAGCCATCGCCTTCGATAAAACGGGGACGATCACGACCGGACAGTTCAACCTAACCGACCTGCTGCCTACCAGCGGCACCAACGAAACCGACTTGCTCACGGTGGCAGCGGCTGTCGAGCAGCAGTCGAATCACCCGCTGGCGCAGGCGGTTGTCCGCGCCGCGAAGGGCAAGGGCATCACCGATTTACCCGCCGCTGGCAGTTTGGAAAATGTCGCCGGACGGGGTGTGAAAAGCAGCCTCGGTGGTCAGCCGGTCATCATTGGTTCATTGAAGATGATGCAAGAGGCTGGAGCCAACCCCGACCCCGCGCTGGTGCAGCAGGTCGAAAAGCTCGAACAGGACGGGCGCACAACCATGCTCGTGCGCCGTGGTGACGCACTGCTGGGCATCATCGCCCTTGCTGATACCCCGCGCAAGGAAGCCAAAGCCGTCATGCAGCGGCTGCGCGATTTCGGCCTCAAACATCTCATCATGCTTACGGGCGATAACCCGCAGGTTGCCAGCCGCATCGCCCGTGAAGTTGGCCTAACGGAAGTCAAAGCCGATCTGTTACCCGACCAAAAATTGGACGCCATCAAGCAGTTGCAGGGGCAGTATGGCACGATTGCGATGATCGGGGACGGCGTTAACGATGCACCCGCCCTCGCCAGTGCCACAGTCGGCATCGCCATGGGCGGCGCGGGAACAGCCGTCGCGCTCGAAACCGCCGATGCGGCGCTGATGGGTGATGACCTCGGCAAGCTGCCCTTCGCTATTGGCCTCAGCCGCGCCAGCCACCGCATCATCCGTCAAAACTTGGCAATCTCACTGGGCGTGATTGCGGTGCTTATCGTCACTTCCGTGCTGAATATCATTCCGCTCAGCGGGGCAGTCATCTTCCACGAAGGCAGTACCCTGCTGGTGGTCGGCAACGCCATCCGCCTACTGGCTTATAAAGACAATTAGAGTAGCGCTCACAGTAACAGGGCTGAAATAGTTCCGCCCTTTACTTCACACTTAGAGCGTGTTTAATAAGGTCGTATGATTATTTTGTAGGGACGCAGCGTGCTGCGTCCGCCTACCTAACCACAAACATTTTCTTCTCGTAGGGAATGGTCTCATACCATTCCGTTTCTGGAAAATATGCGGGGCAAAGGCTTTTTAAACACCCTATTAGACCCAAATAGCATTCCCCAACCCCCACACTTCTCCATAACCTTACGCTGTATTATGATTAAGGGTGGAGGTACCTATGCCGGATACACTCGTTCAACTCGCCGATAATGTTTGGATTTTCCCGTGTGATGCCGATCCCACCCGTGCTGAATCACAGCCCAACGTGGGCATCATCGTTACCGAAAAGCACACGCTGTTAGTGGATGCAGGCAATAGCCCCCGTCACGGTCGCCGCATCATGATCGCCCTCGACGACATTCAAGCGCCTTCGGTCTATAACATCATTTACACCCACAGCCATTGGGATCACGTCTTTGGCGCGATGGTCTTTGGTGCTCCGGCGGTCGCTCACGAACTCGCTCGTAAGCAGCTTTCCGAGATGGCAACCCGCCCGTGGAACAACAACTATCTGCTCGAAGAAATTCAGCGCACACCCGCCCGCGAAGGCTCGATCCGCGCCATGATGCGCGCGATGGAAGACTGGCGCAACTTCCGCATTGTGCAGCCGGAACTGGTGCTGTCGCAAAAGCTCAACTTATATGTCGATAATGTCGCCATCGAAATAGAACACGTTGGTGGTAAGCATTCACCTGACTCAGTCGTGGTTACACTGCCACAGTCGCGCATTATGTTCGTCGGCGATTGTTACTATCCGCCGCCTGCCCACCTGCGCACACCGGAAGACAAGCTGGATTTCGCCCTGATGCGCCGCTTGATCCGCGACGATATTGATTTGTATGTTGACGGTCACAACCCACCTATGACGCGCGAGGTATTCAGCCGTCATGCCAACAGCGAAACGTTCACGACCCAATCACTCGGTTGATATAAACGGCATCTTAGCCATCACAAGGAGCCTCGGATATGAAAAATATCGCCAACATCGTCGCCATCTTACTAGGCGTGGTCGGCATTGTATGGTTCTTTCAAGGTATCGGGGTCATCAAGGGCAGCTTTATGACGGACGACATCACATGGTCGATCATTGGTGTCGCTTGTATCGTGGTTGCCGGAGCCGTGCTGTACTTCACCCGCCGCAAACCTGCTGCCTAAAAAGGCTTACGCCAAACGCCGCGCGTCCGGCCAGCGGATTAGCACGAAGATGCTCATCACGCCGCCTAAAATTGCTGTCATGCCGATGGTCGTCGGCGTTCCAATCGCGCTTGCCACGAAGCCCATCAGCAAGGCCCCGAATGGCGCGATGCCGAACCACGACAGCGTATACAAACTGAGGACGCGCCCACGGAAGGCATCCGGCACTTCGTTCTGAATGAGCGTATTGACCGTCACAAACTGAAGGATGATACCGAAGCCGTACAAACCCGCGAAAATGATTGCCGGTATTTCGGTGGTCGCACGGCTGAACATGAAAGCCGAAATGGTCACGAACACCACCATAATCGTTACCACGCGCCCCCGCCCCAACCGCCGCCCCAACACATTCATCACCAGACCGGCGATAACCGCACCCACGCCCACCGCTGTGGTTACATTCGCATAGGCTTCCTTGGGCGAATGTAAAACGGTATCGGCAAACGCCGGTAACAGCGTCGAAATGTTATTGGTGAACAGCGCCGCCGCTACAGCTAATAGTAATAAAGGGGCAATCGTGTTGTGCTGCCGCGCGAATTTGAAACCTTCTTTGAGCTGCTTCAAGGGTGCAAACGCCTGTAGATTGCGGGTGCGGATTTCCACCTGCATGATATACAGCGTAATCAGCACCGCGATAAAGCTCAGGCCGTTAATAAGGAAGCACCACGAAGGCCCGACCTGCGTTAGCAAAATGCCACCGATCACCGGCCCGATCACCCGCGACAAGTTGAAGATAATTGAATTCATGGCGATGCCGCTGGCGAGGTGTTCACGGTCAACCAGATCGGCCACAATCGCCTGTCGGGAGGGCGCGTCAATTGCGTTGGTCACACCCAGTAGGAAGGCCAGCAGCATGATATGCCAGACTTGTATGGTGTTGGTAAAGGTCAAAAAGGCTAATGCCAGCGCCAAAAACATCTGCACGGTTTGAGTTGCCAGCAGGAGTTTGCGGGTATGAATACGCTCAACCAGCACACCTGCGAGCGGGGATAGGATTAAGCTCGGCAAACCCGCCGCGCACGCTACCAAGCCTAACCACAGCTCATTCTTGGTCAGCTCAAACACCAACCAGCCCTGTGCGACAATCTGCATCCACGAGCCAGAAAGCGAGATGGTCTGCCCAATAAAGTACAGCCGGAAGTTGAGGAATTTCAAAGCCGACAGAGTATGAACAGGGGCGGCGGGCGTACTACGTGCCGCTGGTGCTTGTGCGATACTAGCCATTTGAAGTTACGATCTCATTCAAGATGAATAACTAAACTGTCAAAAAAGCCAACGTCTGAGGATAGGTTACGCGGGCGCTGGTCATCGTGCCCATTATAAGTCCACTAATTAAGGCCATTCAATTTAAATTGGACTTACCCTGTTGTTTTAACCGGAGGCTCAACTCATGACGTAGCTGACCGTTTCGAAGGTCTCTCGGTTAGGCTGTGCTGAACTGCTATAATAGATTCATATGGTAGAAAGGAAGCCCTAATGGTCGCCCAACGCCAACCTACAATTGTGATTAATGCTGTCGTCGGTGAAGATCGCCGTCTGATTATTGACCTGCCGCCGGACACCCCAACAGGCAGTGTTACAGTGATGGTTGCCCCAACCCAGCGCGAGGCTGTAGCAGAGGCATCCCTCACAACCGTAAACCCAGAACGTGAACGGCTGCGTGCTATCCTGCTTGCGGCGGGGAAGCTAGGTACAGCACATTATGATGAGGTGGTTAATTACCCGCAAGATGATGACTGGATGACTGCTGGCAAACTCCCCATTGGAACGCCATCCTCGGAGGAAACGCTGCGCGAACTCAGGGGTGATGAGTGACAACTTATTTTGTTGATACCAGTGCGGTTGCCAAACGATACCTGATCGAAATCGGGACTGCTTGGATACGAACATTACTCGACCCCAATGCTGGCAATACAATTGTGAGTTGTGATTTCACACCTGTTGAGTTTTTCTCTCTCATATCACGCCGTACCCGCGAAGGCTCACTATCATCATCAGATGCAGATCAACTGCGACAAGTATTTTTGGCGCATCATCAAGTTGACTACTTATCTATTCCTGTTGATAAACCTATACTTATTCAAGCCCGTAACCTTGTAGGCAAGTATCCCTTGCGCCCACCGGATGCCATCCAACTAGCATGTGCGTTGGAAGCTGCACAAACTCTGCATGTGCCAATCGCTTTCTTGTGTGCGGATAACAACCTGCTTTCCGCCGCAGTTGCCGAAGGTCTCACCGTTGATAACCCTAATCTTCATCCTTAAATATCTCATCGACGGGTGCTGACGTGCGTGATACGGTTTCCTCATCTTCCGCGAATAAACTAACAGGGCTGACTGTTCTGTGGGTCGGTAATCCCCGTTATACCCAACCGCTGAACGACACCGAGGACAAAAAGTGGCAGTACATGACTGCGCTCGGCGTGAACATGATCGTGCTGGGCTTCGCAACTGGCTTAAAGCCGCGTGATTTCACCCAACACGCCCGTTTTATCCTGCTGCCTGAACTGCCGTCATCCATCCTGCGCTATATCGAGATGTTCATATGCGCCCCGCTGATGATGCTCTGGTTAGTCATCCGGCGTGATGTACGTATCATTGTCGCGACCAGCCCGTTCGAGGGTGCTTTAGCCGCGTGGGTTAAAAATATGGCGCGTTTATTCGGTAGGCAGGTGGCGTTGGTGGTCGAAAGTCATGGTGATTTTGAGGTGGGCGTACTTGAACAGCGCAAAGTCGCCTTTATGAGCGCCTACCGTTGGGCGATGTCTAAAGCCGCGCGTTACGGCTTGCGCCATGCCGATGTGCTGCGGGCGGTCTCGAACAGCACCCGTGAACAATTGGGGCGTTGGGCAGCGGGAAAGCCTGTTCACCAGTTTATGGCGTGGACGGATGCCAGCGCCTTCCGTGACCGCCCTCGCAGTATTCCAGTCGCCGAGGCGC
>JAPUDW010000236.1 GCA_027492915.1 Bacteroidota bacterium | reverse complement strand
GAACTGACATTCGTAAGGCTTTTGAATGGCTCTGCCTGTGGGTGATTTGGGGAGAAGCGAACAAGGTCGGTGATTTGTTGAGCGCTGTAATATTTGCCCACCCATGTTCCATCAGCTAAAGGTGCAATTGGTTGGAGGTTGCCGTGTGATATGGGAATAGGCGTTTCCACACCTGTTTCAATGTCCAACAGCGAACTCAGCAGCCGCGCCTCTTTCACTTCACTGATGATAATGTGTTGGCTTCCAAATGGGACATATGCATTCTCAATGTAGCGATTGGGATCATCAACGAACCAGTTCGTAATATCAGTATCCATTTCCCAAATGCCTACCCGAAAATGTGTCTCTGTTTCTGCGCGTATGAGAACGCGTTTGCCATCGGGTAGCCATGAGCCATAGGCTTTTTTATCATTCCCGGCGCTGTATATCTCATGGTCATTTTCGCCTTCAATATCCACTGACCAGAGCTGATAGCCTGCGTTATGAATATCCTTACGGTTATAAAGGATATGTGTACCTGTGCTGTTGAGCAGTGGGAAATAGTATGCACCTTTTTCTGGTCGCGCTAAGGCTTTGTGTTCGCTGGTTTTTAAGTCGTGCCGGTAAACCCATGTCGGCTCAATTTCTTCGCCCGTTTGAAAGTTGACGTTGGCAGCATACACGAGCCAGTTGCCGTTAGGGTGTAATTGCCCACCACGAATGTAGTAGTTTGGGTTGGCTTCAGTAAGCGGCTCAAGTACATTGGGCTGGTTGAGCTTAACTTTGAATAAACGGTAACGTTCGTCGCCATCATGATCTTGGGCGATAATGACCCCATCACTATTCGGCAGCCACGAGATCATGTACGAGTTCTGCTGTGTCTTGGTCAGTTGGATGGGCGCCGATGTGCCATCAGTAGGCGCGGTATAAACATCAATTGCTTCACCGACACCCATCCATATCCATGCGACCCATTTCCCATCCCGCGAGACTGAACCTCCATGTAGCTTCGGCAAGGCGAGCAGTGCGTCCAAATATTCACTTGGTTTTAGGTTTGATGTCATAACGTTATTTTACTCTTATACAAGCAGTCTGATGTGTACCTGCTTCGGGTATCAATTGGGGATCGATTTTGCGACAGTCATCTATTGCAATCGGGCATCGGGGATTAAAACGACAGCCGCTCGGTATATTAATTGGGTTGGGTATTTCGCCTTGCAACAGCACCCGCTCTCGCCGTAAACGTGGGTTTGGCACAGGAATGACTGAAATAAGCGCTTTGGTATAAGGATGTTGAGGCCGCTGTAGGATCTCAGCGGTGGGGCCAATCTCGACGATGCGACCTAAATACATCACGGCAATTCGATCTGTGAAAAATCCGGCAGTTGCGAGGTCATGCGTAATATAAAGAATACTAATCTGGTGTTCGTCGCGTAATTGTCGTAGGAGGTTCAGAATTTCAGCCCGTATCGACACATCCAGCATTGAAACTGGTTCATCTGCTACGAGCAACTGTGGTTGCAATATCAGCGCTGCGGCAATCGCTACTCGCTGTCGCTGCCCACCGGATAGTTCGTCGGGATAACGTTGGAGATAATTCTCTGGCGGCTTCAGCCCTGCTTGTGATAAAACGTCGATCACGCGTTGTTTTTTCTCAGCTTTATTGCGGGTAATGTTGTGAACTTCAAGAGGTTCCACCACGATTTGATATATTGTTTGTCGTGGATTCAGTGTTTCGTATGGGTCTTGGAAGATCATCTGCATTTTCCGGCGCAGAGCAAGCCGCTTCTTGCTCTTTATCCCCTCAGCCACCGCTTCACCGTCAAACTGCACGCTTCCGGCTGAAGGTGGAACCAAGCCTAAAACGCTTAATGCAGTTGTCGATTTGCCTGAGCCTGATTCGCCCACGAGACCGAGTATTTCACCACGTTTCAAATTAAAGCTAACGTCATCTATCGCCTTTACAGCCTGATCCGGTATAGAACGCAACGCACCAAGTATTCCTCGTCCTATGGGATAGTGCTTTTTCAGATGAATGACCTCAAGAATTGGAGTTGCTTCAGTTGGCAATTTGTATCTCCACATGGTGGCAAGCGACATAATGACCGGTATCATGCTCGAGCGCTAAAGGAGATTGCCGTTTACAAATATCACTTCGCAAATGGCAGCGGGGTTCAAACCGGCAGCCAGTAGGTAGATTGTCTAAGCTAGGAGGATGTCCTGCTATCGATGCTAAAGCCGACATAGGGCGATTTATATCTGGAAACGCTTGTAAAAGACGTTGGGTATAAGGGTGCAGCGGGTTGTTAAAAATAGTTTCAACACTTCCAGCTTCTGCCACTTTCCCACCATACATCACCAGCACATCATCACACACTTCGGCGACCACGCCCAAATCATGTGTAACCAGAACAACCGCTAACCCTAAATCCCTCTGTAGCTTTTGGAGTAGACTTAAGATTTGTGCCTGAATCATCACATCGAGTGCAGTAGTTGGTTCATCTGCAATTAACACATCGGGTTTACAGGCCAATGCCATCGCGATCATGACTCGTTGGCGCATTCCTCCACTAAACTGATGTGGATATTGTTGTGCGCGGTTTGGCGGTATGCCTACAATTTCCATCAACTCATGGACTTGCAATAAAGCTTGTTTTCGGTTGATAGCCGGATCGCGCATAATGGCTTCAGCAATTTGATCGCTAATGCGCTGCACGGGGTTGAGGGCATTCATCGCCCCCTGAAAAACGATTGCAATGCGCTTCCAGCGATATTCGCGCATCTCGCGTTCGGAAAGTTGCAGCAGGTCAACCCCTCCGTAAAGAATTTTGCCGGATATGATACGCCCTTCAGCCGGCAATAATCGCAGGAGCGACAGCATGGTTGTTGATTTACCACAGCCCGACTCTCCAACTAGCGCTAATGAATGCCCTTTATGAACTTGGAAGTTGATGTCGTCAACAGCGTGCAGCGAACGTCCATTGGACTGATAATCAATCGACAGATGTTGTATGTCGAGAACGGGTGTCATAGATTATCCTGCGAACTTTCTTTCACGCGGTTGGTCATCGGCGGCAGAGGAACGATGAGCGATACCATCCGCCGTGCATCAAATAAGTGATGTGATTTTATCCGCGGATTGACGATTTGTTCCAAGCTGTTGCCCACAAGAATTAAGGCTAACGTCACCCACAAAATAGCAAAACCGGGGGGTAATAGGAACCACCATGCCTGCCGGCTAACCGCACCTCGATCTAGGGCAAAGTTTAACATGCTGCCCCAACTGACTAAATTCGGATCGCCCAGCCCCAAAAAGCTGAGAGATGACTCGGCTAAAATTGAAGCAGAAATATCCAATACGGTTTGCGCCACGATTAGCGGCATGACCTGTGGGAGAACATGTCGCAAAATAATACGGGTATTGCTTGCACCAATCGATTTTGACCGGAGTATGAATTGGCGTTCCTTAATTGACAGTGTTTGTGATCGGACGATACGGGCTGTATACGTCCAACCCAGTAACCCGATGACCAGAACAATATTCAGCAAGCCGCGCCCCCATACAGCGATAATGACTAGCATCAGGGGGAGGTCTGGGACAACCATCAGGAAGTCAACGATTCGCATCAGTAGATTGCCAACCTTGCCGCCATAGTAACCGGAAATGAGGCCAACTGCCGTCCCAATGCCCATCGACACTAATGAAGCGGCAAACCCGACTAGCAGTGAAACTCGCGCACCGTAAATGAGTTGGCTCCAAACGTCTTTGCCTGCGTCATCACGCCCTAAAAAATGTTCTGCGTCTGGCGGGGCAAACAAATCGTCCGGCTGAACCCGCAGACGTTCGTAGGGATTATAAGGGGCGATTAGCGGAGCAAAGAGCGCGATGAATACGATCAGTGCCAACATGGAAGTTCCAATTAAGGCTTGGGGTTTCCGTAAGAACTCTTGAACAACTGTCACTTCTGCCTCGTTGTTAACTTTCTTTAATACGAGGGTCAAGGATCGAGTAGAGAATATCAGTAACTAAATTTGCGATGATGACACTGACTGCCAGCAGCAGAAACGCGCCTTGCAGAACTGGATAATCTTGCTTTGCCACTGAATCAAAAATGAGGCGGCCAATACCCGGCCACGAAAAAACAGTTTCGACTTGTATTGCACCCCCCACCACATAACCTAGGTTGAGAGCGATAATGGTGACCATTGGCAGCATCGCGTTTTTCAGGGCGTGATTACGCAGTATTTGGATATTGGATAGCCCCTTGGCTTTGGCTGTTAGAATATAATCTTCAGCAAGAACTTCAACTACGCTGCTGCGCATGATGAGCATATACGCGCTGGCACTGCCGACCGCGAGGGTGGTGGCTGGCAGAATGAGGTGACGACCAACATCCAACCAGTATTCGAGGGTACCTTCTTGAGCTAACCCCGGCTCAACCATGCCGCTGGTCGGCAGCACACCTCTTGCTAGCACAAGCAAAATAATACCCAGAAAGAAAGTCGGCAGCGCCCATGTTGTTAGACCGATGATAAGCGCAGTGGCATCAATCCATGTGCCGTGCCGCCATGCCGCTACGATACCGATAATAATACCACTGACGATTGCAACCAATTCGCCCGTAAAGAGCAGCAGCACTGTGCGGCCTACACGCTCAGCAAGGATTTCATTTACACTTGCCCTTTGCGCAAATGAGATACCGAGGTTGCCTTGAAACAGGTTGCTGATGTACGCACCGAATTGACTGTCGAATGCACCCCCTATATCGCCATTTTGTAGGCGTTCGGTATTAATCCACACGGGTTTATCCAGCCCAAATTGAACCCTGATTGTTTCTTGCGCCTGTTTTGTGAGTCGAGGATTACGAAACAACAGTTTAATCGGGTCACCGGGAAGGATTCGGAATAGAAAGAAATTGAATACGATGATCGTAGCCAGTGTAAGCAGCGCAAATAGGATTTTCCGAAACAGGTAATCGAATTGAATCACAATGGACAGCCAAATTCACTGTAGCGCACGCTCGCGCTTGTTTTATGAACTGCTTACCTGCGCAAAGCCGTAATACAGCGACCATTTCATCGTGGCAATCGCATTTAATGGGTCAAACGTAAATCGATCTTTACGATAAGCACTAATCGAATCGGTATAGGCCAAAATCAACCACGGACGTTCTTCAGCAATGATTTCTTGCATTTTCCAGATAATCTCTTTACGAGATTCCGGGTCAATTGCAGTTGCTTGTTCTTCGAATAGTTTGTCGTATTCTGGTGAACAGAAACCGCTGTCATTCCAGCCGCCATCTTGCATTTCAGCGCACGTGAAAACGCTGGTCAAGAAGTGCGGGTCAGCATCGGTATCCCATTCCCAATGGATAAGGTCATAGTCAAAGTCTACTTGTCGCGCAATCAGCGAATCAGTGGATTCGACTTCCGGGAAGGACGAGATGCCGATGTCTGCCAGCCCATCCGAAATGACTTGCACAATACGGAAATTTGCGGCGGCGCTGTCATCGGTTAGCAGCCGATATTCCATCGGTGTGCCATCTGAATATTCGCGGATACCATCGCCATCACTATCAATATAACCCGCTTCGTCTAGCAGATGGTTCGCTTGGTCAATATCGTAGGGGATTTCGCCAATGCCTGTATTATAAAATGCGCCCATACCCTTGGTGATAAACGCATTCCCCGGCAACCCATAACCGAGATAGGCGATATTGATGATCTGCTGACGGTCTATCGAATAGTCAATCGCCTTACGAACGATTGGGTCACGCAGGCTTGCTGGCTCGGTTCCTTCGGGCGTCCAATTGACTGAAAGTTCACTCCATTTGTTCGCTAGTGCGGAGTCAATTTGAATATTGGGGTCATTTTCGATGGCGGGTATACCTGTGAATGGAACGCCGTAAATATAATCGACTTCGCCGACCTGTAATGCTTGAATGAGCGCATCTTCGTTGGCATATTCACGGTAAATAATTTGGTCTACGGGTGGTTCGCCACGCCAGTAATTCGTGTTGGCATCCAATATCATGTACTCACCGGCTTGATAATCGGTCATGATATATGGGCCGCTGCCAATGGTCACACTTGGATCATCGTACATGCCAATTTCGTCAACTGGAATATCTTGCCAAACATGTGGTGGCAAGATGTAAGCGTAAAGTAGTTTAGCGCTAACCATATTGGGTACGGGTTGTGATAGGGTAATCTGAAGTGTGGTTGGGTCAAGCGCTTCGACGGCGGTAATGTTTGTGAGGTAAGAAACAATCGCCGGTGCGCTGGTTTCGATGTACCAGTTGAGTGACCATGCCGCTTCTACGGCTGTGCAAGGGGTTCCATCACTAAAAGTCACACCCTCGCGAATCTTGAACGTCCATACGAGTCCGTCTTCTGAGGATGACCAGCTTTCAGCCAAACCCGGTATAACATTTCCGCCATCGGCTGCCTCGATCAGTGTTTCGTAGTACAAACCTTTTGGTGCATAGCCGTAGAGGCTGGTGGTGGGGTTTAGGACATCAATAATGTAACTTATGCCGACAGTGAGCTTGGAAGGGGAGTCTTGAGCGCCTGTAACCGAGACGATACAGACGATGAAAAGGACTATACACAATTGAAATGGGCGTTTGAAAATGCTCATAAAAATTTGTGTTCTCTATGAATTTAACGGTGGCGCGATAATAGACGTAATAGCAGAAATTTGCAACTCATTCACAGTCTTATTTCTGGAACATTTGGTGCCTCTTACATTATCTTTGGGTTGCGCCGAAAAAATGCTAACCGCTGCGTGGGATGGCTGATAGCAGCACCCCACTGGTGGTCAGCAAATCCTTAATCAAAAGTGACGTTGGCGCTTCTTGATGCAGCAGGATAACACTGCGTACTGCGTCAACAAGTAGCTGGGCGAAAACTAAACTTTTCACAGACTATAAAGCAAAATAGACAGGCATCACACCTGTCTGTTTTAATTCAAGTTCTCGAATATTCCGGCTGCACCCATGCCCCCACCGACACACATGGTCACCATGCCGTACTTACTAGAGCGGCGCTGCATCTCATTGAGCAGTTGGACGGTTAGTTTAGCGCCTGTACAGCCCAGCGGATGACCGAGCGCAATCGCTCCACCATTCACGTTCACGACATCGGGATTCATCTCTAGGGTGCGGATGACGGCCAATGATTGAGAGGCAAAGGCTTCGTTCAGTTCAATTAGGTCAATTTCATCGAGCTTAATCTGGGTGCGTTTGAGCAGCTTGGGAATCGCGTTAATTGGCCCGATGCCCATCACTTCGGGGCGCACACCAGCGACGCTAAAGCCTACAAAACGGGCAAGCGGCGTGAGGCCGAGTTGGGCAGCCTTGCTGGCTTCCATGACGATGACGCCGGCAGCGCCATCGCTCAGTGGACTGGAGTTACCGGCAGTCACACGACCACCTTCTTTGAATGCAGGTTTGAGCTTGGCTAAACCTTCGAGTTTGGTATCTCGACGCAGGTGTTCATCTTGGCTGAACACCGAGTGGCTCGTGAATGGCTTACCCTCTTTGTTAACTGCGGTTTCCTCAATATCGACAGGGACAATTTCTTGGGAGAAGATACCAGAGTCAAGGGCGCGGGCGGCCTTTTGATGGCTTTCGTAGGCGAACTGATCCATATCTTCGCGGTTGATGTTGTACTCGTCGGCGACATGCTCGGCGGTATAACCCATCGCGATATAGACATCGGCGTAATTCTCCATCAGGTAAGGGTTCGGGCTGCGGCGCACCCCACCACGCGGGATGAGCGACATGGTTTCTGCACCACCCGCAATCACAATATCCGCACTGTTGGCAATAATGCGTTCAGCAGCCATCGAAATCGCTTGCAAGCCGCTGGAGCAAAAGCGGTTGAGCGTCATCGCTGGTACTTCGACCGGAAGACCCGCTCGCAGGCTGATGACACGGGCGAAGTTTAAACCCTGCGCACCTTCAGGATAAGCGCAGCCCATAATAACATCATCAATCTCGGCAGGGTCGAGTTTGCCGTTCGTTTGATCGAGCAAGTTACTGATGACTGCCGCTGACATATCGTCCGAGCGCGTGTTGCGGGTGGTGCCGCGGTGCGACTTGCCAACGGCGGTACGAATTCCGGCTACGATTACTGCTTCGCGCATGTGTCCCTCGTTTGAAGTGATCGTGTCTATACAAGCATCACTATACCAATTGGAATGGTAAGCCACAATCATGATGTGGATATGGTAGTATTTCTTTCAAATTATGGGGGACTTATGATGAAAACCATGTCATTTGATTTTCAATCACGCCGCTCGATGGTGACCGGACGGCGCGGTATGGTGGCGACCAGCAACCCGTTGGCTTCTCAGGCGGGATTGGCGATTTTACGTGCGGGTGGCAACGCAGCAGATGCAGCGATTGCGGCAGCAGCCGTGTTGAACGTGACTGAACCAGCATCTACCGGTATCGGTGGTGATTGTTTTGCGTTGTATTTTGATGCCAAGACCAAACAGGTGACTGCGCTTAACGGCAGTGGCAGGTCTCCAGCGGCGATAGATCTGGTTGATTTGCAATCAAAGGGTTATACGGCGATACCTGAACGCAGCCCCCATGCGGTTACGGTGCCGGGGGCAGTGATGGGGTGGTATGATCTGCTGGCGCGGCACGGAACGATGGGTTTGAGTGAGGTTCTGGTGGATGCCATTCACTACGCACGGGATGGGTATCCTGTGCATCCGGTATTTGGCGCTGCGTGGCAGAGCAGCGAGAATTTCCTGCGCCAGAGTTTAAACACCGAAGATTATTTACCGAACGGCGGCGCACCAGAAGTCGGGCAGATTGTGCGGCTGCCGGGGTTGGCGAAAACCTTACAGGGCATCGCAGATGGCGGGCCGCAGGCGTTCTATACCGGCGCTGTGGCGGACGCGATTGTGGCGACATTGCAGGGTGCGGGCAGTGTGATGGCCCATGAGGATTTGCGCAAACATACGTCGACATGGGGTGACCCGATTTCGACGGATTACCACGGGATTGAGGTGTATGAGCACCCACCCAACGGGCAGGGTCTAGCGGCCTTACAGGCGTTGAATATTGCGGCGGGTTGGGAACTCGGTGAGATGGCGTGGGACTCGCCGGAACGCTTGCACCTGATGGTCGAGGCGATGCGGCTGGCATTCGCGGATGCACGGCAATACATCGCGGATATGGCGATCAACCCGACACCCGTGAAAGCCCTGCTGAGTAAGGAATACGCAGCGCAGCGGCGTGAATTAGTTTCATCCGAACGAGCGATGCTACCGCCGGAATACGGGCGACCCATGGGCGGTTCGGACACCGTTTACCTGACGGTGGTGGATGGGCAGGGAAACGCTTGCTCGTTTATCAACAGCTTGTACTTCGGCTGGGGCAGCGGGATTGTGGCGAAGGGAACAGGGGTGTTCTTACAAAACCGAGGGGCGGGCTTCAGCCTTATCGACGGACACCCGAATGCGCTGGCAGGCAGCAAACGTCCTTATCATACGATTATTCCGGGGATGGCGCTGAAGGACGGCGAACTATGGGCGAGCTTCGGCGTGATGGGTGGGTTTATGCAACCGCAGGGGCACTTCCAAGTGGTGAATGCGATGGTGGATGATGGGTTGAACCCGCAGGAAACCCTTAATCGACCGCGTTTTTGCCTCGAAGAAGGGACGGGCGATAGTATTTTAGCACTTGAGGAAGGTATTCCAGTAGCGACGATGGCACGGTTAGCGGAACTGGGGCATAAAGTGCGGCCTGTGAGTGGGCGTGGACGTGGCGTGTTCGGGGATGGTCAGATCATCCGGCGTGACGCGGAAACCGGCGTTTTGTTTGGGGGCAGCGACCCGCGTAAAGATGGGCAGACGGTAGCTTTCTGATGAGTGACGCGCCCAGCCCGAAGCGCACACGGGTCGTGGTTTGTAGGGGGCAGTTCTGCAACATGGGGCGCAGGGCAGATAAATTGCTCAAGCGGCTTGAGCGTGTGGTGGATGAACTCAACGGCGACCAGTATCCCAAGCCGGTGAAACTGGAAATTGCGACCTGCTTGAGCATGTGCGGGGCAGGGCCGAACATGGTGATTTACCCCGCAGGCCTGGTTTGCAACGGTGTGGATGAGGCGGCGCTCGATGTGATTATTCGTGAGCACCTGAAAGCCGATGACAGTGAGTAAACACTGATTTGTTCGTTTGTTATAAGTGTTGCATATTTCCTGCCGAAATGGCGGGCGGGAAGTTCCCGTAATACTGCCGAATCGTCATTTTCTGCTGACGGGAAGCTCGGCTAGATCCGCTGAAATGGCGCAACTTCGGCGGGATGTTCCCGTATGTCCGCCGCCGTGCAAATTGTGCATTTTGTGTCGGCGGTCGGCTCGGCTAGATCCGCTGAAATGGCGCAACTTCGGCGGGATGCTCCCGTATGTCCGCCGCCGTGCAAATGTCGGTATGGTCGTGGTGGCTGCGAGGGAGCAATCTGCCGCAAATGCAAATTAGTCGTTCGTTATCAGTTCAAGACTATAGAAGATCAATCGTTGGCAAAGTTGGCAGCAATGGCGGCAATTTCAATACTGGCAAACCTGTTTTTTATGCCAATTCGGCGGATTACCCGGCTGAACTTGCTGCAATTTTGGCGATGGGTGTGCCGCTGCAACGTTTGCTGCAAAAGTAGACTTTAGTCGGCTGTCAACAGGTGACGGTCAAAGGCAAAAACGAATGCGGATGTGATTGTTAAATTGCGTGTGGGTCTTAATTACCCATCAATCGGAATAGTCTAAGACCATTCCCTACGAACAGCATAGCAGATGTGAGCAACGAAAGGGTGACCATTTGGAAGACCATTTGGTAGCTTTTAGGCGTGGTTGGCGCTAACTATTTTGAGGGAGCATAACTGTTAAGATCGTTGGTGTTTGGTTATAAATGCGTTTGGCAGGTTTGTAAATTCAAACCGATTGACGGTTCGCTCATTCTCCTCTAAAGCTCATCTTTCATAAATTAGTATAATCACCTTGTCGGATAGGATGACGAGGTGCTAACGGTATGATGAAACGTGGACGTTGGGTTAGTGTGTCACGATTTTTGGTTGTGATGCTTTCGATAGCGCTGTTCAATGGCGTACCGCTGTCATGGCTGCAAGTGGCAGCACAATCGGCTGAAGATACGAATAACGAGTGGTCACAATTCGGGCAGAATGCTAACCGTACAAACTATGCGCCGACCGAATTTGTAGGACAAATGCGATTTGCATGGGATTGGAACAGCGCAGGTTCAGACGGTATGACCCGCGCTGACCATTTAGAGGTGCCCAATCTTGTGCAGCCGATTACGGGCGGCAGCCGTGTTTATATGGTTGCGAGTGATGTTGTTTTTGCGCTCGACCAAGCCACAGGCACCGAAGTTTGGCAGCGCGGCGACATTGGCACATTGACGGGCACCCCTGTTTACCAAAATGAATCGGTTTACGTAGGTTCAAACGATGGCCGTTTGTATCAACTTGATGCAGACAATGGTGAAATCCTGCACAGCGCTGACCTTAATGGGTCAATTAGCGCCGCGCCGCTTGCCACGACGACCATGATTATTGCTGCTACGACTGAGGGTACATTAACCGCCCTTAACCCCCAAACTCTGGATACTCTTTGGACATATGATGCCGGTGGCGAACTGGCAACTGCGCCAGCCTACAGCGAAGCACATGACAGGGTAGTGGTTGTGGCGAAAGATTTGTTCGTTCACTCCGTTGATGCATCCAGCGGTGAGCAAATGTGGCGCATCAAACCGACGGTGCGTGAGTATTCAGACGCAAGTGAGGAAAGCGATTTCACCGTTGCTGAAGATGGTTGGCCGGTGATCGCCGAGCAGCATGGCATTGTGTTCATCCGCTACCGTTTGGAGTGGAACACGCTATGGGCGCTGGGAACTTATCCAACGTCGAATGATAACATACGGGAGGCATTGGTTGACGCGCCGGAACAGCAGGTATTATTCGCGATGTCGTTGGATACAGGTGAAACGGCGTTTATTCCGGCAGTAGGGAACGGTGGGGCTG
>JAPUDW010000235.1:6143-12054 GCA_027492915.1 Bacteroidota bacterium | reverse complement strand
ACAGGCCGCCGCGCCGATGGATTACACCCAGCAGCTTACACAGGCGTACTCGCAGGCCATCGCCCCGCAAAACACGACCGCCATGCGCAGCACCCAACCGGTGCCGGGGTACAGCACTAGCCAACCCGCGCTGCCCTCGGCAGTTAGCCAGTACTTCTTGCCAGCGGCGGTAACGGCTGAACAGGCTATCCAATATTACGAACAGCAGACGCGCGTCGCCTTCACCGGCGCACCCCAAACGCTGTTGGCCTATAAACCGATGCTGTTGGGGCAGGCCAGCATCCGCTTTCAGGATCGTAAGACGCAGTTGTATACCACTCGCACCTATGCCTTCCACATCCCGCAGCTTGACCGCACTGGGATGGTGCGCTGGGAAGATTTCCGTGCGAATCCGGTGGATGCACGGCGGGTTTCCGGTGTGCCGTTTGGCAGTGCGATCTTCGGTGAATTGTCGCCGGGGTTGAACGATTCCAAACGCATGACTTCGCTGCGAACCGAGATGGTCGATATGCTGTTCAACACCGAACGACTGCAAATCCCCTTCAGCCCCACGCTGAACATTTACGGCGACCCTAACGCTCAGGAAAGTGAATTTCCAGCGCGGTTACAGCAGATCGCCCGTGAGCAGCGCGATAAGGAAGCCGATGCGCTGGCGACCAAGTACCAGAAGCAGTTCGACAGCATCGACGAGAAGATGCGCCGTGAGGAACAGCAGCTCACCCAGCAAAAGCGTGAACTAGCCGACCTCAAGCGTGAAGAACTCTTTACACGCGGCGAGTCGCTCATCAGCCTTTTCAAAGGGCGCACCAGCTACACCCTGTCGCGGTCGAGCCGTGTCAGCCGTTATAAGAACAAAGCCGGCGCGAACCTGAACGCCAGTGAGCAAACGCTGGCTGACCTTGAGGAAAAGGGCGAGTCGTTACAGGCGCAGTTCCAAGCGGATGTACAGGCCGTCACCGACAAGTGGGCGAAAGTTGCTGCTGAAATTCAGCCGTATCTGGTTACGCCGTATAAGAAGGATATTCAGGTCGAGTTGTTCGGCGTCGGCTGGATACCCTACTACTACACCCTCATCAACGGGCAGCCGCTGCTCCTGCAAGGCTACTACTAAACAGCCTCATCAACAGCCCCTCTTTAACTTTTTGGAGAGGGGCATCATTATGAGAGCCAGTTGGTCGTTTTATGAGAAACACTCATATTTCAAATGGATGCTAAACCTTTTTAGGATCGGGCGACAACCGATTTAACATCCGATAAATCCAAATCCACTTCATTTGTCGTAATTATTCCTAGCGTGAATAGGACTAATATCCCATCACGGGAAAAACCCAATGCGGTATAGTGTTCTTGCTTGAGCAGCCGTGTCTTTTAACTGCGCTATCTTAATTTTGCCCATTTGCGGCAATCATTACGAGAAAACAACATTCCTTACTTCTTTGTAAGGGAAAATATTCCTCTTCACTGGCTTGACATTTCCATGCCAAATCATCTAAACTTAACCGAATATTCATAAAGTAAACGCTGTTTTACGTTATGTGAATATAATTCTGCCTCTTTTAAAGGGTTGTTGTTAGCAAGTACGTGTTACTAGGAGTATCCAGCAATGACGCAGCGAATTCAGGGTCAAGTCAAGTGGTTTAGTAATGAAAAGGGTTATGGGTTCATTACACCCGAAAATGGCAGCAGTGATGTTTTTGTACATTACAGCGCTATTCAAGGTAATGGCTACCGGTCTCTGCAAGAAAAAACGAAGGTCGAGTTTGAAGTTGTCGAAGGTCCGAAAGGCAAGCAAGCGAGCGCCGTCACCATCCTAGAAGTACCCCAAGAAAGCTAACAACTAACCGCTAACATCTGGCTATAGCATGAAGAAGCCTATCGCATATAAGATAGGCTTTTTGATTCACTATTTTTTAGGGAGCAATCACTGTGGATTTGCAAGCTGTCCGTACCACCGTTAGCGAGATTGCCCGTGCGGCTGGCGCAGTCTTGATGGAAAAGTTCGAGCAGCCGCATGAGGAAACGGTCAAGAAAAATGTCACCGACATTGTGACCGAAGCCGATTTAGCCTCGGAAGCGGTGGTTATCCCTCGTCTGTCGGCAGCCTTCCCCGATCACCGCATTGTTAGTGAAGAAGGGGGTGGTGCGGGTTTCGGCAAATCCGCTGACGAAGCCGAATACTTTTGGTATATCGACCCGCTGGACGGCACGAGCAACTATGCCAGTGGTATCCCCTTCTTCACCGTGAGCATCGCCCTTTCCGACAAGCACATGAACCCGCTGGTGGGCGTGGTGTTCGACCCGTTTTCGAACGAGCTTTACAGTGCGGCGCGGGGTTTCGGTGCGACGCTGAATGATAAGCCGATTCAGGTCTCCGACTTTACGACACTTTCGCAATCCATGTTGTGTTCGGGCTTCCCTTACGACAGCTTCAAGACCCCGGATAACAATATCGCCGAATGGAAAGCATTCACGGTGCGTTCACGCGGGTTGCGGCGGTTCGGCTCGATTGCGCTTGAACTGAGCTATGTGGCGAACGGGCGGTTGGAAGGCTTATGGGAAGGTTCGGTTAACCCGTGGGATGTGCAGGCCGGTATCCTTATTGTCCGCGAGGCGGGTGGTAGGATCACTGATTATGCCAACGAGGAGTCGGATGCGGCGCATTCGGGTAAACAAATCCTCGCCAGTAATGGACATATCCACAATGAAATGATTGAGGTGCTAGCAACTGCTAAAAATTTGGAAAATATTAATAAGTCTTAATTATTTGCCATCCGAGCCTCATCTACAATGAAAGAGATAGCTTCCATTGAGATCATGTTTACTCTTAAGTACACAGCGGGCAAATATGGTGTTGGCAGACTCGGATATGCGATTAGAACCAGCAACAACTTATTCAGAGGCAATCATCCAAAATGAGGGCGAGAATGGAGACGATTCCGCCCTACTCGTCAAGAAATTGCTGCAAATGTCGAGTGATCTGGTTTCAATATACGACCTCGAAAGTGGGCAGTTGACTTACAAAAGTCGCTCATTGTCGCTGATGCTGGGTTACACGACCTATGGCGGGCAGGTGGATGAAAAGACGGTTTTTCAGGTGCTCTTGCATCCAGACGATGCTGACACCATCAGCGCCCAATTTGATGCCATAAAAATGGCTGCTGATGGGGTCGTCCTCGACATGATGTATCGGGTACAGCATTCCAGCGGCCTCTGGCGCTTGTATGCCGAGCAGCAAACGGTTTATAAACGGAACGCAGATGGTTCGGTTCGCCAAATCCTACGGATCGCCCGCGACATCACCGAACAGCACGAAACATCCTTACACCTTCAAGCGGATAACGCCCTCAAAATTGTTGAGCTGGAACAAGCTGCTGCCAAGCTGACGCTCGAACGCGAGAAGATGCAATCAGTTTCGCAGTTTATTGGTACGACAGCTCATGAACTCCGTACCCCGCTTACGATCATTAACACCAGCTTGTACCTGCTCAAAAAGATGTCCGACCCCATCAAACAGGCTGACCGCTTGCAGATTATCGAAAATCAGGTGACCCAGCTTTCACGGCTTATCAGCCAGATGCACATGGTTATGCGGCTAGACAGCCTGAGCCAACCGCCCGAAAGCAAGGCGCTGTCGTTGAACACACTGCTAATCAAAATTGAGCCGGAATATGGCGGGGCGATTGCTAAAAAGGAACTCGGTTTCCAACTGAAGCTTGCGGAAGATGTCCCCAACATTTACGGCGATTCAGAGCTGATCTACGCGGCGCTGCGCAACCTGCTTGAGAATGCAATTCAGTTTACTGACAGTGGGATGATTACGGTGCAGACCTCGCGGCAGGATGGCAAATTGGTGGTTACGATCACCGACAGCGGCGCTGGTATTGACCCGCAGGACATCGACCATATTTTTGAGCGCTTTTATAAGATCGGAAACGACAAGCGCAGTAACCGTGTGTCGGCAGGTTTAGGGTTGGCGATTACCCGCAGCATCATGGAACTGCACGGCGGCGAGGTTATAGCCGAAAGCCGCTTGGGCGCGGGCAGCACGTTCCGCCTCATCTGGCCGCTGTAGTTACTCGACGCGCTTGCCAAGGATAATATCCGGTTTACCACGCCCGTTTGCATCCGGCACGACTCCGGTGATGCTATACCCGCACTTCTGGTAAAACTCGTAAGGATGCCCTTTAAAGTTTTCGATGTTGGCTATTTTTTCCCAGAGGTTGTGGTACAAATCGGTGTTGGCGAGTGAGGTCATATCATCCTCATCATCCGAGCCAACCCGTATCGATAAGCCGCCGCGTGCTTTCACTTCGGCCTCAAAAGCTGCCACCAACGCCCGACCGATCCCCTGTTGTTGAAAGCTGGCATCCACCACCAGCGGGTGCAGTTCCCACACGTTCCCGTCATATTCGGGTAAGCCGCCGATCCAACCGAGGACGCGCGTGCCATCGTCGTTAAAGGCGACCCGCACAAACCCCCTTTTTTCGACTGAATGAACATCTTCGAGCGCCTCGTTGATAGTTTCCCACGCATTCCAATGCACCCGAAATTCTTCGACCAGCAGGTGTGCCATCTGCCGGTAGATGGCGTCGTCGTTGGGAACGGTTGTAATTTGCATTGATAACCCTCACCTTTCACCCAGTCCCTCAGGGCGAGGGAAATAAGGCGTAAGTCTTTCTATACAATTCAAAACGTTTGCTCGGTCAGCCACGTTCGAATAGCTTCCGCGACGAGTTCCGGTTGTTCGAGCATCATCAGGTGTCCGCCGCCTTCGACTTGTATCAGCCGTGAGCCAGCGATATGTTCGTTCAAATAGCTGCTGGCCTTATAAGGTGTCATCTTATCATCCGTGCCGCCGATGATAAGCGTCGGAATTTGGATGTACTGTATCTGTTCGCGTAGGTCAAAGGTATTGCAGGCCACATAGTCGTTATAAAGTGTGATCGGGTTGAATTCACTCAGGCGCTGCTGGCTGCGGCGTACCATCGACTCGTTGGGGCGTGTACCGTAATACATACTGACGAGTGTGGAAACCGTGCGCTTGAACTCGTTTATCATGCCGTTGAGGATGTCGGGGTGTACGCCCAGCTTGGCACTCGTTCCGATTAAGATGAGTGCGGCTACCCGCGCTGGATGCTGTAGGGCGATGGTTTGGGCAATCGCACCGCCCATGCTGTGTCCGGCGAGGATGACCTTATCTAGCTTGAGCGCGTCCATAACTGCCAGTACATCACTCACATAAGCCGCGATGCTCGAACGCCCTGCACCAACGCTGCGCCCATGCCCCGGCAGATCGAGGACGACCGCGTTCAGTTCGGGTAAGCGGCGGATTTCGGCAGGCCAATCGAGGTGCGTACCACCCGCGCCGTGAATGACGACGGTTACGGGGCTGTGGAGGGTGGGGTCGCGGTGGTCAGCGTACCAGATGGTGCCGTGCTCGGTTTCCAACAGG
The DNA here is from genome assembly GCA_027492915.1 of Bacteroidota bacterium. GTDB lineage: Bacteria > Chloroflexota > Anaerolineae > Aggregatilineales > Phototrophicaceae > CFX2. The sequence goes on along the minus strand of JAPUDW010000235.1, from coordinate 6,602 downwards.
GGCATGGTTAGCTCCTTCAATAAAAAACAGGCGGGGTTGGTGCGCCCGCCTGTGAGAGAAACGATCTGTATATGCGAACCAACCGTGTGTTACGAGCAGACGATGTTGTAACCGACTGCTTTAACAAGGTCGCCCAACAGCGGAATGCTGTTCCACAAACACGCTTGATCCACAAGGAATAAAGCGACAATCGTACCGCAGCAGCACAACCCTGATACACCGAGACAGCCGAGGATAACCCAGCGTGTCATGCTGCGGGGTTCTTCTTCGCGCAGGGCATAAGGGTCATAATCATAGGCGGCACCGGGGGGTGGCGGCGGATTGTAACCGCCTTGCTGCGGCTGCCCCTGCTGTTGGGGCGGCGCATAGGGTGACTGCGGCTGCTGACCATAAGGTGCTTGCTGCTGCGGTTGCGCATAACCGGAAATTCCCGGTAATCAACCGCTGCCAGTTTTTTAA
>JAPUDW010000235.1:0-6133 GCA_027492915.1 Bacteroidota bacterium | reverse complement strand
TGGCGGTGACTGCGGCTGCTGTTGTTGGGGTGGCTGTTGTTGGGCGGCCTGCGGACTGTAGGGGCTGTAACCGCCTTGCTGCGGTTGACCCTGCCCGATGGGTGCGGTTGGCGCACGTAAGGGTGACTGCGGCGCGACCGGAGCCACGTCCTGACCCATCGGTGCGGCTGCCATGCCGCCGCGTACCATCTCGTAACCGAGGGTGACAGTTTCGCCCAAACCCAGCATATCGCCGTTATTCAAGGGCTTCGCGCCGGTTAAGCGCTGCCCGTTGACGAATGTGCCGTTGGTCGAGCCAAGGTCTTCTAAGGTGAAGCCTCCCGCCCCGCGTGTAAAACGCAGATGGTGACGACTGACCTCAGGGTCATTAATCGTAATATCGTTGGTGATGTCGCGCCCGATGGTAATGATGTCTTTGTTTAAGTCGTAGACTTGGTTTGGCTGCGGCCCCCGGCGGACAACCAGACGGAAATTGTCGCTCTGCTGCATGGTGTAGCGCCCCTCATAGAAGCGAATTCAGTAATAACTCCGTTTGATTATAACAGTGTGCTTGCGATAAGAGCAAGCAATCGTTGTGCGGCGGTAGGGCATCCGTGCGTTAGACGTGGGACACAGCCAATGCTCACGATCTTCTCTACAAACGATCATCCTGAGCGTTGCTATACTCGCTGGTATGGAGCAGGTGTAAGTAGGAGCGTATGAACATGCGGCGGGGAAATCGCGGATTGCTGGTGATGGTACTTTTGGTGGGTGTTTTTCTCGGTGCGACGGCGGTGGTTCTGGTCTCGCGCCCGCCCGGTGTGGAATTAGCTGCCGCGCAGGATTTGCCGACCGCTGCGCCCACGCCAACCGTACTGCCGGATACGGTTTTCGCTGAACTCGATGCACGCGATCAAGTGATGATTAATCTGTATGACCGGATCAACCCCTCGGTGGTGCATATCGCCAGCCGCCAGAATGTGCAGAACTTTTTCTACGGTACCGTCCCACAGGAAGGCACAGGTTCTGGATTCTTATGGGACGATCAGGGGCACGTCGTTACCAACAACCATGTAGTCTCGGGTGCTGATCAACTGGATGTACTGCTTTCAAACGGGTTGAATTTGCCAGCCACGGTAGTAGGTACTGACCCGTATTATGACCTCGCCGTGGTGAAGATTGATTTACCCGCGAACACCGCTTCGCCCTTACAACTCGGTGATTCGAACGGGCTGAAGGTCGGGCAAACGGTCATTGCCATCGGGAACCCGTTCGGCCTCGACCGCACGTTGACGACGGGTGTCATCAGTGCCTTGGGGCGGCGTATCGAAACCGACGCGGGAACCGCCATCGGGCAAGCCATCCAAACCGACGCGGCGATTAACCCCGGTAATTCCGGTGGGCCGCTGCTGGATGTGCGTGGTCAGGTGGTGGGTATCAATACGGCGATCAATTCACCCAGCGGCGGCTCGGTGGGTATCGGTTTCGCAGTTCCGATCAATATCATCAAGCAGGTTGTCCCCAGCCTGATTACTGATGGGCATTATACGCATCCGTCTTTGGGGGTACAGGTGGCGGAACTTGGCACAGAAGTTTCAACCAACGACAATAGTGTCCAGCGTGGCTTACTGATTGTGCAGTTTGGCACAGGCAGCGCAGCGGAACAGGCGGGTTTGCAAGCGGCGACGATTACCACGCGGCGTGGGCGCTATGTGGTGACCGGCGGCGACATTATTACAGCGGTAGGTGGGCGCGAAGTCGCTACCCGCAACGATCTGCTGCTGGCGCTGGAAGAACACTACCGCCCCGGTGATACGGTGGATATTACTTTTGTGCGCGATGGTCAGGCTCAAACGCAAAGGGTGACGCTCGGCTCGGAGTAAATAGCTTATGCCTGCACAGCCCGATTCCAGTAAAACAGGGTATAGGGTTTCTCGCCGCCGCTCGGTAATCAACTTCGCCAGCGTTTCGGCTTGCCACGCCCCCGCCAGATAGAGGGTGCCATAGGTAGTTTCTTGCAGAAGGGCGCAGGTTTGACGCTGCACGTTATCAACCCACACCCGCCCGCGTAATATGCCGGTGATGACCCCACCCGCCCGCAAACCCGCAGGCTCATCCAAATTGAACGCGGCTTTCAATTCAGGATGGAGCTGTGCGGGTGGGATCTCGTGCATATCATTTGCACTCGCTCAAATGGGATTATTCGCCGTCTGCTGGTGCGCCGCCGAACGCGCTCGCATTCCCAATGCCGGATACCTCACTGTCGGGCGCTTCGGTCGGGTTCGACATATCAACGCTGCGGATAACCTGCCCCTGACCAGTTGTGTTGACACCGCTGCCAGCACCGCCGCCGCTGGACGCGCTTCCGCCCCCACCGCCACCGCCGGATGCACCACCCGCGAGGCCGCCACTACCGGCGTTCTTCAGCACTTCGTCCACCACGCCCGACGCGGCTGCACCTGCCGCACCCATGCCCCCGCCGCCATTTTGCAGGACTTGGTTGGCCGCGTTACCAATCGACTCGCCAATACCGCCACCGGACGAGCTTTCAAATACCCCGCCAGCGGCCTCGCCAACGACACTCCCAATACCCCCTTCGGAGGCGTTGCTGACCGAGCCGTCACCGGGGGCTGCACCTTCGGAGGCATTGCTGACCGAGCCGTCACCGGGGGCTGCACCTTCGCTGCCACCAATGGGGTCGCCGCTTTCACCACCGCCGAACGCCCCATTGTTTATCATATCGCGGATAGAGTTGGCGATACCGGCTAGGCCGCCACCGCCGCCGGTTGATTTGACGCTGCCGGTGGCTTCTTCTTCGCCGCCGCGCATAATCCGCCCGATTTCTTCAGTTTTGGTTGCTGACGAATGTAAGGCACGTTCCAGCCGGTTCAGGCGTGGCAGCAGATTGTTATCCATATCACGGTAGAAGTCGTTGGCGGCATCGCTAATCCAGCCTCCGCGTTTTAAGTTCTGCACGGTATGCGTCAGCTCATGCGCCAGACGGTGCATTTTTTGGTGCTGCTCCTCAAATTTTTGGGCGAGCTTACGCAGCGCTTGATAATCCACCTGTATCGTATCGCTCATTGTTCACCTCTACCGAATTCATGAATCAGGCCGAATAGGTGGGGGAAAAACCACCGCTTTGATTATGCTCAGTATAGCATTAACTCATACTGGATAGTTTGATGAGCCGTGGAAGTTATACTTGTTTCCTACTGTCAGTAATGTCGCGACTCGTCGAAATGTTGTCAAATCAAAAATGTGTGCCATAAGTGAGCGTGCGACGGATAGGACACAGTTCTTTGCATCCTATCCGTCGCGCTTTTTTATTGATTACCGACCATATGCTCTTTGATCGAGTCCGATGCAAATTCTTCGGCTTGATGCATCACATACGCGATTTGCTCCATCGCTAAAGACGAACGTTCTAACGCACGCGCTAAATGGTGCATCCGCATCAGCAGGATATTATCCATATAACGGTAAAAGTCATTTGCGTTATCGCTGACCCAACCCCCTTTTTTCAGGTTTTGTAGGATTTGGTCGATTTTTTTGATCTGAGCTATAGTTTTTACGGTTTGCGTATTGAATTTTGCCCCGATCTCTTTCAGCGATTTGTAGTTGACTTGTACCTTTTCAGCCATCTTTTACCTCATTACCCACTGGTAATTTCAATTAATCGTTGGATATAAGACGCCGATAATACTAAAAAGGTTCAATCCGCTTTTCATAACACCGGCTGAGCGGCTCGTTGATGTAGATGCCATAACAGTCAATGCGCTCGTAACCGGCTGACTGGTACAAGCCCATCGCCTCGATCTGCCGTGTGCCCGTCTCCAACCGCAAAACGCGGAAACCGTGCTGCCGTGCGAAGTCTTCCAGTGCGGATAAAATCAACCGTGATATGCCCTTGCCACGCGCTCCCGGTCGCACATACATGCGTTTGACTTCGCCTACAGTCACATTCTCCATCGGACGCAAGGCTCCACAGCCGATAGGGGTATCGCCATCCCACGCGACTACAAACGCCGCGCGATCCACCATGACATCCTGCGGCTTAAATGCACCTGCACCGTCACCACCATGCGAATCGGGATACTGCCGCGCCAGTTCCGCCGATAGGTCGCGGATTAGATCGGCAGCTACGGCACTAGTCGGGCTTTCTAATTTGACTTCAACCGTAGTCATGATGAAATCCTCCCAAGAATGCAAAAAACATGCTCGCCGTTTACGAGCATGTTACCCGAAATGATGCATCTTTGACGAGCAATTGGGAGGTTAGTGGGATAGAACCGCCATTTGCTTGCAGGACTTGGCACACTGGCGGCAGACAGCGGCGCAGGCCAGCATTTGCCGGTCATCGTCTGCCATCGCTTCGCATTCTGCCGCGCAGCCTTCACATGCACGGGCGCAGATGCCGCATACATCGAAGTGGCGGGATGATTTCATGAGCATGAGGTTGGCACTGGTCTGGCACAACTCCGCACATTCCAAGAGGGTAGTAATGTGAGTTTGTGATGCATGGTCGCCACCCATTTTCAGGCAGTGTGGAACTGTGACTAAACAACTGCTATAACAGTCAAGGCAGTTTTGGATACACTCTGCCATATCGTGCGACATACTGGGGTAGGGATCAAGTCGCTGCATCGTGTTTCTCTTCCTACTGTCATCGGGCGATACCTTAAGGGTAGACGATGACGTGCGGAAACGATGGGTCAGGCGGCCTATTTTTGCCTGAATCCACTTAAATTTTGGGTTTAATCGGGGTAAAACGGTCTTGTTTGAAAGGTTATGCTGTGCTGCTGTAGAAGGCGGCACGCACTTTCACATCGTTGAAGTTGGGATACTCATATTCCGCCATCAACTGATGCAAACTGATCTCGCGGCTGTGCTCCATACCGATGAGTAAATCACCCAGCACAATATCGACCACCAGCAGCATCCGCCCGAAGTTTTCGTACTGGCCTTGCAGCGCGGCGAATAATACGGCAAACACACGGTCGCGCAGTTCGGTATCCATGATGCCGCTGCCCGGCCAGCTTACTGTCCATTGGTCGTGGTAGGTGCCGATTCGCAGCACATCCAGCCGGAGCTGTGCCAATTGAGCAATCGCGGCTTTACGGTCTTGCGCATCCACCAGCCGGCTTGTCCCACGGTAAGGGGCGTTTGGCAATTGGGCATACATTTGCCCCGGCGCGGTTTGTTCCACCAGCCGGTAAATACTGCGTCCTGTCATACCTAAACCGCTTGCCAACGACAGCGCACACTTGCGATAGTAACGCACCCGTGCCGCATCTTCCGCGTGTTTATCCAGACGCCAGAGCAGCGACATAAAATCGCCGAAGTCCAAGGGTAGACGCGGCGGTTCATCCGGCCCATAGGTAGAAGTGAGTTGAGAAATGCGATTGCGTTCAGCAGGATTAGGCATAATTCAATTCAATGATCATCATGACAATGTGAGCAAACAATGTGACGACTATACAGCAGTTTGGGGCATACGCCAAGGAAAAACGGAGAGGTAGACAAAATCAAAACAAGGGAGATGTCTCCCTTAGTGTGTTTTTAAATTTGCTAGAGGGGTGAGTCTTACTCTTTGCCGAGGATCGCTTCCATGAGGTCATCCAGCGTGATTTCTTCCGCCAACGACTTGGCGTCAACAATAGCACGGGGGCAAAGCATACTTTCCAAATCCGAGTAGATTTCTTCGGCGCGAACGCGGGTGGTCTGGCGCATGGGGTACTGCATGGCGATAGTTAGAATCTCGACCGCGCGTTCCTTTTCGCCCTTATCCACCATAACTTCAGCCATTTTGACAAGTGTATCCATAATCATGAGCAATGCTTCATTCTTCATTGCGATTTTTAGCGTTTTATGAAAACGCTCTAGCGATGGGTCGTTATAAGTGTCCATTTGTGTATGAATACCATAATATGTTTCACATATTATAGCATACCTTCGCTGCCTTGCGGCGGACTTACAGTTGCGAAGTAATATTCATCATAACAATTGAACGGAAAATAATGGGGGATGGCAAATACTTGCCATCCCCCATTACAACTGAAAATTACAGGTTACCAACGAGGTTCGAGAAGATGTTACCAATCGTCGGGCCAAGCAGGGCGAGGATGACGATAACGACAACGGCGACCAGAAC
>JAPUDW010000234.1 GCA_027492915.1 Bacteroidota bacterium | reverse complement strand
TTCCCGCTGTTAGGAACAAGATGGTGCTGCCGTCGGGGCTGTAACCCGGCGAACGGTCACGGGTCGCGTTATCCGTCAGCAGGCGGAAGGTATCCGTTTCCATCTCGTAATGCCCGATTTCCCATGTTGCACTGTCGCGTGGTGCGCCGGTTGTAAAGACCAACTCGGTCATATCAGGGTTAAAGCGCGGGTGGCTGTTACGCTGATTGTTACTAAAAATCTGCGTCAACCCACTGCCGTCCGGCTGCATCGCGAACACGTCAAAGGTGCCGTCGTTGCGCGTGTCCGACGAGAAAATAATCCGTTTGCCATCCGGTGTCCAACCGGGAACATTGTCCAACACGGTGTTATCCGTCAATTGGCGCACATTCCCACCATCCATATCCATCACATAAATGTCGAAGTCGCCGTCACGGTCGGATTGAAACGCGATCATCGTGCCATCCGGCGACACGGCTGGATAGTCGTCAACATCACCACCGGTCGTCAACTGGGTTTCAATGCCTGTGGCGAGGTCGATTTTATAAACGTCATAGTTTCCGTCACGCTGGTCAAAATACACCAGCACACCACCAATTGCCTGTAGAGCGGCGCTTGCCCCCTCCGTCCCCCGAACGCCAACGGGCGCAATTTGCGTGTTACCCATCGGCGTGCGTGTGGGCGGAATGAGATTGGAACGTCCGGCCTCGCTGGTCGGGTCAAGCGTGGGCATCGTTCCAGCCTGCGCGTCACCGGAACCATCGGCGGTCGAGGGGCCTTGCTCAACCGTCGGCACCACGTTCGTCCGCTGGTTGATATTCGTCACCACTATCGTCACAATCAGCACCACCAGCGCCAGTAACCCACAGCCGATTAACCCGCCCAGCGCGGCACTCGCCCATACATTCCCCGGTCGCTTTTTGCGGCGGGGCTGCACATAACCCGGCATGTAGCCGCTGGTTGCAGGGTTGGGTGTCATTGGCGCAACCATCGGCACGCTGTACGACGACTGCTGTGGCGATGGCGCGACCGGCACTTGCTGCACAGGCGGCGGCGAGGGTTCCGGCGCAGTGGGGCGTTGGAAGTTCGGCTGTGTGTCATGCATCGACAGGACGGGCTTGTTCAGCGCACGTTTAAGGGCTTCGGCGAGTGCAACCGCGTTCGGGAAGCGCTCCTCGCGTTTCTTCCGCAGCGCTTTGTAGATCACTTCTTCAATCGCGAACGACAGGTTGGGGTTCATGCTGCGCGGCGACGGCGGTGGGGTTGTCACCTGCAAAACCGCGATACCATAGGGGGTGTCACTCTCGAACGGGCGGCGACCGGTCACCAGTTCAAACAGCATAATACCCAGCGCATAAATATCGCTGCGCCCGTCGAGGGGCATACCCTGTGCTTGCTCAGGACTCATGTAGCTCGGCGTACCGACGACACCCTGCGTCGTAATGCCGGAGTGAGCTTGTTCACCCAACACACGCGCAATGCCGAAGTCGGTCAAATACGCGCCACGGTCATCATCCAGCAGCACATTACTCGGCTTCAAATCGCGGTGCAGCACATTCTTACTGTGGGCATAATCCAGCGCCGGTGCAATTTGCTCGACAATATCCGCCACCGTTTCAAGTTCCAACGGCCCATTCTTCAGCAAATCATCGACCGAACCACCTGCCATATAACGCATGACGATATACGGCTGCCCATTATATTCACCATAATCATGCACCGGCACAATATTCCGGTGTTCTAACTTCGCAACAATCGCCACTTCTTGGTTGAAGCGTTGAATATAGGTGTCATCGCTGACGTACTGCTCCGGCAGTACCTTAACGGCGACCGAGCGATTCATGGAGACTTGATGCGCACGGAAAACGGTTGCCATACCGCCCCGCCCGATCACATCCTGAACTTCGTAGCCGCCTATTGTTTTGCCGATTAGGTCATCTGCCATAACGATTCCTCAATTGCCGGGCAGGCACGCCCTCTGGTGATTATACGGCATACTCATACCCTAAAACAAACATAGATTAAGCCCAACCGTAATACTCAGGTTTATAATCAGGCTTACGCCCACAACAATCTAGACCGAGTATTCACTATTCAACACACCTTATGCATCTTCTCACGTTTCTAAATATCGGTTGGCAGCGCTGGCGCACACATGCTGTTCTGGCGGTGCTAACAGTTATCGCCTGCTGGGTTATTCATCTCTACGCCCCATATGCCGATTTAGTGTATATGCTCACACTCGGCTGTGGCTACATGTCATTAATCCTGATTGTCTTTTCGCTGCTCATCGGCCCCTATAAACTGCTGTTTCAACGGCGTAATCCAGTCAACCTCAGTTTTCGGCGTGATGTTGGCATCTGGGCAGGCATCACCGGCTGCATCCATGTCGTATTCGCCACAGCAGGACGCACACGCGGCAACATCCTTTATTTATTTCTTCGCCCAAAGTCGCAGGGCGCGGGTTATGACTTGCTGCTGTCGCCCAGCGGAATCAGCAACAACATCGGCCTACTCGCAACCGTTGTTCTGGTCATGCTGCTGGTGGTGTCGAACGACATCTCACTCCGCTATTTCAAAGGCAAACGCTGGAAGTTTTTGCAGCGTTTTAATTACCTGCTCGCTACGCTGGTGTTTATACACACTGTCCTATATGAACAGTTCAGTAATCGTGAACGCCCTTTCATCATCCTAACCATCCTGCTCATCATCATTCTGCTCATCGTGCAGGCCGCCGGAATCTGGCTTTACAACGCCCAACACACGAAAAAACGTTCCGACATACGATCATTATTACGACACAAAAAGTAATGATTTATTGTTAAATGGCAGGAGCAAACTTTCTTTTCATCTTAGTTATTATGTTAGTTTCAGACTCATATCCTCAGAGTTTTCTTTTGCTCCCCCTCTCTAAGTTGTACTCAGCAAATTGGAGGGGGTGAGGTTGTGAGCGAGCCAAATCACCCATAGGAAATTACATTTTTGTAACACCCTATGAGCAATAATTCCCAACGCCTATACTGCTAAAAATGATCGATTACGCCCATTGTCCTGCTGTAGTCAAAGCCAGTGCGGTACAATGAAGTTACTTTATCATGACGAATATTGGAGGAAGACCAATGACGACGCAGCCCCCCATCTCCCACGCGCTCGTGCTACCCGAACTCGACTTCCTAAACTGGCTCAAAGCAACCGATGCTTACACCAAAGCCTTTACCCGCGTGGTGATCGTGCGTTCGCCTGCTGGCAACGACCTCAACCGTTATCGCAATATCACCGCCGTACAAGCCCCCGGTGTTTGGGTCGGCAGCGATGCCCTGTCCCACATTCGTCGTGTTTACCCGTCCGTCGTCCGTGTCGATGTCATCCGTGCCGCAACGCCTGCCGAGCTGGCGGCCATCCTTCAACAGCGTATCACCCAGAACGACCGCTATGGCGAAAAGCTCAGCCCCGGCAATATCAACGACCGCTTTACGTTGGAGTGGATGTCCGATGCACGTCCGGCCAGCATCACCCGTGGCTTCAACGAAACCACAGCCACTGATACCAGACCTAACGAAGGTATCGACGTCTATGCCCCTTCAACAACGCCGATTCGTGCCGGCGCAGCGGGAATCGTCACCAGTGTGGTGCGTATCGCCAATAACCTCGGCTACGGGCAGTATGCGCAGGTATCGACCACCATCAGCGGCCAAAACTACATCACCACCTATGCACGCCTGAATAATATCCGCGTCACCATCGGGCAATCGGTCAAAGTCGGGGATGTCATCGGCGAATCAGGTTCAGCCACCCAATCCATCAAAATCGTCGTCCAGCAGCCGGGGAAAGGCTTGCCCGGTTACATTCTGCCGGATGTCGTTGACCCCACCATGATGATCTACTGGCAGGGTTTGCTCCTCAAAGTGAACGTAACAGGTCTTCGCATCCGTGAGCGCCCCGGTACCGACTTCAAGGTAATCGGGCAGCTTACCCCGTTTGACCGCATCGAAACTCTGGAACCGCACGGGCGCACCTTGCTCAAGGTCGGTAAAGAAAACCAGTGGATCAAAATCCGGTCGCCGCAAACCGTTGAAGGCTACGCGTCGGCACCCTACTTGATGGCGGACGAAACCGGCGGCCTAAATGCTCTGAATATGACGGGCATCAACCTTGACATACTCCACGCCCTCGGCAAACCGGCTGCTGCCCGAATGAAGGGAGCTGGCTTTGTCCGCTTTGCTTATTCAGTGTCGATGGCGCGGGGTTCAACCGACCTCGATGCCGCTTACAACCTGTATGCACCCTATATTCAAGCCTATGCCAACGCAGGTTTCAAGGTCATCCTCGTGTTAACGCATCAAACTTATGGTGAAGGCGCGGGTTATGTTTGGCCGAATATGGATACCGGCAAGTGGCGCGAACTGACTGCCAAGTTCGCTGATTTTGCGCGGCGAATTGCGGCTCGTTTTGTCTCAACCGGCTGGGTGACGGCCTACCAGATCTGGAACGAGCAGGATACGCCGATGAGCATCGCCAGTTCTGCAGTGCCTATGCAGCCAACTGATTATGCCCACTTGCTGTCCGAAACCATTAAGTCAATTCGCACCGTCGATACCAAGGTCAAAATTATCACAGGTGGTCACGTTGGTGGGCCGTTTCAAGGCGGCAATTACGCCCGTGCAACAATCGCAGCCTTGCCCAGCACAATCCGACCGGATGCCATCGCCTGCCATTCGTACGGGCGTGGGCCGGTCGGCAACAAGTACAGCCCGTTCGGCAGCATCGACGAAGACATTGATGCCTACAGCAATATCATGCCGGGGGCGCAGGTGTGGATTACCGAGTGGGGAGTGCTTGACCGCCCCAACGACCCGCCGAACGATGTAGCGGATTACGCAGTAGGTTTCATCAGTCGTCTAAAAAACCTGTATTCAGGCAAGGTGGCCTGCTGCGTGTGGTATGGTTGGGCGGATACCATGCATAATGGCTTTGGCCTCGTCAACCAGAACGACCAGCCGAAGCAGCCCTTTTATGACCGCTTCTTGAAGGCGTAACCACCTGTTAAACATGTTAATTCTCAAAGTTGTTGACTTTTTTTGCAAAGTTAATGACTTTTTTACCTGATCTACAAAAGACCCCCTCTGACATTGAGTGGGTCTTAAACAATCAAATGTATAAACATTATGGTTTGGGGATTCTTTCTAATACTCTCAGCGAAAACAAATTCGTCTCAAATGAATCAATTCCCGGTCCAGAAATAGGTTTGATTTTCCCTTGATGTATTAATTTATACACATATGGCTCTGATAAGCCCCATAACTTTGCCAACTCTAATGCACTTATACGGTATTCAGGTAAATAGTTTTCAAGTCCTGAGCGTTCAAATAAGAAGTGTTCATTTTTCTTGCCTCTCCAAATAGGCTTTAGCCGACCTCTTCGCGCCCATTCCTGCACTGTGCCAAGGCTTACTTCAAGTAACTCTGCTACTTCCGCACTAAACAAATGGTTCTGGGCAAATGCTTCAAGTTCATTTTTATCAAAATACATGGTTGATGCAAGAACAGCTACAGGGGTAATTAAACCTGCATTCACCCAACGTCTGAAAAGGTTAAGCCGGATTCTCAGAATCGGATATGCCTCTTTAATTCTTACCCAACCCTCTTCTTGAATTACTTTCGCAATGTATTGAGTGATATCAGATCGCCTAAACCTAATATTGCTGAGTAGAAACTTTTCATCCAGTCTGTCAGTTCCCAAGTAACATGCTTTAAGTGATCCAATAGATACGGCATGAAATAGTTTAGGGACATTCATGTGCAATGCACCCAGAAGGTGTATAGACCCCTTAATGTTGAATAAGCCATCTTGGGAACTAACGAGGTATGTATTCTTTCTAATACCATTTACGAGAGATTCAACTTCTAGTTTATCAAAAACTGCCTTGGAACTGCCATCAATTTCGGGGCCTCTTAACCTATTAATCATGCCTATATCCACTAACGATCTTATCATTTGATAATTAATGCCGAATTCATCGTTGATTTGTTTGAGGGTAATTGAGCGCTCCCATTTAATTTTTATTTCATTGATATCCTGACGAAGAATCCACTTCTGACTTGAATCGCTTATTTCATGTAACTTAATTACACCTGTTATTGTCATGTGTTTTATGTAGCGGGAAGAGCATCCGAGAGATTTTGCGGCCTGTTTGATGTTTAAATATTCATATCCATCAACGATTTCACGGTTACGCGAATAGTAGGTTGACAAATTGACGTTGGTAAGCATCGCATAATTCTCCATGAAATACTTATGAAATGCTATCTGAATAATTTTAAAATCAGGATAAGCCCATTGCTTAGCAAGCCAAGTTGTGTAGAGAGAGCCTAACTCTCTCCGTGGTGTTTTAGACCCTAAAGGAACATTTGTCTTATAGTCGTCCAAAAATCTAAAAAAACCATGAGGCCAATCCACTAATGCTTTAAAAGAGGCTGCGGTATACAAATAACTTTGATAGCTATCTTTTGTTGCCTTCATACCGTCTATAGGAGCAGCATTGTATACGCTACCCAAGCTCAAATTGTTTTTATTATGGAGGCGCAAAAATGATGACAGTCCATAAATTGTTTGGTATGCGGCTCTTCTTGATAATTCAGGGATCGGAAAATATTGCCCCGATGATTCGGCAAATAACAAGTTCCAAGTTGTATGTTGAGCATTCATACCAAATTCATCGTGCGACATATCTATGATTGGGCCATTAGATAATGCATCTCCACAGTTATGGCATTTATTCAACACAATATCTTGAGCCCGAAAATCAGCCCCACAAGAATGGCATTTATTGAGTAAAAGGCAGTTGTGTTCTAAGCATACTGAGATTAACGAAGGTATCCAGTCAACCTTATGATATGGGTGGACTCTATTACAACAAGGGCAGACAGCACTTTTTGCCTCAAGTCTTACATGCCTTTGATAATTGTGACCTACCAAAATTGGTAATTTGGCAGGAGTGCTAAATAGTTGAATATATGTCAATTCATGAAAATATGAGTTGAAAAATGCAGCTAGGGGGTGAATAGTTGCATTGTATAGCTGCATTTCATTCAACCATAAAAGTCGTGATATGTCTTCAAATGTTTCGCCACTGCTTAGATACTTCCACGTTTCTTTTACTCGTGGTTCATGCGCCATAGCTCTACACAATTTATTTATAAACGTGTAGTCTACACCGTAGTTCCGTATACCTGTGCGAAAACTATACGAAGCTAAGCTCTCACGGTCATAAATATCTGTTCTTAGTGGTACTCTCCAAAAATCTGTGGTCAAATTTCTAGTCCTTTGCCTTAACTTTATAAGGATGTTCCCATTTGCAATTAGCACATCAAAATATGTTGATCTCTTTAGTGCGTGGATACTCAAATGGGTTTTTTACGTTGAGATGTGTAGATAAGCGCTTAATAAACGCTTGTGAAAGTAAAGATGGCGTAATTTCAGTCAGGTTTTGTTCTTGTTGTAGGAAACTCGCATAAACAAGCAAACTCTTGATGTGCCCAACAGTACCGCATGTAGCGCAGTAAATACGATGCACTAACTCCTGCCTAGAAAGGTCATCAGAAAACTTAATCAGACCATTCTGCTCAATTGTAAGGATAAAATTACTTAAAGAATCCAAGTCTTGTATACCGAATGGTTTAAGGGTTTCTCTAACTGGGAATAGTCTTTCTAATTGAGAATTTGCTTGTAATATCCTCTTTGCTTTGCCCTTAATTCCGACAATCAAAAAGGGAACACCTGTTTCTTTAATAAGCACCTTTAACCAATCAGATACATCGTTTAACACTTTATCGGTATCGGAACGTATAAGATGTTGAATTTCATCAAGAATGACCATTTCTACGTTGCATTCTTTGATAAGGTTGACTAGCCGAGCATTCATTGAAGTTTGTGAACCTCTGTCATAAGCAGGATCACCAATTTTTTCTAGCATTACTGAAGCCATTCCTTTGACCGTCACAGGGGATGGCGTAGTAAGAATGAGATGAGGGATAACAATCCCAGTGGATGCTTCATACCTTTTATTTTCACGAACAAAATATTTGATAACAGTTGATTTTCCAGTTCCAGTTTCACCATCAAGTAACATACAATGCGGCTCTCCTGTAGCTTTTGACAGTTCAATACATTGTTCAATCTCACGTACCAACTCTTCAAAGCGTGGATAAGGAATTATTGATTTACTAATACGTGTAGTCGCGTCTGTGATCATGATGTTTTGATCCATAGTTGTTAGAAACGGCTAATCGTCGTCATCAAAATAGATTTCATATGTGCTGGTGTTATCACTAAGAACTACGTCATCTATCTCAGGGCGCTCATGCGAAAGGGTGTCATTTCTCGTAGCGACATTCTTGGGTTTTTGTGCCAATCGTGCTTCTTGTTTAGTAGCAAGTTTTTTCTGTTTACCTGCGTCTTGGATCGTATTACGCTGTCTATAACGAGCCTGAGCAATTGCAAGCGTATCTTCTTTGTCTTCTGAGTCGTTTTTTAGTTGTTTCATAATGAGTCTTTTCCAGAGAGACATACCCGGTTCATAACCCTGATGAGGTAACACTGGAACGTCAATATAATGCTTTTCAAAGGGGTCTAACACATATAAACAACCGATATCACTTGAATGATATTTGATCTTGACCTTTTTGCCGTCAAGGCGGTCTCGTAGACTGCCGAGGTCAGCACAGTTGTATCGCCAGCCTTTAAATGAAATACCAGATGCCTGAATGGTTCTCTCAGTTACCCTACCAAGCATTATCTTTAGGTCTCTAACATTTGGTGGCAAATTAGGAGTAAAGCCAAATCGCGTTTTTCGTTCCCATTCTTTAGCAGGAATCGCGCCCAGCCCTTCATGAAAGGACTGGGAATAATCGTCAACAATAAACCGAGCAATCAGAGTATCTATTTCATCTACCGTAACTACTGCTTGACTGACACTATCATAATCGCCCCGTTGCTGCGGATTTGAAAATGTCGTTCCCGGCATAGGATGGATAACGCGCTCCTCCAAAGTTCTATGAAATCGTTCTACCCCACCTTTATATTGAGGTGTTCCGGGAGGCATCCGCGCCAAGTCAATGTCTAGGAGATAGCAGCTATCCAGTAAATCTTTGCCAACAAAATCTAATCCGTTGTCTACTACGAGGGTAGTTGGGCAACCATATGGGAGATAATCGTTGACTGTTCCGTATCGTTCTTTCATATCCGTTTTCGGCAAAAGAGCATGGAACAGACAACTTTGCACAGCTTCAAAGCCGGGAGGATCAAATCCAATATCCCAACCCAGAACATTCTTTGTACAGACATCAAACGCCTCAGTAAATCTAAGCCTAGCTTTTGTGCCAGCTACAATTACATCAAGGATGGTATGATCTATTTCAACCCTCTCAAGTACGCTATTGACAATTTCCGACTTGCCAATCTGAGCAAAATATAATTCAGTAGCCCGTTTTCCATGTTTGGCTTCATAAAGTTTGCGCGGGTCAATTTCTGCAACTCTACGTGCTACAGTTGCATAGCTTGGGATTTCAAGTTGACTCTGAGAACTCCGCATAGAATTATCGCGTTCCACACGTCGTTCCACTTCATAATGAACATCCCTAGCAGAACATTTCTCAGGAACAAGAAAGATTTCATTGATGACTTGCTCAATAATTGTGTCTGAAGCAGTGTTAAGTTTGTGTACACCGGGAGCGCCTTTACTTTCATTATCGGGGGCTAAAGCAAATTTAGTCTTCTTAACTTGCACCAACTTAATCCAGCGAAAAATAGTGGAGGCGCTAGGAAACTTCTTTCCGCTGTGGTCTACAACACCCTTCATGTTTTGTGCAAGTTCATGTACGGCTCGGTGGCGTACTTTGTCAGGCAAGTTCAAGAGTGGTTCAATGATTCCAAATCTGTAGTCAATTATTTTTTGTGTATCGACTGGGTATGTGTGGCGATCACGGAAACCCGAACTGTTATTGTCAGCGGATGAGATTATTTGGGATTGATTATCAGAAGATAAAAACCGTAATTCTCCATGTTGATAACTCGCAAGCAGGTCTTTTAGGTCAACCAGTGTAGGCGTACCGTTATCAAGATTTTCAACCTCAACCTTATCCCCTAATCGTAGTTTTACAACTACTAGCTTTGCGCCTTGCCAATAAAACTTTTGTCCTTCACGAAAGTTAGGCATATTCCGACCCGTTTCTTACCTAATCTCAAGCAAAACCGATGAATTGACCGAGACTAAATTCTCATCAAGCTCAACGCAAAGTTCATGATTAAAGATCATGCGGTAAATCTGCACTATGCCCATATTTAGATTGTCGGGTATGGCGTTCGTAGCTAATTCCAGAACAGTTGGGGGTGAATCTGCCGTAAGCAAAGTTTCCCAAATCAGATCGCGAACAGCAGAATCTAGTTCGCTTCGCGCATATCGCGCGAGCATTTTGATATTTTTTAGCCTAAAGCCCTGACGAATTTCTTGTTCTGTCACAACTTTGAATTGCCATCCGCGCTCCAAACAATAATCGTTAGCTGCGTTAAATTTGCGAATGTTGATTTCGCGTTTAACGAGTCTCTGAGGTTTGCATTCAACAAGGAGAGTAGGCTGATAATCTGACTCGGCTAATACATCGGGGGTATATTTATATCGTTTCCCCATATGCTGATATTCAATTGTTAGAGGTTGAGTGTAATAATTCTTAACCAGAGGGTCAAAATCAAGCGTGAAAAGAAAATCGCACTCCAAAGTTGACTCATAAGCCTCCATCTTGCCTGTCTTGATGGCTGAGTGATACCCGATAATGTTTTTACCTCTATTTGAAGGTTTTCTAACGCCCACGCTGCACCTCACAAGATTAATCCATGTTCTTCACCGAAATGCTGGTAGCACAAAATTACTAAGTTAGGTATTCAATGCCGATCACCTCACTGACGAGAGGCAAGGGCAAACCGAACAGTAACTTATGTCCAGCGATCAAACAGATGAACTACAATGGTTAATCTTTGCAGGGCTGCGATGGTTATGACGATGGTAGCCCCGTGCTACGATGGATACCGCGATGATGAGGAGGGCTGATTGCACACACATCAAACTGAAGAAATAGTGGGATGTGTATGCGAATGTATGTTCGTGATTTTACGCTGAAATTTCACAGTTGTCAAGAAAATGACCGTCAAAAATACATATAATATCACTCCCCTTACAAACAGTTGAAACAATCAACGAGAGTGTTCAACAGCGGCAAATGACACTTGACCTGTTCAATGCGGGACGCGATCCCAAATGGCGCAATCGCCTTAGTCTGATATAACAAGCCCAACAAGAAAAAAGTTGGCAAAAAGAAGCCAACTTTTTCTTGGGTTACATGTACTTGAGAGTTTTATAGGTCGGGGAAATACGCCATAACTACGCCACTCCCCAGATGTTCATTAACTGGAGATCATATTCGGTTGCACCCACACGACGAATACAATCGAAAGCTGCATACTTCCATCGACATCGACCTTTAGATAATTATTTGTGCCGTTTAGAACACTATCTTTTACAATTAGTTGTTCCGAAACGATTGCCAACGCATTTAGAGCTTGATATATTGCATCTTTCCCCGCTGCACGAATGGCAGTCCCGCCCGTTTCTTTTAACTTCTGTGCAACTGTATGAGCAATCTTTGAAGGTTCTGAGTCAGATTCAACTTGCACGATAGCGTATTTCTTCAGTTTTCTTACTGTCATACTACTTGCTCCTTATTCCCATTTGCTATTGAACCATTGCAGGGATTTAATAAGGGCAATAATTATCCATTTGTTTGTGCTATTTCATGGCTTACGCTCCTCAACCATCAATGAAATCCATTATATAAACAAATTTTGGAATTGCACATTTGTTGGTAAGGGTAGCTGTGGAGGAAGAAATCAGAAAGGATATGCAAATAATACCATTCCTCCACAACAACTTTATGAAGCTGGTGTGAGGGTCGTTTTATCGTCAGCAACACACGCATCCACAGCAACTTTATCATCACCATAAATGATGGTACACATCATGTTCTTATGCTGGCTGAGGCAC